>CAJGCZ010000058.1 GCA_904501975.1 uncultured Akkermansia sp.
CGCTACTGTGTTCAGTTGCTTGCCCCTGCCGCCGGAGAAAAGATTTTGGATGCCTGCGCCGCCCCCGGCGGCAAATCCGCGGCCATGATAGCCGCCACTCGAGGCGAGCTCCAGCTGTTGGCAACGGATTCTGCCCCCCATCGTTTGGAGCAATTGCGCTCCAATTTGCTGCGCGCCGGCGGCAAGCATGTGGAGGTTGCCTGCCACGATTGGACGCAGCCGTGCCCGCCGCAATGGAAACAAGCCTTTGATGCCGTGCTGCTGGATGTTCCTTGCTCCAACACCGGCGTGTTGCAGCGCCGTGTGGATGCCCGCTGGCGTTTGGAGCCGGGTGAGTTTACCCGCTTAGCGCAATTGCAATCCGACATCTTAGAGCAAGCCGCCGCCGCCGTGCGCCCCGGGGGCCGCCTCGTGTATTCCACCTGTTCCATCGATGGGCAAGAGGACAGACAAAACGTGGATGCATTCCTGGCGCGGCACCCCGAGTTCTCCCTCGTGCGCGATTACTTGGCACTGCCTCACATAGAGCAGGCCGATGGCGCCTACGCTGCGCTGCTGGTGAAAAGTGAAATTTGATACAATAAAAACATAGTTCAATAACAGTAATGAAACTCTCTCATATATTGGTCTTATCTATGGGGGTAGCTGCCGGCCTTGTCTGTGCCCGCGAAACTGATTCTTCTGCCTTTACCGGTACCGTGTGGGCTCAGGGCGTGAGCATAGAGACCGGATGGTATGATGCTAATAAAATTGATAATAATGACGGCGATGCCGACGACCTGATGTGCTATGCGGCCAGTGCTGCCAACCAGATAGCGTGGTGGCAGAATAGCGCCTACGGCAAAAATCTATCGTCTTCCGCCCCTCAAGGTATTGATGCCATTTGGCAAACGTATGTCGATAGTAATCAGGAGTGGAATCAGGGAGGTGACCCCGCTGCTGCCATTAACTGGTGGATTTCCGGTGTGTATGCCCCCTCTACCGATGCGCAATGGGAACGCTATTATGCCGAAAAACTGAAGGAGGAGTTGCCGCTCACGCTACCTGTTACGAATGGGTATTATTACGACCAGTACGGGTTGACGAGTCAGGACCTTGCAGACTTCATCTTTGATGCTTGGATTTATGGTGAATGGTCGAAGGATGGCGCCGCCGAGATTGACTTTAAGAAATTATTTGAAAGTGGTGCCTGCATTTCGCTGACTATTTGCTTTCCCGGACCGGATAGCGACCTAGGGCATGCTATTACGTTGTGGGGTGTGGAGTACGTCAATGGGGTGCTGACCAAACTGTGGCTGACAGACTCTGATGATTGTTGGATAACTACCCCGAATCTTTACAGCGCGACTGTTGAGACGGGGGCGGATGGTAAAATTTATATTACCGGAACGGAGTATGATGAGGAGGCAACCGAGGATTATCCGGCCTGGAGGTACTTTGAAGAGGGAACATACATCGACTCTGTGTATGCCATCAACGCGCCGGTGTCTGCCAACTGGCAGCTGGTGCCGGAACCTGCAACCGCCACGCTGAGCCTGCTGTCTCTGGCCGCTTTGGTTTCCCGCCGCCGTCGCTCATAAACAGCAGGAGGCAGCAATGACATTAATTCCCATCTTTTAGATTGACTTATTGAGGCGATTCTATACAATTATTTCTAACAATTCGTCTTTATATGAAACTCTCGAGATTGCTCGTATTATCATTGGGCCTGACCTCTGCCTTTGCTGCGGAAGAGACGACGGCAGAAACTGCGATTTACTGGACAGCCGGTGTTGGTATGAACTACGGTTGGAATGATATTAACAAGACTCTTCTTGATGACGGATCGTTTGCAGCGATGGAAGACAGTATGTGCTATGCTGCCTCTGCTGCTAACATTATTGCCTGGTGGCAGGCCGGTGGGTGGCAGGATGAGCCGAATGCTTTCTTGCCTTCGCCTGATGCACCGAATACGCTCGACAGTATCTGGGCTCAGTATGTTGGCAATAATGCAAATCCTGACGAGGGCGGTGAAGCGCTTTCTGCTATGAACTGGTGGATTTCCGGTATTTATGAGCCCTTGGATAAAAATAATTGCTGGGCTGAGAAAGACGACGAACTCTGGGAGCGTTACTATCAATCATATGATAGTGTAATTGATGATTCCGATGGTACGACTGAGCAGAGCTCTCTGACACTTACACCGAGTAACGGCTATTATTATGATCAGTACGGTCTTACGCAGTCAGACCTCAGTGCTTTATTACAGGAAGTTTGGGTTGAGAGTGATGAACCCGGTGCTGTCAACTGTACGACGGTTGATTTCAAAGCGTTGTTAGAAAGTGGAGCCGCTCTTTCCCTTGGCGTATGTGACGGTGACGAGGTTGCTCACGCCCTCACGCTGTGGGGCGTGGAGTATGATGAGGAAGGCAATCTCTACAAACTGTGGCTTACGGATTCTGATGATGCTGATGAAACCAAAGGAGAGGAGACGATTCTCGGTATCAAGGTTGAAATCAGAAATGGTAAACTCTACATGGATGATTACAGTGAGAATGTCTATATTGCCGGTGTGTATGCTTTTAACGCCCCTGTTACCAGTGAGTGGCAGCTGGTACCTGAGCCCACAACGGCTACGCTTAGTTTGCTGGCCTTGGCTTCCTTGGCTGCCCGCCGCCGCCGTAAGTAAATGATAAGCTCTTAAAAAAAAGCCGTTGCTCCCCTGACAAGGAGCAGCGGCTTTTCTTTTATTTTTATACGGGTTATGTTATCTCTTTACAAAACAGATTGTTTGTGTTATTCTCGGCGGCCATGAAAACTCGCCAATTCATTTACTCTCTGCTTATCACCATGCTGATGGCCTGCGGGCTTATCTCTTGCCAGCAGAACGCACCTTTCGAGCAAATTCCTCGTAATGGATTCATTTCCAACTTTGAGAAGAGTGATGGCTCTCGCATGCCCTTTGTCTCGTATTGGGATATCTCTGACAATGAAGACTGGAATGAACGTGTGCAGGGATTCAATTATAAGTCTCAGCCCGTTTATGTAAAACCGATTAGCTTGGAGTTCTTTACGCCCGGTGACACCCTCCATGCCAAGTCTCCTGAGGTGATTAAACTGCGCGACTATTTCCAGCAGAAGTTGACGGCTGAGCTTAAGCGCCAGGATGCCTCTGCCAATACGTTCCACTTGGTTAACAAACCCACGGCTGATTCCTACACCGTGGAGATTGCTCTGCTCTCTGCATCGCCTACCCGAATCATGAACAATGCCGCCGCAGCCGCTGCCGGTGTTGTTATCCGAGGTGGTAGTTTCCTTGTGTCCCGAGCCAAGGATAAGGGTACCCTGAGTATGGGTATTCGCTTTTATGACCCCAGCGGTAAGCTGGTAGCTGAGACGGCCGACTTTGAATACGGCAAAGAGTCGATTCCCGGTATGATTTTGGTGGATAGTAAGGATTTCCGTCCCTATGTTTACCACCAGCGCATTATTGACGAGTGGGTGAAAGAAATCTCTACCATCTTTATCACGGTGCACGAGCACCGCATCAAGCGCCCGTGGTTTTCCTTCAACCCGTTCTAAACGGATTGGGATTTACAAGGTTCGATGTACGATTGACAAAAACCCCGTGCAAGCAGTGCTTGCACGGGGTCGGTAGTAATTGGGCTCCTCGCTTCTTTTTATCTGTGAAAATGGTGGTGGTTGTGGTGCGGTGCATGGTGCCCTATGTGGTGGTGCGCCGCAGCCGGTGCGTGGTAAACGCGTGCAAAGGCACGGTGGTGATGATGGCAGCAGGCGCTAAGCGCTGCAAGGCTGAGCATGGCCAGGCTGAGTAAGGCGATTTTCTTCATATCTTGGTGTTTCTATTGGTTAAATTAATTAATTAGTTGCGTTACGATTAAAAATTAACAAAAGAAAACAAAAACGTCAAGAAAAAAAGTTATAAAATGATAAATAAAATTGTTTTTTTATCGCAGACGCAGATAAAACTTCCCTTTTTGGCGGGATATATTAGAATAATTCCATGCAAGAGCGGGAGGAAAAGAATATCCTGATAAAAGGGGCGCGAGAACACAACCTGAAAGATGTGGATGTGCGCATACCACTGGGCGGAATAACTGTTGTGACGGGGCCCAGCGGCAGTGGCAAGACCTCCCTGGCTATCAGCACCTTGTATGCAGAAGGGCAGCGGCGCTACGTGGAGACCTTCTCGCCGTATGTACGCCAGTTCATGGATAGAATGGATAGGCCGGATGTGGATGCGGTAGAGAATGTGCCCCCCGCCATTGCCTTGGGGCAGCGCAATTCCATCCGCAATTCACGCTCTACCGTAGGCACCATGACCGGCATGAATGAGTATTTGAAGCTCATTTACTCTCGCTTGGCAGAGGGGCGCACGGAGGACGGCACGCTGATTCAACCGCATACACCGCAGAGTATTGCAGCCGAGCTGTTGCAGCAGAACGATGGGGGCGATGCCTTGGTGTGCTTTGCCGTGCAGCCGGTAGGAAGTTTTGAAGAAATGGAGCAGGCCTTGCAGGGGCAAGGCTATTTGCGCGCTTTTGTGCAGGGAGAGGTTGAGCGCTTGGAGGCGCTGACAGAAGCCCGCATAGGGATGGAGCGTTGGCTGATTGTGCAGGACCGTGTTCGCCTTAAGCAGGAAAACCGCATGCGCTTAACAGAGGCGCTGGAAACCGCGCTGCGCTTTGGGCAGGATGTCGTGCACGTGTCGCTCAAAGGCGAGGAGGGGTGGGGCGCCCTGCGAGAGTACCGCCGCGATTGGTACCCGCTGATGGAACCGCGAGCCGAGTTGTTTAGCGGTAACTCTCCTATGGGGGCATGCCCGGCTTGCAAGGGCTATGGCCGCGCCATTACCTATGATTATAACCTCGGTGTGATACCTGAGAAAAGCATTCAGGAGGGGGCCTTGAAGATGCTCTCCTCGCAAACCCTTTCTGCCTGCTATGAGGATTTTGTGCGTGCCAACAAAAAGGCGCGCGCCGTGCGCATGAATGTGCCGTGGCAGGAGCTTACCACCAAGGAGAAGGATTGGGTGTTCTACGGTAACTCTGGCGATATAGACCCTTGGACGGCCTCAGACCATGCTCTTTGGTACGGATACAAAGGCATTTTTGATGATATGGAGAAGCATGCTCATAAAATGAGCGTGCGCGTTTTCCTGTCGTATTACCGTGTGTATAGTATTTGCCCGGACTGCAAAGGCGGGCGCTTGCGCCCCGAGGCCTTGGCCTTTACCATTGGTGGGTTGACAGTGCCGCAGGTGCAGGCCTTGCCGATGGATGAGTTGCTGCCGTGGCTGGATGCTCAAGTGCTACCGCATACGGGGGAGGACCGCTCGTTGGCGCAGGCGGTGCGCGAGTTCCGCAGCCGCGTGGCTTATTTGTGTGAGGTGGGGCTGGGGTACATAGCGGCCAATCGTTTGACCCGCTCGCTTTCCGGTGGTGAGATAGAGCGCGTGAGCTTAACGGCGTGTTTGGGTGCCTCCCTTACCGAAACGCTTTTCGTGCTGGATGAACCCACGGTAGGTCTGCATTTGCGCGATACTCGCCGCCTGATAGCGGCCATGCGCCGATTGGCGGACCGTGGCAATACGTTGGTTGTGGTGGAACACGAGGAAGAGGTGATGCGTGCTGCGGATTATTTGGTGGATATGGGCCCGGCCGGCGGTAGTGGTGGCGGGCGCGTGGTGTATGCCGGCGAACCGCAGGGAATTACCCTGGCAGATGAATCCCGCACCGGGGCGTATTTGAGCCGGGCGCGTTCCATCGCGATTCCCAAAAAACGCCGTAAGGCTAAGGGCAAAATCAGCCTTCAAGGGGTGCAGTGCCATAATTTGCGAGATTTTAACGTGGATATTCCCCTGGGGGTATTCAACTGTCTGACCGGTGTTTCCGGCAGTGGCAAGAGCACCTTGGCTTGCAGAGTTCTGTATGGCTCGGTGCATGCCGATGCTTTGGATGACGAGGATGAAATGGAGGTGCAGGCGATTAAGGGCTTGGATAAAGTTGCGGATGTGGTGATGGTGGACCAAAGCCCCATTGTGCGTACCCCGCGCTCCACACCCGCTGTGTATATGGGCGTGTTTGAGGATATCCGTGCTCTTTTTGTGGCAGAACCTGCCGCGCAGGCTCGTGGGTTGAAAGCAGGGTATTTCTCCTTCAACAGTGGCGAGGGGCGTTGTCCGCGCTGTGCCGGATTGGGGCAGGAGAAGGTGGAGATGCAGTTCCTCTCCGATATTTTTGTGCCCTGTGCCTTGTGCCACGGTACACGCTATACGGCACAGGCTCTCACTATCACCTTGCTGGGCTACAACATGGCTGAGTTGTTGGCGATGGATGTGCTGCGTGTGCAGAAGCTGTTTGCCCGAGAGAAGAATGCACGGGCCCGCCGCATTGCGGAGCGTTTGCAAATTCTGGTGGATGTGGGCTTAGGGCATTTAGGGCTGGGGCAGCCCTTAAATACTTTATCCGGTGGCGAAAATCAGCGCCTCAAATTGGCTCATATTTTGGCAGATACACTCACAGCAACCGCTCAGGAAAAGGGGAATCTGTTGATTTTGGACGAGCCCGGAACCGGCTTGCATTTCTGTGATATTGAGGTGTTGCTCAAGGTGTTTGAGCGTTTGGTGCAACAAGGCAATACGCTGTTGGTCATTGAGCATAATATGGAAATTATTAAATGTGCTGACCATATTATTGACCTTGGCCCAGAGGGCGGCACCGGGGGCGGGCGTATTGTAGCGCAGGGAACCCCGGAGACGGTGGCGGCTTGCCCGCAGGGGTATACGGCCGGATTTTTGGCGCACGCTCTCCACCTGGAGCGCGAGGCCATTCATGCCCCCGTTGAGGAGCATGCAGAGGCGGCTATTCCGCAAGGTGTGATTGCGCTGCGCGGTGCCAGGCACCACCAGCTCAAGAATATTGATGTGGATATCCCCAGAAACCAAATGACGGTAGTAACGGGGCTTTCCGGCAGTGGCAAAAGTACGCTGGCTTTCGATATTATTTTTGCTGAGGGACAAAAGCGTTTCATGGATGTGATGAGCCCCTACGCCCGCCAGTTTACGGAGCAGATGGAAACGCCGGATATTGACCGCCTGACCGGCCTGCCTCCTACCGTTGCCATTGAGCAAAACCGCTCTCGCGGCGGGTGCAAATCCACCGTGGGCACGGTGACGGAGATTTGGCAGTTTTTGCGTTTGTTGTATGCCAAATTGGGAACGCCGCATTGCCCGAAGTGCCGTGTGCCCGTGGGGCGTCGCTCTGCGGAGGAAATTCGCGCCCTTGTGCTGGCAGAGATTGATAAACGCCCCGCTTCGTTGATGATTGCTGCCCCTGTAGTGCGCAATCGCAAGGGGCATTATGCCGATTTGGCTCGCTGGGCACAGAAAAAGAAGTACCCCTATCTGTTGGCGGATGGGCACCTGATGCCTACGGATGAGTTTTCGCCGCTGGATCGATATTCGAACCACGATGTGGACATTGTGCTGGCAGAGATTGCCGTCTCCGGTAACCGCATCTCCATGAATGGCAAGGATTGCGATTTTGCCACCCTGCACGAGGTGATAGGTAAGGCGCTGGAGATGGGCGATGGATTCCTGCGCTTGCTGAAGGGTAAAACGCACCAGCTGTATGGCACCCGCTTGACCTGCCCTTGCTGTGGCGAGAGCTATGCCGATGCGGAGCCCTCTACCTTCTCGTTCAATTCGCCTCATGGCTGGTGTCCCTCTTGCATGGGGCATGGTTATGTGACTCAATTCACGGCAAAGAAGGACGACGACCGCTTGAGCGAATTGGAAAAAGAGCTGCGCTTCGACCGCGATGCTGAAAAAGGTTTTTCCGGGGAAGAGGTGCGCTGCCTGTGCCCTGCGTGCCAAGGTTCTCGCCTCAATCCTTTTGCCTTGGGGGTAACGGTGTTTGGTAAAAATATTGCCGATGTCGGCAAAATGAATGCCGTGAGCGCTAAGCAACTGGTGCAAAGCTGGCATTTTGAGGGGCGCGATGCCGAGATTGCCCGCAACGTGGTGGCAGAAATTGTGCCTCGTTTGCAATTCTTACAGAGTGTAGGCTTGGGGTATTTAACGATGGACCGCGCCGCTACTACGCTTTCCGGTGGCGAAACGCAGCGTATTCGTTTGGCTGCACAGTTGGGCTCGGAGTTGCGAGGCGTGCTGTACGTGCTTGATGAGCCTACCATTGGTTTGCACCCCTGTGATAATGAGCGCTTGCTTAATACGCTGGATACGCTTAGAAAGCGGGGCAACACCTTGCTGGTGGTGGAGCACGATGAAGATACCATGCGCCGTGCCGACCATATTATTGACCTTGGACCCGGTGCCGGTGTGCATGGCGGGCAAATTGTGGCTCAAGGTACATGGCAAAGTTTGATGCAGCAGCCGGAGTCCGTAACCGGGCGTGCTTTGGCCATGAATGAGCCTCACCCCTATTGCGGGGAGTGGCTGCCCCTTCGTGGGGTGGAATGGCTGGAGCTGACGGGCTGCTGCCTGCACAACCTGAAGAATGTTACCTTGCGTATACCTCGTGCCCGTTTTACTGTGGTGACGGGTGTTTCCGGAGCCGGTAAAACCTCTCTGATTACCGGTACGTTGGCCAGAGCCGTGCGCCATGCGCAGGGGGAGGTGCTGAGCACCGAGGAACGCGCCTGCTGGAAAAAGGACAAAGGTTTGGAGTCTGTGCGTGCTTTGTACCGTGTAGACCAGTCGCCGTTGGGCAAAACGCCTCGCTCCACCCCCGCCACTTACATTGGTATTTTCGACGAAATCAGAAAGATTTTTGCCCAGAGCGCGGATGCGCGTCGCTTGGGATTTGATGCAGGTCGTTTCTCCTTTAACACAGCAGCCGGGCATTGCGAGGCTTGCAAAGGCACCGGCTACCGCAAGCAGGAAATGGATTTCCTGCCGCCGTGTTCCGTACCCTGCGAAACGTGCCGTGGTGCTCGCTACAACTCCCGAACGCTGCAAGTGCGCTACAAGGGAAAGAATATTGCCGAAGTGTTGGATATGAATATGGAAGACGCTGCGGAGTTCTTCTCCGGGCATCCGCGCCTGGCGGACCCGCTGCGCTTGCTGTGTGAAACAGGCCTGGGCTATTTAACCCTTGGGCAGGCCAGCAACACGCTTTCCGGTGGTGAGGCCCAGCGCATAAAGTTGGTGGCAGAGCTGATACGCGGTCGCCGTGCTGCCTTAACGGCGATTCGCCGTGGTAAAACACTGCCGCAGGATTTGTATTTGATTGAGGAGCCGACCATTGGCTTGCATCCGCAGGATGTTCGCTTGCTCGTGCGCGTACTGCGCCGCTTGGTTGAGATGGGCAACACAGTGGTGGTAATTGAGCACAACACCGAATTGATTTGCGAGGCTGATTATGTCATTGATGTAGGCCCCGGAGCCGGCGATGACGGTGGCAACATTGTGGTGCAGGGCTCGGTGAAAGAAGTTGCCAACTCCGGCTTGGGCGTTACCGCTCCGTTCATTGCTGCTCAGTTGCAACGCCAATGAGACGGAGCCGCACCGGGCGACTCCGTCTCGATTAGGGCTTATTTTGTTTCGTTGCAGGGGTGAACAACGGTCGTTGTAAACTCTATATCGCCTGCAGCGGATTGCCGGTAGCTGGTTGAGCAACTGTCCAGACTCAGGATGCCGGTGGCACACAGTGCGCCGATGATGGCTCCTGCAATCACTTTTGCCCAAACTGCGCGCATACCCCAACCGGTCAAAAGCCCGGTTAGCCAACTGTTTGTTTTTTCTACTTGTTTCATATCGCTAAGCGTGTTAGTTGTCTCCAGTATATAGAGTATAAGCAGAATGTCCATGCCGATGAAGCTTCCGCAAGCCCTTTTCACCTTGTTTGCTATATAGCTCAAAGCTATGTTGAAGTTTTTAGTTGATAGCCCCACAAATAGCAATTTGTGGGGCCGATTAATGTGAGCGTAGCGAACGGAATTTGAGAGCCCCGGCGAGGGGCGGAATATGGTAGCCCGGTGGTGAAGCTGCGCAGCAGCGAAACCCCGGGAAAGATGAAAAAAATATTTTGGAACCCCGTTAGGGGTGGCATAATGCGTGGTTTCAACATTTATGCTATTTATTGATAAAACACGGATAATGAAAGCTCCACAATATTATGCAACCCTTTATGCCACCCCTCCGGGGTTCCAATTAATTGGCGTCTAACCCGGGGTTTCGCCGCTGACGCGGCTCCACCACCGGGCTATTTTATAGC
>CAJGCZ010000059.1 GCA_904501975.1 uncultured Akkermansia sp.
CAAAATTCCAAAATCCAACATCATCTATACGTTCTGCAGCGGTTGACCCAGCCTTGCAGCCAGCGTTTTTCGTTGCGCTCGGCGGGGGAGTTGGCTACGCGGCGGCGCATGATGGTTTCTGCCGCGCGGGAGAACTCTGCCGTGGCAGCAGCGCCTTGCGGGTTGCCCTTCATTTCCTCCAGCACTTGCAGGAGTCCCCAGCCTTGGCCGCGATAGCGCTCGGTGCTTTTAAGCCCCTCGCCCTTAAAGTTGACGTAATCAACCAAGCAATACATGCCCTGCGTGGTGGCGGCCAAGGCGTTGTAATGCGCTTGCACCGCGGCAGGGTTGCGCGAGGCTTGCATCATGCGCGGAAGGGCGGCTTGGGAGCGCAGGATGATAAACTCTGTTTGTAGCTCCACATGGGCAGCAAGCCATTGGCGCATGGCGTTGGCTCGGCCTCCGTTATCTGCTAAAAAGGCTCTTTTGTTGGGCCATGGGGCAGTACCTTTCATGTAGTTGGGCACGGCCACGCCACGGCGCTGTGCGTATTGCACAAACTTGGGAAAACTTTCGTCGAACGGCCCGGTGTAGCCCGCCGGGTACCAAATGAAGTGCCCGATGCCGAGGGAAGGGAAGTCCTCTCCATCATTCCAACTGACCAAGCCTGCCACACTGCCGGCGCATTCGTTTTTCCAGATGCGGTTGCCCAGCCCACGCAAATCAATTTGGCTGTGGCGAGGGGCGGTAACAGTTTGGGGAAGACGGCGGTAGCTGCGCTGGGGGGTAGGGCGTGCGGCGCAGTTAACCAAGGCCAGCGTGCAGATGATGGTGAGGATGGCGTGCTTCATGCCTCACATCCTACCACAGCCGATTCTCTCTTGTAAAGCCGTAAATGGCTGTGGGGAAACGGGGATGTTGCTATCCCCTGCGTTGACCCGCCAAAAATGACTCCCCAAGCAGCTAAAATCTGCAAAAAAACGGGCCTTTTACAAAAAAACATAAAAAAGTCTTCCTTTGTGCTTGACAATGGTGCTGCACTGTGGTAATTTCCCGTACCGCCTTTGAGCCTGAGCCCGCCGGAAACGTGATGCGAGCCGCCGAAGGTGGAAACAACCAAATCTAATCATTTTACAATATGGTAGCAATTCGTCTCAACCGTCAGGGGTCCAAGGACCGTCCTTATTACAAGATTGTTGTCGTTGACAGCCGTGCTCGCCGTGATGGCGACTTCATTGAACAGGTGGGTACCTATAACCCCATGGCTGAGGGTGTGAACTACACTCTCGACCTGGAGAAGGTTGAAAAGTGGATCAGCAATGGCGCTCAGCCCTCCGAGACTGTCGCTTCCATGATCAAGAAGGCTCGCGCCGCTAAGGCCTAAGCCACTCCACGCCAAAACTTTTTCCTTGGTTGTTTCTGATTTGAACCTGCTGTATCTCTAGATACAGCAGGTTCTCTCTTCTCCGTGCCACGCACCGCAAGGTGGCTTCTTTGCTACAGCGCCGGCCACTCTTTTCTATCCTCTTTCCTCGTGCAAGACTCAGGCGCGCCTGTACTTAAATCAAAAATCCAAATCCAAAAATCTCACCGCTTCACCAGCCTCTCCCCATGTGGGGTAAGTTTGTAGGCCGGCTCGTGGTCGCCGGTGGTGCAGATGAGCTTTTTCTCTGTCAGGCGGTGGAGGTCGGCACGTAACTCTGTTGCCTTGAGTCCCAGCTCGCGGCCTAAGCGGTGCAGCTGTTGCCGGGGTGTGCTATGCAGAGCGTGCAAGATGGCGCGTTCTGCGGCTGATAATTGCTGCTCCATATCGCGATAATAGGGGGTGAGTTCCGGGTGGTTTTCTGTATTCTTGGTGGGCATAGCGTTTTTTATATCATAAAAGAGAGTAATTGGTCAAATGTTAAAAATTTAACATTTCTAAAAGTTGAAAACTGTTAAATAAAGCTTGACAAAAAGGGGAGCTTTCCCTAGAATGGCGACCGAATTACTGATTACTATGAAAGAGAAATATATCACCCGCTATGAGGCCACAAAGGGCCAAAGCTATACCTTTGTGGGGTGGCGTTTATGTATTACACGAAAAGGCGAGCGCTTTGTGAGATATTTTTCTGACCTTCATTATGGAGGCTCTCAACAGGCACACGATGCAGCCATTCTGATGCGGGACGAAATGATGCACCGCATGGAGCAAGGGGTGGAGAATTATCACGAGTTTTTTAATATGTATCGACGTTTGGGAAGAGTAGAGTTGTAAAAGATTCTCTTCCCGATGTTCATCCCGGAAAATTTGCTCGCTGTTCGGGATTGCCGCAGGTGTTTTGTATGCGGAAAATTGTACGGTAAAATACCTATTTTTACTTGACTTGTATGTATATTTAAGTATACTGAACACATGGATATGAAGCGTGCTTCATATTACCGCTAGGGTGTAAATTATGCCAAACCGACAAGCCATTTCATTTTTGATGAAGTTGATAACGGATCGTGTATCAACTCTCTTTTCGCTGCGTGCGGAGATACCGTTAACCGCGGCACAGAGCCGTGTAGTGATGTATTTGGAGGCATGCGGTGGCGGGCCGGTATCTCAGCGCGATATTGAGCAGTATTTGAATGTGTCGCACACAACGGCTAAGGGCTTGTTGCAACGCTTGGAGGAGAAAGGCTTTGTGCGCACGGCGTTTGATAGCCACGATGGTCGCGTTAAAAATGTTTACATAACGGATAAAGCGCACCAGAGCCGTGACGAACTGGCGGAGCATATTAATGCCCTGACAGAGCAAATGATGCAGGGGATAAGCACCGAAGAGGAACAGCAGCTTTTTGAGCTGCTGCGACGCGTTTACCTTAATATTAAATGATTTTTGTAACTAAAACATGAAAGTAAAGCACATAACAATGCTGGCCTTAGGCAGTGTGGCAACCGTTGGTTTGACGAGCTGCTCTGAAGGAGAGGACGGAAAGCCGGGATTTTTTGAGCGCTTTTACGGAGACTTTATTGCCCCGCTTTTAGGTGAGCAGGAAGCGCCGGCTCAGAAGATGATGGCTCCGTTGGGGGTGAGTGTGATGCCTATGCAAAAGGCAACGGTGCCCATGTATGCTACGTGGTTTGGTCAGTTGCGTGGTATGGAGCAGGCTGATATTAAACCGGAAGTCGCGGGTAAGATTGTGCAGCAGGAGTACATGGATGGCTCGCCCTGTGAAAAGGATGAAGTGCTTTTCCGTATAGATGATGTGACTTATAAGGCTGCGGTGAATATGGCCCGCGCCAACTTGGACGCCGCTAAGGCTGCTGTGGACCAAGCACGCGTGGCAGATGAGCAGGCCCAACAGGATGTGGACCGCTATTCTCCCTTGGTGGGCAGTGGTTCTGTTTCTGAAAAAACATTTAAGGATGCCGAGCATGCTAAGAAGCGCACAGCTGCTGCGCTTGTGGCTGCTGAGGCCCATGTGAAGCAGGCTGAGGCTGCTCTGGTGAATGCTGAAATTAATTTGGAACGCTGCACAATTAAGGCCCCGTTCAAGGGCTACGCCTCTGCTTCAACCGTGAGTGTGGGCGATTATGTGGCCCCCGGTAGTATGGTGCTGGCTCGCATGAGTGCAATTGACCCGATTCGTGTTGACTTTATGGTGACCGGTAAGCACGTGCTGGACATTGTGACTCAAACAAAGTATGATGCTGAAGACGGCATGGCCTCTCCCTTTACGCAGTTTGATGTGATTTTGGAGGATGGCTCGCTTTACAAGGAACGCGGTAAGGTTAAGTTTATGGACAGTGAGGTGAACCCCTCCACCGGTACGGTGAGCTTCATCGGCGAAATCCCGAACAGCGAGTTGCGCTTGCGCTCCGGTGCCTCTGTGCAGGTGCGCGCCAAAGTGGGTGAGGTGAAGGATGCCTTCCTGGTGCCGAAGAATGCGATTCTTTCTTCCATGAACCACCGTTTTATTTATGTGGTGGGTAAGGACCAGCAGCCCTACGGCATTGACGTGATTTTGGGGCCGGAGACCGTGATGGATATGCCTAACGGCGACGGCACTACGGTGAAGATGCCCATGCAGGCCGTAACAGCCCGCCCCGGCACGAATGACGCCGGTGTGCCGCGTGCTTCGTTGGAGCAGATTTTGGCAGATCTTGGTTACGAGAACCCGTTGGAGGCTCCCGTGATTGTAGAAGGTGGGCAGATGGCTCAAATTTATGCCACGGCCAACATGGGGATGAAAAAGATGGGAATCCCGGCCGGTTTCGGTATTGTAGACCCGAACAATACTCGTCCCTACGTGTACACCCCGCCTGCAACTACAACGCCGTCTATTACTGCTAAAAAGAATAACCCAGAGGTTGCAGAGCAGAAGTAAGCAAATGCCATGAGTGCCTATTTTATTAAACACCCGGTGATTGCCACGGTTATTGCCGTTTTGACGACGGTGCTGGGCGTGGTGTGTTTGCTCAATCTGCCGATTGCGCAATACCCGGAAATTACACCGCGTACGATTAACCTGACGGCCATGTATCCCGGTGCGGATGCTCAGGCTGTGGCTGATTCTGTGGGTACGCCCATTGAACGCCAGATGAACGGTATTCAGCACATGGATTATATGACTTCCGTTTCTTCTAACAACGGTGTCTATAATTTGCAGGTGGTGTTCGAGCCGGATTCTGATACAGATATTGACCAGGTGCTGACCAACATGCGCTATGGGCAGGCCCAGTCGCAGGTGCCTACGGAGGTGCTGAATGCCGGTATTACCATTCGCCAGCAGCCGGGTTTGCCCTTGATGCTGTACTCCTTAACCTCTCCGGATGGTACATACGATGCTGTGGATTTGGCTAACTTTGCCCAGGTGAAGTTGCTGGATGAAATTAAGCGTGTGCCCGGTGTTGGTGAGGTTACGGTTTACGGTGCAGGCCGATATGCTATCCGTATTTGGTTGGATACGGTGAAAATGGCTCACTTCGGTATCTCTCTCAATGAGGTGCAGGGGGCTGTGCGCCAACAGAATGTGACTAACCCCGGCGGCAAGGTGGGCGCAGACCCCGTGCCGAATGGGCAGGAAACGACGATTACGATTCGCACGGAAGGGCGCTTGACTTCTCCCGAGCAGTTTGAGAACATTATTGTGCGCCAGCGTGGTGACGAGGTGGTGTTCTTGAAGGATATTGCTACGCTGGAGTTGGGCTCCGAAAACTACTCTGCTACAGGCCGTTTGAACCGCAAGACTTCTGCCAGTGTAGTTATTTTCCAGGCTCCGGGTTCTAACGCAATTGATACGGTGGACCGTGTGTCTGAATTGTTGGCATCTAAGCCGTTGCCGCCCGGTATTGAGGGCGATGTGTCTTTGGATACAACGACCTCGGTGCGTTATTCTATTGAAGAAATTAAGAAGACCTTTATTGAGGCTGTTGTATTGGTGGCCTTGGTGGTGTTCTTGTTCTTGCAGAACTGGCGTGCCACAATCATTCCGCTGATTGCGGTGCCGGTGTCGCTGGTGTCCACCTTCTGTGTGTTCCCCTTGCTGGGCTTTACTCTTAATACGATTTCTCTTTTGGGTATGGTGTTGGCCATTGGCCTTGTGGTGGACGATGCCATTGTGGTGGTGGAAGCCGTGCAGCACCATATTGATAAGGGACTGAACCCGCGCATGGCCGCTTTTGCTGCTATGCAGGAGGTGAGTGGCCCGGTTATTGCTATTGCCTTGGTGTTGGCTGCGGTGTTCCTGCCGGCCTTGATGCTGGAGGGTATTACCGGCACGCTCTTTAAGCAATTTGCTATTACGATTGCTATTTCGATGCTGATTTCTGCGTTCAACGCCTTGACGCTGTCTCCTGCGTTGTGTGCCTTGATGCTTAAATCTAAGAAAGAGGAGGAAACGGAGCCCCAAGGCGGTATTCGCAAGCTGGTGTTCCGTATTCGCCAAGTGACGACTAAGCCTTTCTTCCGTGTGTTTAATGCTTGCTATGATAAGACGGCTAGTGTTTATACGCGCATTTGCGGTGGTTTGGCTCGTAAGCTGGTGATTTCAATGCCGTTGCTGCTGTTGTTGTGGCTTTCTATTGCTCCGGTGAGCAATAAGGTGCCGGGTGCTTTCTTGCCGGATGAAGACCAAGGCTTCTTGTTGGCGGCTTTGGTGATGAAACCGGAGACCTCTCTCCAGCGTGCTATGGAGCAGAATAAAAAGTTGGAAGACGCACTGGCCGGGCCGGCGGATAATCCGGACCCCGCTATTAAGAATATTACCTCTGTGGTTGGTATTAATATTCTTAACATGGTGCAGACTCCCGGTGCTGCTATTGCCTTCGTGCAGTTGAAGGATTGGAGCGAGCGCTCTGAAACGGCAGAGCAGGTGCAGCAGCGCCTGAATATGCGCTGCCAGCAGGCCGGGCTGGATGGTATTTCTATGGTGTTGATTCCGCCTGCCATCCCCGGTGTGGGTACAGCTAATGGCGTGGCCTTTGTGCTGACTGATTTGGAAGGCCAAGGTGTGGATTTCTTGCACAAGCAGGTGCAAACCCTTAAGCAAGCTGCCTCTGCCCGCAAGGAGGTGGCCATGTGCACTGATATGATGATGGCTGACGTGCCGCAGAAGTATTTGCAGCTGGATCGTGCCAAATGCCAGAAGTTCGGCGTGAATATTAGTGATGCTTATGGCGTGCTTGCCTCGTATTACGGCTCTTCCTTCGTGAACTTCTTTAATGCGTTCGGCCAGCAGTGGCAGGTGTACATGCAGGCTCGCGGTGAAGACCGCGTGAGCCTGGACCAGATGTCCGGCTTCTTTGTGATTAATAACAAGGGAGAGAAGGTGCCGCTGGATGCTATTGTGAGTGTGCGCGATATTGCAGACACGGAGTTCGTGATGCACCATAATGGTTACAATGCTGCTAAGCTTACGGTGATGCCCACCCCCGGGGTGTCTACGCAGCAGTTGATGGATGTAATGGAGGAGGTGTACGAGCAGACCATGGATAAAAACAAGGTTGGCATGGGGTATCAGGATATGTCCTTCCAAGAAAATAAGGTGCGCAACAGCACGGGCTTGGGCACGATTTTCTTGATGTCCGGTTTCTTCGCCTTCCTGATTTTGGCTGCTTTGTACGAGAAGTGGACTCTGCCGATTTCCGTCTTCATGACGGTGCCTATTGCTGTGCTGGGGGCTTACTTTGGCCTGTATTGCATGCAGCTGGATTTGAACCTGTACGCCCAGGTAGGTTTGGTGATGCTGGTGGGTCTTGCTGCTAAGAACGCCATTTTGATTGTGGAGTTTGCCAACTTGGAAATGGAACGCGGTAAATCGCTGATGGAGGCTACGATGATTGCCGCTCGCTTGCGTTTGCGTCCCATTATCATGACTTCTCTGGCTTTCATCCTCGGGTGTATTCCCTTGGTGCTCTCCTCCGGTTCCGGTGCGTTGGCTCGCAATGCTATCGGTATTGTTGTGGTGGTGGGTATGGGTGTGGCTACCTTTGTGGGTGTCTTCCTTATCCCGTGTTCGTATGTGGCGGTCATGCGTCTCTTCCGTATTAAGTTTGAGAAAAAATCTCTCGAGGAAGACCCGGATGAAGTGGCTGCCCGCAAGTACCTTGTGGAGCATGCGGACGATGCTGTGTAATTTTTAACCTTCTCTTAATCTTAAACCAAAACTAAATATACAATGATGAACAAAAGCACAATCCTCATTCTTGCCGGTGTTGTGGCTCTTGCCACAAGCTGTCAGTTAGGTCCTAATTGGGCTCCTCCTGCTATGGAGGTTCCTGCTGTGTTCCGCGGTGGTAACACGGCCGGTGCATCCATGGCTGATACTCCTTGGCAGACTGTCATTAAAGATGACAATTTGATTAGTCTTTTGACGGATGTTTTTAACCACAATCGCTCATTGGAGGCTATGCAGCACAATGTGGATGCTGCTCGTCAGTATGTGACGATTGCCCGTGCCCCCATGTTCCCTTGGTTCGGTTACGGTGCTTCTACCAGTAAGGGAATGAATTCCCAAGGCGGGGCTAATGTGGCCCAGACCGGCGGTGTAACGACCAATCCCGGTTCTATTGCAGCCAGTGCTTCTTGGGAGCTTGATATTTGGGGCAAGATTAGCCGCGGTGTGGAGAGCGCCGATGCTTCTGCACAAGAAGCCCAGGAGCAGCTGCACAATATGCGCGCCTCCTTGCTGCGCCAAGTGGCTACGGGGTACTTGCAGTTGCTGATGCTTGATGAGCAGCTGAAGATTACCCGCAACTCTGCCGATTCTTATCGCGATTCGTTGAGCCTGTTTGCTGACCAGCAGAGCACCGGTATTGCCGACGGCTTGCAGGTGGCCAGCGCTAAGGCTGCTCTTGCTGCGGCTGAGGCTGAGATTCCGGCCTTGGAAATGCAGATTGCTTCTTTGGAGAATACACTGAGCGTGCTTGCCGGACGTATGCCCGGTAAGATTGCTCGCGGCGGTTCCTTGCAGCGCTTTGTAAGCAGTAGCAAGGTGAGCGCTGGTATCCCGGCGGATATCATTTCTCGCCGCCCGGATATTCGTGCTGCCGAGCAGGCTTTGCGCGCTGCTAATGCCGAGGTGGGTGTGGCCATTGCCAGCTACTTCCCCTCCATCAGCCTTACGGGTACTGCCGGTTATGCTACTGCCGACCTGCGCAGCACGACCTCTCGCTACGCTCATAAGTCCGGCTGGGGTATTGGTGCCAGCTTAACGGGGCCGCTCTTCCAAGCAGGCCAGCTCCGTGCTAATGAGCAGGCCAAGAAGGATGCCTTCATGGCTGCTAAGTCTGATTACGAGCAGGCTGTGCTGAGTGCTTTGGCTGAAATCTCCACAACTCTTATTGAGCGTGAGAAGTTGCGCGAGGTTATTGCCAAGCAGGAAGAGGCCGTGGCTGCTTATGAGGAAAGCGTGAAGCTGGCCAAGGAGCGCTTCAAGGTCGGTTTGTCCGCCTACTTTGAAGTGCTGGATAATCAGCTCCGTCTCTTCCCGGCTCAGAAGCAGCTCGCTTCTTACCGCTATCAGTACGCTGCTTGCATCCCCACCCTCTACACGCAGTTGGGTGGCGGCTGGAAGTAAAGCGCCTGCATTCACAATTTGTTACAAACAACAAGGCAAAGCTGCATTTTGCGGCTTTGCCTTGTTGTTTTAGCGTTAGGGAATCTATTCTCTTTAGTTAAGTATCACAGCCGGTAAAGCCAAAATGCTTCCGGCTACAGTGCAAGGGATGTCTATCCCAACTAAAAGTAGTACGCCTAAAGAATAGGTTAGAATAAAATCGGATGAGTATCGATTCTCCGGGTTTTTCATATAGGCGTACATCATGAGAATTGAGATGCGATTTCCAATTTCTTCACTTTTCTTGCTCATTTTTGGCGAGAATGCAGAAAAACTGAAATTTGTTGTAGAAAAATGCAAAAATTTACCGTTGTATTTTCAGTGTTTTGCAACTTTTTGAAAAGAAAAGTGAAAATTTCTTTAAAAATAAGCTTGACGTTCGCGAAAGAAAAGTGTAGAATCAGCGGCACCCCGTCACGGGGCAGCCCGAAAGGCTAAGCCGCTCAAATGAGCAGCGCGAAGCAAGGCCGGGCGAGGCAGTTTTCAAGTTTACTGACTTTCTGAGGCGCTAAGCTGAGTCGTGAGACTCGCTACCGGATACAACCTTCCGGGAGGAGCGCCGGAGAGGATAAAGAGAGGGAAGGAAAAGGTCGTGACGCGTGCCGTGGCCTGCGCCGAGATGAAGTTCTGCGGAACTTCGGAGCGAGGTTACACGGTACTGATGAACTTAAAGAGAGTTCATTGGTCCAGCAATTTCTAAATAATATATTATGGAGAGTTTGATTCTGGCTCAGAA
>CAJGCZ010000060.1 GCA_904501975.1 uncultured Akkermansia sp.
CGTAGGTGCGTTCTTCACTACAGCGCCAGCTGTTCTTCACCATCTGCCGCAGGCAGATTCTTCACCATGCCCAACGGGCATTCTTCACCACGGCGTAAGCCGTTCCTCCTCCCAAATACCGCGAGCGCAGCGAGCCGAATTCGGAGCCCCGGTTGAGGGGCGCCATAAAATAGACCGGGGTGGAGCCGCGTTAGCGGCGGAACCCCGGGTTAGACACCCATCAATTGGAACCCCGGAGGGGTGGCATAAAGGGTGGTATTATATTGTAGGCCTTTCATTATCCGTGTTTTATCAATAAATAGCATAAATATTGAAGCCACGCATTATGCCACCCCTAACGGGGTTCCAAAATATTTTTTCATCTTTCCCGGGGTTACGCTGCTGCGCAGCTCCACCCCGGGCTACCATATACCGCCCCGCCGGGGCTCTTAAATTCCGTTCGCTTCGCTCACATCAATGCGCCCCACAAATTGTCATTTGTGGGGCTATCAACTAAACCCCTCAACATTGCTTTCTGTAATAAAGTGCTGTTTAGCTTTTATATGGATTTGGTGAAACCGAGCTTGTAGCGCATCAGCTCCCAACCTTCTGCCAGCATGTTGAAGAAATTGCGGCGCAAACGGTGTCTGCCGACAATGGAGATAGGCTTGGCGGGCATCGGGACTGTGGGCTTATCGTTGTTAGCCTCAATGAGAGCCGCCACGCGGTTAAAGAAGTTGTGCTTTTCCACCATGATACGGCGTGCTTCTTTAATGGCCGGAAGTCGCTTTTCGTATTCGTTGTTGGCAATGGCCTCCTTAATAATGCGCAGGGCCTCGGGGGGATTATCCAAGGGAATACGAATAAAACTCTCTGCCGGGAAAACTTCTTCCAATCGGGGGTCGCCCACATAGAAGGTAAGGCAGAGGCTCAGAATCGGGTCGGAAATCTTATCCGTCCAATGGTACGGCGCAACGTAGTTTTCTACAGCAATGGAGTATTTATAGTCGTTTTGTGCCTCGTATTTTTTCTGTAGCGGTTTCACACCACGGCCATACCAATCGAGCTCCGGCAGGTGCTCGGAAAGGTACTTGGTAAGAATATAGCGCTTTTGGTGCAGCGTATGTGTTTGCTGTTTGGCCGAGCAAATGGTTGCAATTTCCTTTGTTTTCGGATAATCGGGCATGGAGAATGCCTCCTCCATGGGAATATTGGCATACCAGTATAAGCAACCCTCGCCATATTGGTGATTTTTATGCGGGAGTTGCTGCGGTGTCTGCGTGGTCAGTACATATTCAAACTGAGAGGTAAAGCAGCGGGGATATATTTTGATGCTGGGGGGCTCTTGGGTCACGAAAATGGTGTGCTCTTTGGGGCAGGCCAAAGGCTCTGCCTGTTTGTGCACACTACCACATTCTTTAGGTACTTCATCGTATACCACCAGCCAGTCGTAGTCGCGGCAGCTGCCGTCATACATGAAATGGCAATTTCCGCGGATTACTTCCAACTTCGTTGCAGGCATGCCGCGCTGAATAACTTTGACTCGTATCATGTTCCGATTTATCTTATAGGTTGCTCATTCAGGGTCTCAGGCTCTCTGCAAAACGGATGAAGGATTCATCCAAAATGCTGCAGGCACGCTCCACGCCAAAGAACTCGCCCACTTCCGTAACTTTATTTTGCAATGTTTTATAGGTGCGGAAGAAGTTTTGAATCTCCTGCAGATAGTGCGGGGGCAAATCTTCCAGCGTGTTGATGTGGTCGTAGCGAGGGTCGCCCACATTGACGGCCAGAATCTTCACATCCGGCTCGCCGCAGTCTATCATATCCATGCCTCCGATAATGCGGCAGTCTACATAGCAGCCGGGGAAGGTGGGGGCAGAGGTAAACACAAGAATGTCCAGAGGGTCGCCATCCAAATAACGTGTATGTTCAATAAAACCGTATTCTGCAGGATAATAGACGGATGAGTACAGCACGCGATCCAACTTAATGCGGCCCGTGCGTTCGTCCACCTCGTATTTGTTTCGACTCCCCATCGGGATTTCGACTCTGGCTTCTACCACTCTCATGATGCTCTTATTCTAACAGATACCAAGCTTGGCGTCAAGGTGCTTCAAATCAGATTTCCGTTAAACGTGCAGAAAATTCCAAGTCTTGCGGGGTCATGCGGTCTAGTTCATCGAGCAGGGCTGCAGCAAAGCTGCCGGGGTGCGGATATTGTGCGGCAGCGCGCTCGCCGGCCAAGCCAAGAATAGCAGCGGTGGCCACGGCTGCCTCCAGTGCGTTATCGGCACAAGCAAGGCAGGCTGCACAAAGGGCACCCATGGCGCAGCCTACACCGGTAACCCGAGTCATGAGCTCATGGCCATTGGTGCATGTGATGGTTCGCTGGCCGTCTGTCATGTAATCGGTTTCACCGGTAACTAACACGGCGGCTCCGGTGTGGCTTGCCAAGGCTTTTGCGGCAGGGAGTGCGGCACTGCTTTCAGCTGCGCTTTCCACGCCACGGCACAGGGCTCCTTGGGCACCGGCCAAGGCAATAATCTCGGACGCATTGCCACGTATCATGGCCGGTGGTGTTTGAAGAAGTTGCTTGCAAACTTGGGTGCGGAACGTTAACAAACCGACGGCAACGGGATCCAGCACCCACGGAATCCCGGCTTCCGCGGCATCGGTCACAGCGGTGAGCATGGTTTCTGCCTGCTCTGCCGATAATGTGCCCACATTCACCAGCATGCCGTTGGCGCAGCTGTGTAACAAATCGCGTATTTCCTGCGTATGGGTGAGCATGACGGGCACACCTCCCACGGCCAGGAGCATGTTGGCAGTGATACTCTGCACCACATTGTTGGTGAGGTTGAGAATGAGAGGCTTTTGGTCGCGGATGCGTTGCAGCACCGCAGCGGCGGTAGTGTTCAGCGTATTCATAATAGTTCGCGGGCGGCTTGGGTGGGATTCTCTGCGGCGCAAATGGCTGATACCACAGCCACACCGGCAGCCAAACCGGTTGCACGGATGGCAGCTGTGCGCTCCTTATTAAGCCCGCCAATGGCCACGATGGGCAGGGGGCTTTGGCGGGCTAACTCTGCCCAGCCCTCTACACCCATGGGGGGCGGGGCATCATCCTTGGTAATGGTGGGGAACACCGGACCACAGCCGATGTTATCTACAAGCGCCGTATCTACCGCAGCCATTTGTTCTGCAGTTGTAACGGTTAATCCGAGTATTTTATCCGGCCCGATGAGGGCGCGGGCTTGGGCCACCGGCATGTCATCCTGTCCAATGTGAATCCCCTCCGCATCAATTTCTACAGCCAGTTGCACGTTGTCATTGATAATGAGCGGCACCCCCACGCTGCGCAGATAGGCTTGCAAGGGAAGCACTTGCTCCTTTTGCTCCTCGTGCGACAATTTTTCTGAGCGATATTGCACCAAGGTTACACCGCCCTCCACAGCTCGGCGTACTGTTTCTACCAAGCCGTAACGGCAGCGCTCTACTTCATCTGTTACCAAATACAAGTGGTAATTGATATGTGGTTTCATGCAAATAAGGGGGTTGAATAATATCGGTCGGCGGAGTCAGGCAAGATGACAACTATAGTTTTGCCTGCATGCTCCGGGCGCTTGGCCACTTGAGTTGCTGCCCATAAGGCGGCGCCGGATGATATGCCTACCAGCACCCCGTCTTGGGTGCCCAGCTCTCTCGCCGTATGGAAGGGAACCTCGTTGTCTACGGTAATCACTTCGTCAATCAGTGAGCAATCCAGCGCCGCAGGGATAAAATTAGCCCCAATGCCTTGAATGGCGTGTGGCCCGGCCGCGCCGCCGCTCAGTAGGGGCGAGGTGGCGGGCTCCACAGCAACCACGTGCAAGTTCGGGTTCTTCTCCTTGAGGTATCGGGCCGTTCCGCTCAGCGTGCCACCGGTGCCCACTCCGGCCACCAAAATATCCACGTTACCCTCCGTGTCTGCCCATATCTCCGGCCCTGTTGTGGCGTAATGTGCCGCAGGGTTGGCCGGGTTTTCAAACTGCCCGGCAATGATGGCACCGGGAATGCTTGCCTGCAACTCTTCTGCCTTGGCTATGCTGCCTTTCATGCCTTCTGCACCGGGGGTTAATACCACCTCTGCACCGTACGCCTTCAGGATATTGCGGCGTTCTGCGCTCATGGTATCGGGCATCACAAGAATGGCTCGGTAGCCTCGTCCTGTGGCCAGTGCTGCCAGGCCGATTCCGGTGTTGCCACTGGTGGGCTCAATGATAGTGCCGCCGGGGCGCAAGGTGCCTGCTGTCTCTGCTGCTTCAATAATGAATTTGGCGGCGCGGTCTTTCACACTTCCTGTTGGGTTCAAATACTCCAACTTACACAGCAAGCGAGCCCCAAGCTCATGGCTTTGATTATACTGGGTCGGCTCCATCAACGGAGTGCCTCCTATAAGGGTACTAATGCTGCGGTGTATCATATTGCTGCCCATGCTAGCACATATATCCCACCAAGTCAAATGGATTTCAGGGCATAAAAGAATGAGGAATTGTTTTACTTATGAATCCCGAAAATGGCGCCCACGTTCGTTTTTGCTTGAAACCGTACGGATACCCCCTATAATGTTTTTATGGAAAAGCTTGACTGTGTATGGAAACAAGACTACCAATCCCGATGGGGGATGCTTGTGAAGAAATGGTTTTTATGTGCTGTGGCCTTTATCTCAATCCTAGGTGTGGGGGCTAAGGCGGATAACCCTAACCCGGAGTGGGTGCTTGTTTTCCAAGATGAGTTCTCCTCCTCTTCGTTTGCAGGCAAAAAATTAAAATGGGGGCTCAAATGGAATAAAATTGAATATTTGCCTCGCTCCGTCGCTGATTGGCGCAAACACCAATCGCGTGAAAACGCCCTCGTGGTGCCCGGTAAGCAAGGCAAAACAAGCTTTGTGCGTTTGAAAGGTGTATACGGTAAATACAAAAGCCAGAGCTGCCAAACCGGCAACCAAGAGACCTTTGCCTGCGGTGGTATCTTTACCGATAAAACGTTTTCGTTCCGATACGGCTATGTCGAGGTGCGTGCGCGCTTTGATTGTGCGGATGGTGTATGGCCGGCTATTTGGATGTTGCCCAAGAGTGGTGGGTGGCCCAATGGGGGTGAAATCGACATCATGGAACACATTAACCACCAAAAAAAGGTGTGGCAAACCATTCATTTGCTGCGTAATTCCGGTAGCGGCGATGCTTCCTCCACCATTAAACCCCAGCCTCCTATCAATGATGTTACCGGGTGGCATACATACGGGGCGGAATGGGCGCCCGGTCGCATTACTTTTTATGTGGATGGCAAACAAACCGGTTCCTTTACCGAAAAGTCGTTCACTCACTGGCCTTTTGATAGGGAGGTAGAGTTCTATCTGTTGATTGACCAACAAATAGGCGGTAATTGGCCCGGCCAAGCCAACCCCGCTCAACTGAAAGCCCAAAGCGTCAACTTCGATATCGATTATGTGCGTGTGTATTCTACCCCGCAATACAAGTTCGCCCCTCAAAAGAAGAAATCAGCAAAGAAAACTCCCGCTAAAGTCAAGCTATAGGCTGGTAACGCCCGTGCTATGATAACTTGCACCCGAACCGGGTAGACCGGGTGCAAGTATCACAGAGAAGCCCTTTATCATCGGGCTGTGCGACGGCGGCGAGCCGCTAGGGCGGCTAAAGCCAGCAGGCTCAGGGTTGCCGTGCCGGGCTCGGGGACAAGCTGCCAATAGGTAGCTTCGTCTGTATCGATGGCATATACACCGGCGATGTAAACATTTTCATAGCCTTTATAGGCATCGCAAATATATTTCCCATCTACCAGCTTGCCAAGGTATATCTTATTCTCCTTATCATCCAATGTGACTGCGACAGAGAAAAGTTGATGGATATAATCATCGGAATCTGTTAGCCACAGAGTCGTAAGCTTGCCGTCCTCATCATACTCTACACCCCACAATGTGATGGCATGGCCGAGTGTGTCGTCATCAAGAATAGCAAGGGAAATAGCGGAATTCTCTAAGACGCCGGCAAAGTCGATATTATAGATGCTTGCAGGATTGTTGATTGCGTCCAGAGTTATAGCGTTATTGCTCGTGTCTGATGCCGCTCCATCTGTAACCGGGGTATCAGGGGTTGAAGGCGGCGAATAGTTCCAGATGCTAACAAGGAAATCTGAGAGGTTTTGCTGAGTAAGACCGTATTGATCGTAATAATAGCCGCGAAAATCTGCGCCATCTTTTTTGTAATTCGGCAGCGTCACCGGAATCGCCGGAGCGGAGTCCAAATCGCTACGTTGCAGGAAGTAGCGTTCCCACATGGGGTCGCTCTCTGAGGCGAGTGTCCACGTTTTGTCCGCTTCTTTATACTCTGAAGGTACATACACACCGGAAAGCCACCAGTTAACGGCGAAATGAAAGGTGCCGCCCGTATCATGTAACTGATTGTTATTTTTAAATGTGCTCCAGATATCATTAAGCTCCGTAGGGGTACCACCGGGCGCGGCATTGGTTCCGTTCTGCCACCAAGCAAGGATATTGGCAGCCGAGGCCGCATAGCACATCGGATCATCGACATCTTTCTCGCGGGTTTTCTCGGCATCATACCAGCCGGAAATGACGCCGTTTTCCTCTGTGAGCCCGGAAGCCAGATAGAGCCCGGTATACGGTCTTTCCTCCTCGGCAACGGCAAATCCGAGAGAGACCCCAAGGGTTAATCCTAAAAGTGAAGAGATTTTCATATCTTAGAAGCTGTGAGATTTTAGCAGAATTGGTTCTGCGTATCAATAGAAATGAGGTGAGAGGTCTTTGTATGGGCTAGTGTATCAACTTTATGGTAAAATGATTCCTCATCCGTCAAAGCTTATTACTGCAAAACCATCGCGCAAAACGCAAGTGATGAAGCTACCCGAAAAAATGAAAGAGGTGTATATCGAACTCGCGTTTCAAACGGTGATAATCGGTAAAAAATTGCGAGTCTTTACCCAAAGCTCTCAAAAGCTCATCTATCGGTGCAATTTACCAAATGCGATAGATTTGAAGAAATAACAAGTGTCCGTACTTGGCGCCTTATCAAAAGAAAAGCCGCTGCCTCAAGATAGAAGCAGCGACTATTGAAAAAACTTGTACTTTTCCTCTTACTTACGGCGGCGGCGAGCAGCCAACCCGGCAAGGGCAAGCAAGGAAAGAGTGGCTGAGGTCGGCTCGGGGATAACATTATAAGTGATAGCCACCCCATTGTTGACCTGTTTAATTTCGTATGTTACATCCTCACTGGTATTGATAATGTTCAAACCGCTATAATCCAAGCTTATGCCATGAACCCCGCCGGACGTCATGAATAATTCAATGATTCCTTCTCCGGGAGAAACATTGGCAAAATCAAGAGTTCCCACTAAGGATACGGTATGTCCATTATACCATAAAGCCTGACCTGTCGTTATATTGAACTGCCCAAATGAATCGGCAGAAAAAGTTCCGTAATTAATGGTTAAATCTCTGCCGAAACCAAGTGCATATTCATTACCCCAATTTACCTTTGACCCTCCACCTATCTCAATGGTATTAACATTTAGATTGCCATAAGCGGTCAACGTCAGGGTGCTGTTCGTACCAAGAGTAACGATATTGCTAGCACCAAAATACGAACAAGGGCTCCAAACAACGGATTTGTTGTCACCAATGATGGCGTGGTCGCTATCCGACTGGGGATAATAAGCATTGTTCAAATCCCAGTTAGACGGAGTAGCCCAATCCCCATTTTCCGGCCCAACCCATGTATAATTGGCGGCCATAACCACGCCACTAAGAGCGAAAAGAGAAATGAAAGACTTTTTCATAATTGTAAGATTTTCCTATACGCGCCCGGAGTGTGTACTTTGAAATACACGCCACAGCGCTTGCTCGTAGTGTACAGCATAGCGCATACTGAGGCAAGCGAAAATGCAGGAATTAGCGCAAAAAAGAAAGCTATGTTAAACTTTGCAGTTGATAAATGGGAGGTTGTGGAAGTACGAAGGACGAATTTCGACATACGAATTTGTGAGTTCCGCGCCTTACGGCGCAAAAAAAGCAAAGCTCAGCATAAGCTGCCGCCCGCGCCTTGAGCGCGGAACACAAGCCGACTGATAAACTCCGCTTCCCCTGCGAGCCGGAGGCGAGCGGAACTCTTAAATTGTACCTTGTACATTGTAAATCGTAAATCCAATTCGTCCCTCGTACTTCCACAAATTGCTATTTGTGGGACCATCAACTAAAAACTTGAACAGAGTGAAAAAGAAAAGGGGGGTACGCACCCAAGACAAAGGTAACAGAAAAGTACCACCACATAGGTAACACAAGTACCAAGACATAGGTTACACTTTTGAAGAGACATATGGCATAATGACTTTATGCCATGGAACATCAAAAGTAGTAATCAAATGAGAAACGAGTTCATAAAGCTTGTAAGTCAGCCGGAGATTTCTATGGCTGAAGCGTGCCGGTCATTTAACATCAGTCGAAAAACAGGATATAAATGGCTTAGACGGTATGAGAAACATGGCGATTCAGGATTGGCAGAGCAAAGCCGAAGGCCTGTAAATCAACCGACTAAGTTATCAGAGAAGGCGCTTTTGCGTATCATCAGTATTCGAGTCGCACACAAACATTGGGGTGCTGACAAAATACGAGCTATTTTGAAAAGAGAACACTTTTCACCGCTACCAGGACGCACTACCATTCATCGTGTCTTGAAGCAGGCTGGTCTTATCAATTTGCGACGCAAACGAACGCCTAAACTTGATAATTTACGTCTTGTTCAAGATAGGGGGGCTAACCTGCAAGTAAATGATGAATGGACAATTGATTTTAAGGGGTGGTGGAGGGCAAAAGATGGTGAAAGAAAGTGTTACCCTTTGACAATAAGAGACGCAAAAAGCCGTTTCATCTTAGGGGTAACACTACTGCCAGACTCAAAGGAAGAGAGCGTACGTCAAGCCATGATAAAAGTATTTGAGCGTTACGGATTACCAAAATCAATACGCAGTGATAATGGTTCGCCTTTTGCATGTACTCAGGCATTGCTTGGGTTGAGCAAGCTGTCCGCATGGTGGATTAGGCTGGGAATAGAGCCTAATCGCGGACGTGTGGGGTGTCCCCAGGATAATGGAGCCCATGAGCGGATGCACAAGGATATGAAAAGTGAATTGCAGGCAGAAAAGGCCGATACTCAAACAGAGATGGATGAATGGGTGCATGAGTTTAATACCATACGTCCGCATCAGGCATTGAAAGGAGACACTCCAGCCCAACATTACCGAAGAAGTCCCCGTGCTTATACAAGCAGCCTTGTGGACTATGACTATGGAAATATGTCAACAAGAAAGATAGACAAACATGGTGACCTGAAATGGCACAGCATGGACTACTTCCTCTCGGAGGCTCTAAGAGGAGAAAGAATAGGGCTTAAAAGCATAGGAAAGAGGCGATATGAAGCATGGTTTTGCGAACACCTGCTAGGCATCATAGATGAAGAGGCGGAAACTTTTACGCCTCAATTAGCAAACGGCTGTAGGCAGAGGATCATCCATGCCAGACGTAAACAAAAGGCCTACATCAAGGAGTTGTAATCC
>CAJGCZ010000061.1 GCA_904501975.1 uncultured Akkermansia sp.
ACATTTCCCTCGGGGGTGCAGGCAAACACCATCACAGCCCCGGTTTGATTCACGCGCTCACAATACTCCCAATGGCCCTCACGAACCATATTGAGAAACTTACCGGCATACAATGTTTCCATATTCTGAAAAAATGCGGCAGGAAAGGGATGCTTGCCTCACCTGCCGCATATAAATGATTGCATTATCTGAACTTACTCGCGAACCAGCGTGCGGAAGCGAGCAAGGATGCGGTTGGTAATCGGGCCGGCTTGGCCGGTACCAATGGTGCGACCATCCAACGATGTGGCAGCGATAACTTCTGCAGCCGTACCCGTCAGGAAGCACTCATCTGCGCTCAACACATCAAAGCGGTTCATCACCTTCTCGATGCAGGGAATGCCTAACTCGGCGCAAATGTCAAACACAGCGTGGCGGGTAATACCACCCAAGGCACCCTCTGTCAGGGGAGGCGTCATCACCACACCGTTGCGAATAATGAAGATATTATCACCCGTGCACTCAGCCACATTACCATGCTGATTAAGCATCAGAGCCTCACCGGCACCCTGCTGAACAGCCTCAATCTTAGCGGAAATACCGTTGAGGTAGTTAAGGCTCTTCACCTGCGGGCACAAGATATCCGGATTGGGGCGGCGGAAAGAAGAGGTAATCATGCTAAGGCCCTTCTCATACATTTCTGCCGGGTAAAGGGCAATATTCTGCACAATAATAAACATGCTGGCCTTAGGGCAATTACGGGGATTGAGGCCCAAATCACCCTTACCGCGGGTGACAACCAAGCGAATGTAACCATCCTCCATACCATTGGCGGCCACAGTCTCCTCAGTTGCAGCGCACACCTCCTCAAATGTCCACGGACAATCAATCATCAGGTAGCGCATGGAGTCAAAAAGGCGCACAATGTGCTCCTGCAAGCGGAACACCTTGCCGGAGTAGAAGCGAATCCCCTCGAATACGCCATCTCCGTACAAACAACCGTGATCAAAAACGGAAACCTTAGCTTCCTCTGAATCAACCAACTTGCCATCAAACCAGATTTTCATGGTAACTAAAAAATAAAAATTGAACGCGTGTATTATACCCCCATTTTTTTACATGTGAAGCAGAAAAATGCGCATGCACCATTTTTTAAGCATTTTCTGACATACATAACACTTGCGAACGCGGGTATAACATGGTAGCATGCCTGCATGAACACCTCTACACCCCTTACTGTTCTGCTTTGCCTTGCCACGGCAACGCTTAGCGCCGCCGATGAAACAACCATTTCCTTGGCTCCGGCTGCCACCCAAGCCACCGAACTTGAGGAGTACACGGCCCCCCTCAGCGCCATGCTCAACGTCGTTAAGCAAATCAATGAGCAATTGGCTTCTGTTAAGGATGAAGACAGCGCAGAGTTGGCCGGTGAAGAAATTCAGGGTTTGCTGGGGGCTCTCAACACCCATGCAGAAACCTTCAGCCAACAGCCTGCACTCAAGCCCGAGCTTGAAGAGCAATTTATGGCTTGGTGGGCTGAGCAAGAGTACATTATGGAAGAACTGGTTATGCACTGCGAGCGTTTGAAGAACGAAGACCCGGCATTCTTCGGCTCCCAAACCCTCATTGCTGCCATCATCATGGTTGGCGGTGTGATGGGCGGTGCTCAATAACTTTTGATAAAGTACAGAATGATGAACACGGACATCATTGAAGAAAGCTTAGGCTACAAGTTTACGGACATCGCTTGGCTAAAACAGGCGCTGACCCACCCGAGCTCCGACCAAAAGCGCAGTACCAACTTGGCATACGAGCGTTTGGAGTATTTGGGAGACGCTGTGCTGGAGCTTGTGGTGAGCCGTGAGCTGTTCTCTCTTTTCCCAAAGGTGGACGAGGGTGAATTAACAAAATTGCGTTCCGGCATTGTCAGCCGCAAACACTTGGCGGATTTGTGCAAAGAATTGGGCTGGTGCGAGCAGCTGGTAATGAGCCCACAGCTTATCAAGGCCGGCGGTAGAGAATCTGTATCCACCATGGCCAACACCTTTGAGTCTGTCATCGGCGCCGTGATGATGGACTCCAACTACAACGCAGCCCGCAAAGTAGCTATGCGCTTGTTGGAGCACAGCCTGCAACACGCCAGTGAGTTTAAGGATGTAAATTACAAGGGTTCTCTGCTGGAAGTATTGCAAGCGGTAGACGGAACCGGGCCCATCTATGATGTAAAGCCGGTAGACGAAGCACAGCCTGCCGGCCCCTTCGTGGCACGAGTGCTGTGGCACGACCGAGAAATAGGCTGCGCTACCGGGCAGAGCAAGCACCGAGCCCAAGTGGCAGCTGCCCAAAAGGCGCTGGAAATGAAGCTTTGGGAATCATAACACAGCGCATTCCCCCACGTCTTTTCTCAACAAAAACGGGCAGATGAGCTTGACGCCCTGCCCGTTTTAGTGTAGTCTCAAATCATGATAAAAATTGTACCGACAGCGCTTTTGACCGTTTCTTTGCTGTGTGTTGGTTGCCAGCAGCATCGACACCACGGTAGCGATGATTCCGACACACCGGAGGAAAAAGTTCTTCCTCCCTTACATTTAGGCGCCGTACACCAGGTATACCCCGAGCAAGGTTTTGCGCTACTGCGCATTATCGGCCCCTTACCCGGCCCCGGAACCATCTTAATTTCCCACCCGGCGGATGGCTCTAATACCCGCATCGGCAACTTGGTTGTCACCGCAGACCAACCCTCCCGCAACAGAATTATCGTAGCTCAAATCCGCTCCGGCTCCATCGTTAAGGGCGACCGCGTTTTCATGTACAGAAACATTGCTCAGCCCGAGGAGAAAACGGAAGAAGAAACCGTACCGGAGGAAACCTCCTTGCCGCAGGAAAGCACCACCCCGGTAGAAAGCACCCCGGTTATCCCCACAGCCCCGCAAACAATTCTACCGGAAGAGCCGCAGGAACCGGAGGAAACGCCTGAACCCACTAAGCCCTCCACACCGGCCATACCGGAGGATACCCCGGAGCACATTTTTGACATTCCGGATAATTTCGACGACTGGGATTAATTTTACTGATTATTTTCACCACCATGAGACTCAAATACTACGTTGATGAAGACGGAGAAAGCGTCATCGGTCTTTGGATACCGAAGCGCAAGCAATTCATTGATGTGACCGGCCAGGACGACCAAATATGGGCAGCCCTGCAACCGGATGGCAAGAAGCTGCGCAAGGAAATTGAAACATGGATTTCCAAGGGCGCACCGGAAGGCGTTGTGGTTGATACAGAAGGCTTGGCAGAATCCAGCGCCCTGCACGTGCAGCCCTGCACCATTGCCTGCCTCGGCAAATGCTATGCAGAGCATGCCAAGGAATTCAGCGGAGAAGAGCTCAGCGAGCCTGCCCTCTTCCTTAAATCCACCTCAGCCATCAGCTCTGATCTCTCCTATGTGCTCAACCCCACCGGGGCAGAAAAGCTGGATTATGAGGTAGAGCTCGCCGTGGTGGTGGGCGACACCCTGCACCGCGCCACCCCGGCAGAGGCACGACGCGCCATAGTGGGCTACACCCTCATGTGCGACTACAGCGAGCGCTCTTACCAACTGGAGCACGGCGGCCAATGGACCAAAGGCAAAAGTTACGATACCTTTGCTCCCTTCGGCCCCATCTTTGTGTCTAAAGATGAAATCCCCAACCCTGATGCCCTCACCCTGCAATTAAAGGTAAACGGAGAGTTGCGCCAAAACGCCAGTACAGCACAACTGATTATGCCTGTGGCAGATTTAGTGGCCTATGTATCGCAATTCATCACCTTAAACCCGGGCGATGTTGTCTCCACCGGCACTCCCGGCGGCGTTGGCATGGGAATGAATCCCCCGCAATACCTCAAGCCCGGCGATGTGGTGGAATTCGGCTGCGATGCCATCGGATGGGTGCGTCAAACGGTAGAAGCTGAATAAATTCGACGAAAAAGATTGCATTCAAATACAAACGTGCTAGAATGACAGTGTAAAAAACGAATCAAGCTATTCGACTGCATCCATTTTTTTCACATACCTTACAGCCATGAAAATTCTCGTCACAGGTGCCGCCGGCTTCATCGGATACCATACCGTCAACCGTCTCTTAGGAGAGGGGCATGAGGTAGTGGGCATCGATAACCTCTGCGAACCCGAAACACACACTCTCAAGTTTGCGCGTCTTTCCCTCTTGGGTATTGATGTTAATAACTGGAAGCCCGAAGCACCCATGCGCAGCAATACGGGCGCTTTCGAGTTTATCCTTATGGATATTCTTGACCGTGAGGCAGTCGTGAACCTTTGCAAACAAAAGAGCTTCGATTGCATCATTCACTTAGCAGCCCTTGCCGGCACCAAGCCCTCGCTGGAGTCGCCCATGGAGTTCTTTGATGTCAATACCTCCGGCACCCAAAACATGCTTGAGGCCGCCAGAGCCTCCCGCGTGCGCCACTTCTTCTTCTCCTCCAGCTATGTGGTACACGGCTCCCGTGCTCAATCCCCGCTCAAAGAGAATGACGACGTGGACACCCCGATGAGCATGTATGCTGCTTCTAAGCGCAGCGCTGAGCTTTTGTGCTACTCCTACGCCAGTGCGTACAAAATCCCCGTAACAGTGTTCCGCTTCTTCACGGCCTACGGCCAGTGGGGACGCCCGGCTTCCAAGCCCATGAAGATTGCCCAAGCCATTGCAGATGGCACCCCCATCACACTGCTGAATGACGGGCACTTGGTGCGCGACTTCACCTATGTGGATGATGTTGTGGACGGTATTATCATGGCTTTGGCTACCCCGCCCTCAGGAGTGCACCACGCCCCGTATGCCCTGTACAACGTAGGCCGCTCTAAGCCTGTTCCCATCCTCTCCTTTATTCAGGCAATGGAGGTATCTATGGGTAAGCAAGCTATCATCGAGCGCGATCCTGCATCCCCGCTCACCAAGGGTGAGAGCGTTGAAATGTATGCCGATACCGGCAAACTGGAAAACGAACTTGCCTACTCTCCCGTATGGGATTATGAAGAGGCCGCACCTATGTTCGGCCGCTGGTTTATCGAAAATTATAACGTCACCTTTAACATGTAACCAATTTGTGCGCAGCAATGTAGCGACACGGGTCGCTGCTTGCTGCGCACCTCTCTGCTGTGTCCCCGATATTATATCACCTCGCCAAAAGTATCCTCTTCCGCTTCAACCCGGAAACCGCGCACGAAATGACTCTTGCCGGGCTCCGCATGGCGGAAAAGCTCCGTCTTCTCTCTCTTGTTGCCCCTTCTAAGGTGGACGACCCCGTAACGGTTATGGGATTGAAGTTCCCGAACCGTGTAGGTCTTGCCGCCGGTATGGACAAACAAGCCAACACCGTGGCTGCGTTCGGTAGGCTCGGCTTCGGCTTTGTAGAGGTCGGCACCCTCACCCCGCGCCCGCAACCCGGTAACCCCAAGCCCCGTTGTTTCCGCTGCATCCCGCAGCAGGCTATCATTAACCACATGGGTATCAACAACCCGGGTATCGACCAAGGTGTAGAGAATATTCGCGAGACCAAACGATTTAACGGCGTTCTTGGCGTCAATATCAGTAAAAACAAGGTAACACCGAACGAGGAAGCCAGCGTAGACTACCTTGCCTGCATGCGCGCCGCTTGGGACGTTGCAGACTACATTGCCATCAACTTCTCCTGCCCCAATGTACCCAACCTTTGCAACCTGGCAAAGGCTGCGCCTGCCGCAGAGTTGCTGGCATTGCTGAAGAGCGAACAAACAAACCTCTCTAACGATACCGGTCGCTACGTGCCCATCGTCATGAAGGTTTCCCCGGATATGGACGAGACTCAAATTGCTGAGCTCTCCCGAGTGTTCTTGGATAGCCAGCTGGATGGCCTCATCTGCACCAATACCACCACAACTCGTATCGGGGTGGAAAACCACCCTGCCGCCGCCCAAAGCGGAGGTATGTCCGGCAAGCCCCTGTACGACCGCGCTAACGAAACACTGGAGGCCTTTGCCAAGGAGCTCAAGGGCGCCATCCCCATCATTGGCGTTGGCGGTATCACCACCGCCGAAGACGCCGTAAAGAAGATTCAGCTCGGTGCATCCCTTGTGCAACTTTACAGCGGCTTCATCTACAAGGGGCCGAACCTGATTCGCGATTGCGCTAAAGCCATCAAGGAGCAGTGCCCCATTAAGTAATCCTGCTACAACACTTTATACCAAACGGCGGTTCTTTTACAAGAGCCGCCGTTTTTGCTTATGAATGAGTGAAGCTTACAATCTCACCTCCAACCCATCGTACGCCGGGGTAATAAACTCCGGCGTTTCCTGGCACGCAGCATCATAATCAACGGCATGGCCACAGTGGGTCAGAAAACCGCGCTGCGGGGCCAGTTGCACCATCTGCTCCACACATTCCGCAACGGACATGTGCGTGTGGTGATCGCGGGTTGTGAGGGCATCCATAGCCAAGGCATCCAATCCGCGTAACAAAGGAGCAGACTCCGCAGGCAAGGTTTTAATATCCGGCACATAACCGAAGGACTTGCCGCCACAACGGAAGACGTAGCCGTACGTCTCCACAAAGGCATGTTGCACCAACACCGGTGTTACCTCAATATCACCAATGGTAAACGGGGCTCCTTGGTGGTCGTTCGCTTGCGGGCGAATATACCCTTTGTAGGTATTCTTCTCGGAAAAAGCCCACGCAAACATGCGGCGCAGTTGCTCTAAACACCGGGTACCGGCATACAGCGGGAGCTTATCCTCGCGGCGCCAGCAGAAAGCTCGCATTTCGTCAAACCCGGCAATATGGTCCAAATGCTCATGGGTATAGATGATGGCATCAATCGCTGTAATGTGGTGCCGCAAGGCCTGCTGACGCAAATCCGGGCAAGAGTCCACCAAAATAGTAGTCGTGTCACTTTTAACAAGAATGGAGGAGCGCAAACGCTTATTTTTAGGGTTCTCCGAGAGGCACACATCACAAGTGCAGCCAATCACAGGAACACCGGTGGAGGTACCACTGCCGAGGAAAAGTACATTCATCATCTATTTTTCAGTTTGAATTTACAGGGGTATTATGCCATAATAGGCGAGGAACGCAAGGCAAATTATGCTCACACTGCTCAAGATACGCAACCTGGCATTAGTAGATGAACTCGTTTGGGAACCCGAAGCCGGTTTTCTGTCAATCACCGGCGAAACCGGTGCCGGCAAATCCGTCATTATGGGGGGTATTTCCCTGTTGATGGGGGAGCGTGCGGATAAAGGCCGCATTCGCAGCGGTGAGTCGCAATGCACACTGGAAGCCGCCTTCCACCTCAACAATACGGTGCATATTGATGCGCTGCTGGAAGAGGCAGGGATTCCGCCCTGCGAGGATGGCGAGCTGCTGCTGCGCCGAACCATCACAGCAACAGGCAACCGCCAATTCATTAACAATGCAGCGGTTACTCTTCAATTACTGCGCAAGGTAGCCGGGGGCTTGGTCGATATGCACCACCCGGAGGCGCACCGTTCCCTCACCTCGCAAGAGCGCCAGCTGGATTTGCTGGATGCCTACGCCGAAAACGTCCAAACTCTGGCGGCTTACCAAGTAGCTTACCGCGCATGGCTGGATGCTCGCGCCGCCTACCGCGAACTGCAGGAGAACGAGATGGCCAATGAGCGCGAGCTGGATTTTCTGCGCCACCAAGTGCAGGAGATTGAAGATGCTGCCTTTACAGCCGATGAAGTAAGCGGGCTGGAGGCCGGCTGGCAGAGAGCGCGCAACGCCTCCCGACTGCGAGACACTGCGTTGCCCATGGCCCATTTGTTGGATGGCGATGATAACTCCATCCTCAACCGCATGCGCCAGTTGGTGCGCTTGGGGCGCGAGTTGGAGCGATTGGATGCAGACACAGCCAAGTGGTTGGCCCCCATGGAAGGTTTAGTGGATGAGCTGAACGATTTATCTGCCAATATAGAAGATTACGTCGACAACTTGAGCAGCGACCCGCAGGAACTCGCTCGGTTAGAAGAGCGCATCAGCCTGCTGGATACCCTTAAGCGCAAGTATGGTGCTGATTTTGAGGCTATACAAGAGCATTTGATTGCTTGCCGCGAAAAATTGGATGCCATTGACAACCGCGAAGAAAAGCTTGCCGAACTGGCAGAAACGGAGCGTGCCCGCAAAGCAGAGCTGAAAGTGGCCGCAGCCGCCCTGACAACATCGCGCAAGAAGGCCGCCCCCAAGCTGCAAGATGCCTTCTTGGAGCACGCTCGCCAATTAGGCTTCCGCCAATCGCTGTTTGAGGTCGCCCTGACGACACTGGATGAACCGGGGCCGCATGGCGCGGAGGCGGTGGATTTCCTCTTTGGTCCCAACCCGGGCGAACCTCTTAAGGCCTTGCGCTTAATTGCCTCCAGCGGTGAGTTAGCACGTGTCATGCTGGCTCTTAAGAGTGCCTTGGCCGGCCAAGATGACACACCCCTGTTGGTGTTCGATGAAATTGACGCTAACGTGGGTGGAGAAATTGCGCGTGCCGTGGGGCTCAAAATGCGAGAGTTGGGACAAGAACACCAAGTGATTGCCATTACCCACTTCCCGCAGGTGGCCGCTTTAGCCAACCACCACTATCTTATTTCCAAGGGATTATCAGATGGCCGCACGGTATCGCGGCTCAACGAGGTTGCGGGAAATGAGCGCATTAGCGAGCTGATGCGCATGCTGGGCACCGGTGGCCCCACAGCAGAGGCTCATGCTCGCGGCCTGCTGCTTGATTAAGAGAGTCCGTCCATGCAGCGCGTTCGGCTATCAGATATCTGCACCCTGCGCCAATGGGGACCTCTCAGCAAAGCGCAGCTATGCCCCGGCCCCTACCCCGTATATGGTGCCCATGGTCTGATTGGCTACCATAGCCATTGCAATCATACGCAGCCGGTCATTGCCATAGGCAGCCGTGGCAAGAGCTGTGGCAATGTGTTATTGACAGAAGGCCCCGCCTATATCACGGCCAACGCACTTTGCTTAGAGGAACTGCACGCCGATGTAGACCCCACCTATCTGTATTTTTACCTCAAACACCGGGATTTATCTTCCCTCGTCACCGGGGCGGCACAACCGCAGCTAACCATCAAATCGCTCCGTTTGCTTGAACTTTCCTTACCTGCGGTGCCACAGCAGAAGCACCGCGCCTCTGTTCTGCGCCTCGCAGAGTCTGTTTGCCGCCAACGCAGGCAGCAGCTGCAAGCCATTCAGCAAACACAACGCGCCCTCGTGGCAGAATTCATGCAGCAGCTGCAAGCACAGCCCTCGTGCAACAAAGTACGCATGGGTGAGGTGGTGCACATTCG
>CAJGCZ010000062.1 GCA_904501975.1 uncultured Akkermansia sp.
GGATTACAACTCCTTGATGTAGGCCTTTTGTTTACGTCTGGCATGGATGATCCTCTGCCTACAGCCGTTTGCTAATTGAGGCGTAAAAGTTTCCGCCTCTTCATCTATGATGCCTAGCAGGTGTTCGCAAAACCATGCTTCGCCTCTTGCCTATGCTTTTAAGCCCTATTCTTTCCTCTTTCAAAGCCTCCGAGAGGAAGTAGTCCATGCTGTGCCATTACAGGTCACCATGCTCGTCTATCTTTCTTGTTGGCATATTACCATAGTGTAAGCATTCAACCAAAAGCCTTGTAGCAGGGTATGCGATAATGAAACTCTATGTTCACATTACCGCACAATACCATTGCTTATCTTTATAAGGAAGCTATCGACATGCGACTGGGCATGTTCCGTTTGCAAGGAGTCATCGCTCAACAGCTCAGCCAACCTATGACCAAGGGGTGCTTCTTTCTATTTATCAACAAACCTCACACGCTACTCAAAGCCGTATGGTTTGATGGAACGGGGCTTTGTTTGTTCTGCAAACGCCTTGAGTAAGGACAGTTCAGCTGGCCGCAAACTGCTACTATAAGTGATGAAAAATGGCTGCAAATTCAACCATCTGCCCTCACGCTGCTTCTGGATGGAATTGAATTAAAAAACTGCGTAAAAAAAGCATGGTATGAAGTATAATTTTCTTGTAAAATCAACGCTTTTAGTGTATAATCGCGCGCGTGCGTGTCTCTGAAATTCAGCAATTGGAGTTACCTTTTTCTTCTGAGGGAAAGGTTCAAATGCTGGTGAATTTCAACCGTCATTTGGAACTGGAAAACGAGTCACTACGAGAAGAAAATGACATGCTCAGACGCATGCTTTTCGGCAAAAAAGCGAAAAAAATAGTCTGCGAAAAAATCGGGATAGAGGAAGAGGAACAGCCCCCCATCTCTACCGCTCCTTCCCCAACCACCGCCGAGCAAGCAGAGCAAAAACATCCGACAAAAAAGAAGCGTCACCTGAAAGCTACGGTAACAAAGGAAATCGAGCAGCTGGTCATCCTGGATGAGGTTCAACAAAATCCGGCGGCCTACGTACGACTTCCGGAAAGTTGTGACAAGATATCACGCCGCTTGGAATATGTGCCGGGGCATTTCGAGCTTTATATTTACCGCATGCCTGCTTTTGTCAAAAAAGGGCAGCGCAGCAAATCTGCCCAAGATGCCCCTGTACACGCCGCCGCCCCACTGAGTATTCTGCCCAGCTCCAATATGGGGCAGGCGTCATTGCTTTGGCATTCATAATAAATACAATCTCCACTTGCCACTTTACCGCCAGATAAAGGAGTTTGCTCGTATTGGGCTGGAGGGATTGAGTGAGGGCGTTCTGTGTAATTGGGTGAGAGCCGCCTCAGAAACACTAGAGCCGATTTGGGAGGAACTCCATAAACTCATTCTGGATTCCGCCGCATTGCATATCGATGAAACACCCATTCGCTGCCTTAAATCCGACAAAACAAATGGCTACATGTGGTCCATGAGTAGTGCTGATAACGGCTCAACACTGTATTTTTGGCAGAATAGCCGAAGTGCCGAAGCTCTCAATCATCTGCAGCGTCACGGAATGCAACCGGATGGCAGGGTATATGAAGGAGCAATCTTGAGTGATGGATATGGTGGCTACGAAAGTTGGATGAAGACTCTGCCGGATGAACAAAAACCGCAATGGCAGGTCTGTTGGGCACACGTGCGACGACAGTTTGTAGAAGCCGCAGGCAACAGCAATGATCCTGCCTGGAGCATGAAAATGGTAGAACTCTTGCAGCCTTTATATGCAACAGAGCGAACATTGCGAGAGAGCAAAGCACCGCCGGAACAAAAGCTTAAGGAACGATTGGAAAAATCTGCTCCGATTGTAGAAACATTCTTCCAAGAACTTACTAAACGAAGACTCGATACACAAAATCCTCCGCGCAACAAGCTGAAGGATGCCATAGACTATGCCCTGAAAAGGCAAGAGCAGCTCAGCAGCTGGTTGAGCAATCCCTGTATCCCCGTAGACAACAATCAGGTGGAGAGAGCCATCCGCCCTGTAACGGCTGGCCGCAAGAACAGTCTGTTCATCGGCGCGCCTGATGCCGGAAAAAGAGCCGCTATCCTCTATACAATGGTAGAGGAATGTAAACGAATGGAAACAGAATTTTTGCAATGGATGACGGAAGTGCTGCGTCGCTTGCCTACCCATCGGACATCAGAAGGCTATTGGCAGCTTCTACCCGGAGTCTTGCAACTTCCGGTAGGCACCGGCAAAGGTAACAAAACTGTTACCCTTTGACGCAGGCTTGGTCAAATCCCTCAGCAATACATTCAACAAGGCTGCTGGTTGAATGCTTCCAATACGCTTAGTATGGGCAAATTTTTTAACGCACGGCAAAGATGGAAAACTACCTTCTATGTCGTGCGTTATTTGTTTAGTGTTTTCTGCTCTTATCTCCTTCTCCTTGCAACCAGGGCAGCTAATGCCAAAAGGCTGAGCGTGGCCGTGGTTGGTTCGGGGATGGTCAGTAGGTTGTATGCGTAATCCTGAGCCAATGTTTCCGGGATGATGCCGGAATATATCGCGATGTTATCAACGTATGCCGGATTATAGTTGATGCCCTGCATGGACTTGAGGCATTCGTCTCCGTTTGCCGATTTAGCGCTCTCTTTCAAGGGTATAAGCTCATAGTCTTCATCCCATAATTGCAGGTACATCCTTCTGTTGTTGGATGCCGCATCCATCGTGAACACTAACGTCGCATAGGTGATTTTGTTGCTGAGTTTGTTGAAATCTAGAGATGTTGCATGAATGTTCTGGTAAAGTTTGTTGTTTGTTCCACCAAATCCGCCAATGTTGCATAAACTATTGAACGGGCTTACTTGAAAACCCGTTCCGATATATTGGATTTGATTAGTTTGAGTCGTAGATTTGCTATAATCTCCGTTGATGGTAAAGAACTCAATATTTAAGCCATTCCCCGGGTAGTCATAGGCTTTTTTTATGCCCTGCCAATCCAAGGTAACGACAACAGAAATTTCCATGGTCTCTGTGAAACTCTGGGGTAAATCTGCTTGCATACCGGCTTCTGTAACGTTCCATGTGATAGTCTTGGCTATGTCTTGGAGCTCTGTAGCCGTGGCAAATCCTGTTGCAGCAACGAGTAAGGTAAAAAGCTTTTTCATAATGATGCGCGGATAAATGGAGAGAAGATAAATAGGAAAATCCTTATGCTAAGATACTAACTATTTTTTATGATAAAGTCAATTGGTTTTCAGTATTAGCATTATTTTCGTTGTAAATTACCCCCCGGTTGCGCTTGTTTCATTAAAAGCGCAACCAAGGGTAAAATGCTGTTGTTGTGCTTCACTTCAACCCTGCAAAGAAATCCTTCAGCGAGTTGAAGTCATCCTCTGTGGGGGAGTCGGCGCGGGCGATGGCCTCTTTTTGGGCGCGGGTAATGGCGGCAATGCCCTGCGAGGCAAGAGAAAGCATTTGGGCCATTTCTTCAGCGGTAAAGACCGCCTCTTCACCGCTGCCTTGTACTTCCACATATTGCCCGCCCTCGGTCATTACCACATTCATGTCCACCTCCGCATCGCGGTCTTCTTCGTAGCAAAGGTCCAGAATCGGGGTGCCGTTGAGCTTGCCTACAGATACCGCGCTCACCAGCTGACGCATGGGGTTTTGCGTAATCAACCCTTTAGCCATGATGCGGTTAAGGGCAATGGCCAAGGCCACGGCAGAGCCCGTGATGGAGGCTGTGCGGGTACCGCCGTCGGCCTGCAACACGTCACAATCAATCCAAACCGTGCGGGGCCCCAGGGCATCCAAATCCATCACGGCGCGCAGGGAGCGCCCAATAAGACGCTGAATTTCCACAGAGCGGCCATCTTGCTTGCCGGCAGCACTATCGCGTTTTTTGCGCTCAAGGGTAGAGTAGGGGAGCATGGCGTACTCAGCCGTAAGCCAGCCGCCTTCCACCTTTTGCGCTTTCATCCAACGCGGCACGTCCTCCTCAATGTTTACCGCGCAAATAACACGGGTATTGCCAAAGCAGCAAAGCACAGAAGCCGTGGCGTGCGGGGCCACATTCAACACAAATTCAAGCGGGCGCATCTCATTGACAGCGCGGTTATTCAAACGTTCCATGCCTTCACTCTACCACACTCCTCCCCGGCTGGCAACAGAATTTAGAATCCACCCCGCATATATCACAAAAATCCGGTAGGGCGAGGGATATGTCGGCAGTTGTATCGCCGCTTTTGCCGGTAGTGCCGCCATTCGAGGCAAAAATCACTTGCTGCCAGATTTTGGACTTGCAAGAACCCGCATTAACAGGTAAGCTCTGGACGATATGAGTAAAGAACTTTTCCCTGAGCAAGATAAGCTGATGGCCCAGCGCCAGCGTGCGTTGGATGCCGCTATGCTCCAGATTCAGAAAGACTTTGGCGAGAACGCCATTATGCGTCTTGGCGACAAAAAAACAATGGAGGTAGAGGTAATCCCCACCGGTAATCTTCTGATTGACCGTGCCTTGGGTGCAGGTGGTTTCCCGCGCGGTCGTATTGTAGAGGTGTTTGGTCCCGAATCTTCCGGTAAAACCACCCTTACTCTCACCGTCATTGCTCAAGCACAGCGCGCCGGTGGGTTGGCAGCTTTCATTGATGTGGAGCATGCTTTGGACCCCGCCTATGCTGCCAAGCTGGGTGTTAACTTGGATGATTTGTTGGTATCTCAGCCGAACAGTGGTGAAGAGGCCCTCCAGATTTGCGAGGCTCTGGTGCGCTCCAACGCCATCGATGTGATTGTGGTAGACTCCGTGGCTGCCCTTGTGACCAAGCAGGAGCTCGAGGGCGATATCGGCGACAGCACCGTGGGTGCCCAGGCTCGTTTGATGAGCGCTGCCCTCCGCAAGCTCACCTCCCTCATTGCCAAGGCTCGCACGGTTTGTATTTTCACCAACCAGATTCGCGAGAAAATCGGCGTTATGTTCGGCAACCCGGAAACCACACCCGGCGGCCGCGCTCTCAAGTTCTATGCCTCCGTGCGTTGCGATATTCGCCGTATCGGCCAAATTAAGGGTGCAGATGGCTCCGTCTCCGGCAATCGCACCAAGCTCAAGGTGGTCAAGAACAAGGTGGCTCCTCCCTTCACAGAGTGTGAGTTCGATATCATGTACAACGAGGGTATCTCCTCCGTCGGCAGCTTGATTGACCTTGCCTTGGAGTACGATATCATCCAAAAGCGTGGCTCCTGGTTCAGCTACAACGGCAGCCAGTTAGCACAAGGTCGAGATGCCGCTAAGGAAACGCTCCGTGCAAACGAAGCTCTGTATGCGGAAATTACCGAGCTTGTGAAGCAAAAGCTTGAAGAAAAAGGTAAGTAATAGCCTATGTTGAGGGCCATTCCTTCTCCTCGCGGGGGAGGAATGGCTTTTTATCTTTCTCTCTCTCTCCGATATGAAAATCCTACTCGTCAATGGCTCTCCGCGCCCGGATGGTTGCACCTACACTGCTTTGGCCGAGATGGCAGCCGTGTTTGAAGCAGAGGGCGCAGAAACGCTCATTTATCACATCGGCGCAGACCCCATCGCCCCATGCCGCGCCTGCCGTGGGTGCGCCCGTGCCAAGCGTTGCGTTATCAATGATAAAGTCAATGAGTTTGTAGAGCTGGCTCGCCGGTACGATGGCTACGTTATCGGCTCCCCCGTGCATTATGCCAGCGCCAGTGGGTCTCTTGTGGCATTTATGGACCGCGCTTTTTTCTCTGATTATGTAGGCGGGTTCAACAGCTTTGCTCACAAACCTGCCGCCGCCGTTGCCTCTGCCCGTCGTGCCGGTACCACAGCCACGCTGGACCAAATCCAAAAGTATTTCACCATCTCTCAAATGCCCATTATCTCCGGCCGCTATTGGAACATGGTGCATGGCTTTACGCCGGATGATGTGCGCCGTGATGCAGAGGGCTTGCAAAACCTGCGCTATGTGGCTCGCAACATGGTCTACCACCTGCGTTGCAAAGAGGCCGCCGCCGCTGTCGGCATTCTTCCTCCCGAGCAAGAAAAACCGGTCTATACCCACTTTATCAGTTAAGCGCCGGTAGCGCGCAGTTTCTATGCCCGATTTTTGGAGAGCGAATCCGAAAATCGGGCTTGAATTTCGGCGGGGCAGGGAGTAGTATTATGCACGATGAGTAACAACGGCATGACATCTGCGGCGGAGCCCCCCCCTTCAGTACCTGCATCCACCCCCGTGGTGCAGGCGGTCATATTTATGGGCGCCAGCTCTGTATCCATGATGGTGGCAGAGGAAAAAGACGGAGTCTTGCGCGTGTTGGATGTACTCTCTCAGCCCCTGGCCTTGGCAGAGGACATTTTCCGCCACGCCAGCATCTCTCGCGAAACCATGGACCGCTGCGTCCAAATTGTGCGCGGCTTTAACAACTTGCTGCAAGAGTACAGCTGCGGTGGCGAGGTGCAGGTGCGCTTATTGGGCACCAACGTGTTGTTGAATGTAAGCAATATGGACAGCATCACCAACCGCCTGCAAACCGGCTGCGGTTTGTCGCTGGAGGTGATGGACGACGGCGAGATGACCCGCCTACTCTACGTCAACATGCAGGAAATGCTCGAGCAGCACGCCGAGCTCGAAAAACAGCGCTTGCTTGTTCTGCATGTAGGCCCCGGTAATACACGCATTTTGCTTTTTGACCGCGGGCGCATTACCTACTATGCCGGTTACCGCATGGGCGCACACCGCACGGCCATGTCCATCCGCGACACCCACTACGCCAGCCCGGAGCACGAGTGCTCGCTGATTCGCGAGCACATTCGCGGTGTGGTCGAGCAAATCTTGCATGATTCAGATGGCTCCATCCCCGAGAAGCCCGATGCCATGGTTATCTTTGGCCCGGATTTTCGCCATATCCAGTCTCCGTTGTTGGAGGGCTATTCCGTTAGCCCCCAAACCTTAGAGGTACTGGTGGATGATATTGCCAACACCCCACACCCGGCGCGTTTAACCAAGTACAATGTGGATTATGCCGGGGTCAACGCCTTGTTGCCTGCAGCCGTTACCTACCAAACCTTAGCCGGCGCCTTTGAGCCCGATTGCATTCTCATGCCGCAAGAGGCCTCCTCCTATGCCTTCCTGCGCAGCCTGCTCCCCACTCGCAAAGACGACCACGGCTTGGACCAAGAGGTAATCCACTTTGCCCTTTTGTTAGCCCAGCGGTATAAGGTGGACCGCAGCCACAGCTTGCAGGTGCGCAAGCTCTGCTCCTCCTTGTTTGATCAGTTACAAGAGCTGCACGGCCTAACCCGCCACGACCGCCTCTTGCTGAATGTGGCAGCCGTATTGCACGAAATCGGCACCTTCATTAGCCCCAAAAATCACCATCGCCACGGCCAATACATCATCCTGAATTCCGAGATTTTCGGTCTTTCCAGGCAAGATGTCGAAATCATCGGCCTACTGGCGCGCTACCACCGCCACGGCGCCCCCACGCTCAAGGAAAGCTCCTATGCCGAGTTAGACCTCACCAACCGCCTACGGGTGCAAAAACTGGCAGCCTTGTTGCGCGTGGCGGATGCCATGGAGCGCGCGCACTCCCACCGTATCGTCAACTTCCAAGCTCGCTACAACGGCCGCCGTTTAGAGCTATTGGTGCCCGGCGTGCACGATTTGACCATCGAAAACTTAGCCATGCGTAATAAGGCAGATTTGTTTACGGAGATTTTTGGCTACGATGTTCGCCTGGTTCCGGCAGAATAAGCGAGCCTGTGCGTTCCCCCAATGGCCACGCCTAGCGTTGTATGCACCAATCAATAGTTGATTTTTCAAGAAAAATGCGTATAATGCGCCGCGTATGAAAAAACTGATTCCCGTATTGCTTGTTGCTCTGGGCCTGAGCTCCTGTGTTACCAAAACAGTGAGCCGCACCGAGCTCTTTACGCCGACCACGGCCACCTTGCTCAACTCCGACGAATTGACGCAAATGAAGTACTATGGCGCAGATGACCAGTACGACTACTTCACCCGTGGTTTTAGCCGCTTGCGTGTTGCCAAGAGCGAGCAAGCCATCCCGGAGGCCTGCCGCTTCACCTTCAACAACTGGATGGGCGGTAAGAAGTACACCGACTGCATTGCCGAGGCCGGCAAAGAAAAAGTACAGGGCATTTATAACCTCATCAACGCCCTCAAAACTGCCCAGCAGCAGTAATAAGTACACCGCGTATAAGCTTCCTTTTCCAATCCCCGTTGCCGCGGTGCAATGGGGATTTTTTACTATTTTTTTTTGCTTGTACGATGCCGCCGCCTCAAGAAGAATGAACTATCCTTAGAAAGCTTGCAAGCGTACATATATGCCCAGCTCCGGGTCGTGGAACTCGCTACTCCACTGGATGGGCTGGGTGTCGGAACCGGAGGCCGTTACTTCACCGAACGGGGTGTAGGTGTAGGCGGTGTTGATGTAGCCGTTGGAGCCGAAGACTTCGCACACGTTTTTGGTGAGGTCGAGGCCGTAGGTGCGCCAGGTGCCGTCCTTTTGGATGGCCAGCGGGCGGGTGGCTACAGGCTGCGTGGGGGCCCATGCAGTCGTATCTGCAATGCACCGTGGTAAAGTTACCCTCTGCATCCTTTCTCTCTCTATAAAAAGTTGCTACTCAAACATATATTAGTCAATAAC
>CAJGCZ010000063.1 GCA_904501975.1 uncultured Akkermansia sp.
CCCCTCCGGGGTTCCAATTGATGGGTGTCTAACCCGGGGTTCCGCCGCTATCGCGGCTCCACCACCGGGCTATTTTATGGCGCCCTGCGGGGCTCTCAAATTCGGCTCGCTGCGCTCGCGGTAAATTCGTCCCTCGTACATCTACAAACTTCCATTTGTAGGGCCATCGACTAAAATTTTTACAAAGCGTTCTTACTTCTGCGCGGTATAAATACTGGCGATACCACAGAGCAAGGGAACAGCTGTGGGGGCAGAATAGCCGCAATGCGTGAGTAGCTTGCAGAACTCCTCGCCACGGGGGAATTGCTCAATACTCTCACCTAAATAATCATAAGCCCCGGAATTACCGGTCAACATACCGGCAATGCGCGGGAGAATGCGGTGCAAATAGAATCGATACGGGGCAGCCAGCATGCCCTCCGGCATGCTGAAATCCAACACCAGCAAATGACCACCGGGGCGCAAAATGCGGCGGAACTCACACAGAGCTTTCTCGTAATCGGCCATATTACGCAAGCCGAAGGCCACCGTAGCGGCATCGAACGAGGCATCGGGCAGAGGCAGATTCATGGCATCTGCCTCCAGCACCTCAGTCAAGCCTCGTTTCACAGCCACATCCAGCATCGGGCGGCAAAAATCCGTACCCAACACCTCCACCTCCGGCAGTGCTTTTTTGATAGCCAGAGCCAAATCACCCGTGCCGGTGGCAATATCCAGCAGGTTAGACGGCTGCCACTCAGCTATCATTTTGATAGCTCGCTCACGCCACATGACGTCTGCACCAAGGGAAAGCACATGGTTTGCCGTCACGTATCGCTTAGCAATGGACGAAAACGCAGAATGGACAAATGTTGGGTCCGGCATGCAAAAAACGGGGTCAGTTCATCCTGGAAACAAGCGCATCCGCAAAAGCGCTGGTCGATACAGCTTCGGCACCGGGAATCATCTCTGCCAAATCAGCCGTTACCACCTTTGCCGTGATAGCACCTTCAATGGCAGCCACAATGCGGTCAGCCGCTTCCGTCCATCCCATGTAGCGCAGCATCATCTCTGCAGAGAGGAGGAAGGAACAGGGATTCACCTTATCCAAATCCGCCAACGCGGGGGCTGTGCCGTGCGTAGCCTCAAAGACGGCATGACCGGTCTTGTAGTTGATATTAGCCCCCGGGGCAATACCAATGCCACCCACCTGCGCCGCCAATGCATCGGAGCAATAATCGCCGTTCAGATTCAACGTAGCCACCACGGAGTGATCCTTGGGATGGATAAGAATCTCTTGCAAGAAGGCATCGCAAATGCAATCCTTAATCACAATACCATTGGGCAAGCGGCACCACGGGCCTTTACCGATAGGCTCTGCACCAAACTCACGCTTAGCGAGGTCGTAGCCCCAATCGCGGAAACCACCTTCCGTAAATTTCATGATATTGCCCTTGTGCACCAAGGTGACGGAAGGACGATTCTCTGCAATAGCGCACTGAATAGCAGCACGCACCAAGCGCTCGGTGCCTTCCTTAGATACAGGCTTAATACCAAAACCTGCCGTATTGGGGAAGCGCACTTTACCGGCGCGTTCGGGGAAGGTATCGGACAACCAGCTGTAGAAGATTTCAGCCTCCTTGCTGCCCTCCTTAAACTCAATACCGGCATAAATATCTTCCGTGTTCTCACGGTAAATAATCATGTCTACCAAGGAGGGGTCCTTCACCGGGGTTTCAATGCCCTTAAAGTAACGCACGGGGCGCACACAGCAGTAGAGGTCCAAACCTTGGCGCAGGGCAACATTCAACGAGCGAATACCACCACCCACAGGCGTGGTCAACGGCCCTTTGATACCCACCAAATACTCACGGAAGGCATCCACAGTCTCCTGCGGCAGCCATGTGCCCAAGGTATCAAAAGCCTTTTGCCCGGCAAGCACTTCCTTCCACTGCAAGGCGCGGGAATCGCCGTAAGCAGCCTGCACGGCGGCATCAATCACGCGCTTGGCAGCACGCCAAATATCGGGGCCGGAGCCGTCTCCGATAATATGGGGGATAATGGGAAAATCAGGAACCTGAAGGCCCTGGGCTGTCATGGTAATGGGGGCAGCGTCGCTCATGGTACGTTAATTGAAAAGGTTTTCGATGTTTTTCTTAAATTCTTCGTCAGACATTTTGGGCTTCTTGGAGCTTTCCGCATCAGCAGCCGGCTTAGAGGGTGCAGCAGGCTTCTTGTCTGCGGCGGGAGTCTCTTCTGTATCCTCGGCAGGCTCGTCGGTGGTGTCCGTGGGCTCCTCGGTTGTATCGGCAGGCGTTTCCTGCTCATCGGCATCGGAGTCGTCGTCCTCTACGGCTTCAAAGTCCTCATCGCCGACAAACTCCTCATCGTCGCCACCGTCAATCCAGTCTTCGTCGTCATCCCAATCCTCCAGGTCTTCGTCGCCCTCCTCATCTGCAAAGTCGTCCTCTTCTTCGGCGTCAAGCTCATCGTCTTCTGCGGCAAGAGCATCTTCCGGCAGCTCGTCATCCTCCGGGAAGAGTTCATCTGCTGTATCCGGAGCCGTAGCGGCAGCCACAGCAGCATCGGCAGCAGGCTGAGCCGCCGGCGTTTTGGGCGTTGCGGGAGCCTTCACCACCTTTTTCTCCGCAGGCACAACAGCCTTAGCAACCTGCTCTGTTTGGGCGGCAGGGGGCGGTGTAGCCGTATAGCAGAAAATGAGCACCAGCAACACGACGGCAGACGGCAAAATATAAAAAATCATACCCTCTCGCTGCTGTGTTTTCACAACAGTACCGGCAACAGTCAAGCGAGAGCGTTTACGCAACGGGTTTCTTGAAGGAAGAGCCATATTATCTTTCAGTCCGCAGATTATAGCAAACAGGCACAAAAATGCAACTTAAAAACAGCATAGCAAGCAACAATTGAGAAATACGGTGAACTTTTCAGTGAGGAAATTGGGCTTGATTTCTGAGAAAAAAGCTGTTACTCTGAAACACGGCGAACGAACGCACAGGCAAAACGATGACAAATCCCACACCGGAACAGAACTCGCACCGCGGCACCGATGCACCTCGCGCCCAAGGGCACAAGGCCAGAATATGGTTGTTTATTGCGCTGAGCATTATTATGACCATGGCATGTGCCAACTCGATTTGTCTCAATTTGCTCAACATGACGAACGCGCAAATGCTCGTCTACATGCCGTATGCCGTGCCGGCGTTCCTCATCAACTTTGGGTTCTGGATTTGCTTTATGCTGGTGTGCGCGCGCTCGCGCATAGCCGCCTACATTTTGATGCCGATTGTGGTAATAACCCAAGTGGCCGTTATATTTGCGGGCATGACCTACGGAGTGGAGTGCAAGGAGATGGCGGTTGCCGTGATTAACACCACGGGCACAGAAGCCCTTTTATACATCAACGTACAGTCCATGATGATGTTCGGGATGGGGCTGCTGGTGGTGTATTTTGTAGCCATAGCCGCGCGCAAGCTGCTGAATTTTGAGATAAGCCGCAAGGCGCACTACCTGCAACTGTGCCTTGGTTTGGTGGGCAGCGTCTTCTTTTTAGCGCTACCGCAGCTCATTAAAAAGCACTGGTATTGGGGGGCTATCGAATCCGTGGGGTTTGTGGACACCCTAGAGCCGTGGCGCCGCAGCTGGCCGGTGCCGCAAACGCGCGAGCAGGTACTGCATGAGGCCGTATACAACCACGACCACTTTGTCTTTGATAAAGCCTACCAACCCATCAACGTGGTGGTGGACTACTACAAAGCCGTGTTGGATTTCTATAATCCGCCGAGTTTAGAAAACGCGGAGGATGCCCCCTCCGAAGAAATATGGCCGGAAAAACCGCAGACAGTCGTGCTCTACATCGGCGAATCGATGCGAGCCGACCACTCCCCTCTCAATGGGTATGAGCGCAACACCATGCCCAACATCGTTCAAGAGAAAAACCTCATTAATCTGCCGGCTCTCTACTCCCGCGAAACGCAAACCATTTCCTCCATTTACTCCCTGCTCTCCTTAACGGACAGCGAGACCGGCATGCCCACCCACAACTCCTTTATCGGCATTCTTAAAAAGCACGGCTATAACCTCAACCTGATGGTGGGCGCCAACACGCATGGCATGTGGTACAACACCCCGTTAATTGCCCCCCTGCTTATTGACCGCATGCCCCTGCACTCTCGCCCGAAAGACGAAGCCGAATACGCCGAAGCCATGCTTGCCCTACAGCAAGAGAACAAGCACAACTTCATTTTGATAGAGGACGGCGCCGGGCACCAACCCTACCACTCGGAGAGCGAGGTTAAACCCTTCGGCGAGTCCTGCGATGTTGACAAATACGATAACACCCTGCTGGATATTGACCGCCGCTTGCACGCCATCATCAACACCATGCGCGATAAAGAGGCCCTGCTCTTCTTTACCTCCGACCACGGTGAATCATTCGGCGAGAACGACCGCTGGGGCCATGGCGGCCCGCGCTACGCGGAAGAACAACGCCACGTGTGCGCCTTCATTTGGTACTCAGACACCTACGCGGCCAAACACCCGGAGGTGATTGAAGCGCTGCGCAACAATGCTGCGCAATTTACCTCGCACGACCAAGTATACCACACGATTATTTCCCTCTGCGGCATTAAATCTGAGGTGCAAATACCGGAGCAAGATATGACACGCCGCCAGCAATAAGCTTACAGCTGCGTGCAAAGCGGGCATGCTTCCACAAAGTGCTCGGGTGATACCTCCACCAATCGGGGGCGATCAATAAGCGTATCGCCCTCCCTGCCCATACGCTGGCAAAAACGGCAACCGGGAACAAACTCGTGGATAGCAGCCACGCTCCCCGGAATGGTGGGCAAATGCGTTTTGCGAGCATACTCCGGCCGCGGCATAGAGGCCAACAAAGCTTTTGTATACGCATGGCGCGGATTGGCAAACAACTCGTGCACCTCGGCACGCTCTACCACGCGGCCACCATACATGACCACCACGCGATCACAATTTTGAGCAATAACGCCCAAATCGTGCGTAATCAGAATGGCAGAGGAGCCCATTTGCTCCTTCAGCTCGCGAATAAGAGCCAAAATCTGCTGCTGCACCGTTACATCCAACGCCGTTGTAGGCTCATCCGCAATAATTAATTTGGGGCGGCAAGCCAAGGCAATGGCAATAACCACACGCTGGCGCATACCACCGGAAAGCGACATGGGATATTCGTTGATGCGCGCCTCAGGATCCGGCATGTGCACAAAGTTAAGAATATCCACAGCCTCGCGCAGCGCAGCCTCATGCGTTAACCCGCGGTGCAGCATCAGCGTTTCTGCAATCTGCTCGCCAATGCGGTGCACCGGATTGAGGGCGCGCAACGGCTCCTGAAATATCACCCCCACCTGCCCGCCTCGCAAATCGCGCAAGCGGCTGTAAGACATTTTAAGCACATCCTCGCCATCAAACATCACGCGCCCGCGCAAAATTTTACCCGCAGGCTGAGGCAGCAGGCGCACCAAGCTCATAGCCGTCACGCTTTTACCGCAGCCGCTCTCGCCCACAATGCCCACACATTGCCCGCGCGGCACATCAAAGCTCACGTCGTCCACCGCACGCACCAGACCATTTTCGGTTTGAAACGCCGTGGTCAGGTTACGCACCTCCAGCAAGTTGGCTTCCGATTTAAAAATCTTTTTCATGCGTTATCTCAGTAAGCGTATGAGGGCTGTTTATGCAAAGTGCGAGAGTGGGGCTTTGCCGACGGAACGGCCGAGCCACGGAAAGGTTTGACCCCGCTGCCGGAGCGCTTGGCGTACGATGGCAAGGGAATAATCAGCTCTTCTTCCGGCAAGGCTTCATTCTTGGCTTTGGCTCGCAGGGTCTTTTTGCGCTCAGACTCGTCAATCCAGTATAAATGGCTGTCCATGGGGTCATGGTAATGCGGCGGGCAGAAACGGCACGATGCGGTATCCGGCCAACGCAACCAGCGCCATTGAGCAAAACGGCAGTACGAGGTGGTCCACCCCGGCACCCAACACGCCTCATTGGCAATGAGCTGTTGCACCAAATGATGAGCCGCAATGGACTCCGCCTCGCGGGTGGCATTGCCGGCTTTAAGAATAGCCGCATCCAAATCCGCCGAAGCCACAGCCATGATGTTGTTGGTACCTTTTACCGTGGAGCCGTCCTCGCGGCGAGCTTGAGAGGAAAGGAAGAACTGTGAGGGATCCGGCATGATGGGAGAGAAGCCCCAACCAAAGATACCCACGGTAAAGTTTTTCTCCTTCATCTTGGTAAAGAAAACGGTATCATCCATCTGCTCATAGCGCAAATCTAACCCGCACTCCGCGGCGTATTCGCGCAGAATATTCATGCAGTTAATATACAACGGGTCTATGCGGGAGTTAACCACCACTTGAAGGCGCGTGCCATCCCGCTTTTGCAAAATGCCGTCGCCCCCTTCCATGGTATAGCCGGCTAAGGCAAAAAACTCGCGGGCTTTTTGCGGGTCATAAGGCAAGGCGCGGATGGTGTCATCCGTATAAGCGCCAAAGCCGGAGAAGTAGGACCCCAAGCGCTCACAATCGCCACGGAACACGCTATCTATCACCGCCTGCACATTGAGTGCATGGTGAAAACCCAGGCGCATATTTCTGTTATTGAAGGGAGCACGGGAGCAATTAAGGTGGAATCCCAAGCTATTGCGCGGCCAAATATTGCTGTAGTGCACGCGCTGCACATAGCCTTTGTGCACCGCCTCCATCTCCAGCCCCTCATACCACAAATCCGATTCACGGCAGGTGATGACGTCTAACTCGCCAATGCGGAACAATTCTCGGACTTTGGAGGATTCTGCAATGAAGGAATACACAATGCGATCCACATTGCAACTAAAGCGGGTGTACTTGCGGTCTTTGGCCCACCAGTTTTTAACGCGGCGCAGCGTAATCATACGGCCCAGCACCATACCATCCGGGTCAATTTTGTAGGCGCCGGTGGTGGGCACGGGGCGCCACAAGTAGCGCGTGGAGTAATCCGGGCCAAACTCTGCATAAAAGCGCGTGCAACTGGCGGGTACGGCCGCATAATAAGCGGCAGACGGGCGAGGCGAAGCCAGCGTTACCGCCAAAATATTGTTGCCGTATACCGTAATATGCGAGAAGTTGCCCAAGTAATAGTTGCCGTAAAAAGGCTCGGCGCTGTGCTCAGAGGTGCGAACATACAGCGAGGTGATGAAATCGCGCGTGGTAAGCAAATCTCCGTTATTAAAACGTGCCTGTTCATCAATATGAAAATACACGGTTCGTCCATCGTCCGAGACGGCCCAACGATCCGCCGTGCCGGGAATCAGCTTGCCGGTTCCGGGGTGAATGCGCACCAGCGGCAGGTCAATGTCGTCGTAAATATAACGGCGGGTGGCATGATTGCTGTTGGGACCGAACAAACAGAGCGTTGCCGGAAAGGAGCGCTGCAAGGCTAAGCGCAGTGTGCCGCCTTTGCGAGCTTTGCGGCTGCCCAGCTCGGGCTCCTCATTGCCGTATTGCCATGTAAGATTTGAAGGCAACTCATTTGCAGCGCAAAAACGCAGGTAATCCCCGGAGTTGCGCCTCTCTAACAGGTTGGTATATTTTTGCAGCGAGGCACTCAGCGCTACCTCGGCGGCACGGGCTTCATCGCTGCCGGGGCATGCTTTCATGCGCGACTCCATCGCTGCCAGATATTCTGCACGAGCCGTTTCGCAAGCTTTTTCCACATACTCGCGGTTGCGCTGATTCCAGCGCTCGGGGAAGCCCATGAAGCCCTCCGGCATGCGCCAGGATTGCGCATACTCCGGCACTGCGGCCCCGGGGGCAAAGGCTGCGGGCATTTCTTGCTCCTCCGGCGGGGTCCAAGATACGCCCTTTTGTTCCTCGCGGCTATCGCAGCTACAGAACAACACACACAAGCAGCAGATGATGCCCAACGGCAACCATCCGGCAAAACGCAGTCTCTTCTGTTGTGTGGTGCTCATGTGTTTATTCGTAATATGTATGGCGGCGGGGGTCTACAGCTTCGCGCACGGCTTCACCAATGAAGGTCACCAGCATCAGCGTGCTCACCAAGGCACAGAAGGCAGATGACACCACCCAAGGCGAGGCCAGTTTCGACAAACCATCGTTAAGCAAACGCCCCCAACTGGCGTAGGTATCGGGCAAGCCGAATCCCATGTAATCCAGCGAGGCTAGGGAAAGCACCACGGCCGCTGCACTGAACGGCAGCAGGGTAACGACAATGCCGGTCATGTTCGGCAAAATGTGTTTGCGCAGAATATGAAACGGCCCTGCCCCCATCACGCGCGCTGCCTCCACATATTCTCGGGTTTTCTCCTTCATGGTCGCCGTGCGCACCAAATAGGTAATGTGCATCCAC
>CAJGCZ010000064.1 GCA_904501975.1 uncultured Akkermansia sp.
AATTCGGCTCGCTGCGCTCGCGGTATTTGGGAGAAGGAACGGCTGCCGCCGTGGTGAAGAATGCCCGTTGGGCATGGTGAAGAATCTGCCTGCGGCAGATGGTGAAGAACAGCTTGCGCTGTAGTGAAGAACGCACCTGCGCTGCGTAGTACGGAACTCGAACAGAGCGTCTTATTTCAAAAATTCAACATCCACCTTCCAACATCCAAAATCAATGATGGCATTGGTCGCAGTTAGTGGGGAGGCTATGCTTTTTGTGGCATTGCAGGCAAGAGTCCATGGTGTGAGGGGTGGGTGAGTTGGGGGAGGGGTGGCATTCCTCGCAAGAGATGCGGGCGGCAACGTGGCGCGCGTGGTGAAAATGCACATGTGCCGGCAGGGGCGCTCGGCGCACCCAGGCAAGGGGCTCGGCGGTGTAGATGGGGGAATCTGCGTTGGCTGCGGCGTGCAGCGGCAGTAGGCGCGCATCTGTGTGCAAAATATGGCGGTGGCAGTTGAGGCAGGTAGAGGCGGCAGGAAGGCCTGCAGAGGCGCCGTGCTCGGCACCGGTGTGGCAGCCTAGGCAAGGCATGGCTACCTTGTTGGCTGCGGTGTGGGTGTGGTGATTGAAGGGTATGGGCTGTGGCTGCTCGCAAGGGCGTGCTGTGTAGGCGTGGCGATAGATGAGGATAGCAAGAAGCACCCCCACTACACAGAAGAGGAAGCAGGGGTGCTTGATGAAAGAAAGGTATCTCACTGGCTGAAAGCCTGTTGAGTGTGAGAGGTATTACTTCTTTTTGATGGAGATGGAGCCGTAGGAATCGCGGTTCGTGGGCATGTTGAAAATGCCTTTGAGCACCGGGTTCTTCACCTTAGACGGTACGGTGAGCGTGTAGACATTGTTGTTGTGCTTAATGCCGGTGGTGCCGGTGTGCATGTCTTCTGCTACCTTGGTTTTGCCGTCAAAGAGCTGCAGGCCTTTCACCTCGAGCTGGTGGGAACCGCGCTTGTAGGTGAATGTTACCTCGTAGGTGCCGGCTTCTTTGATGGGCAGCGGGCCGTCAATCTCCGTCGGGGTGTCATCCTTCGGCAATACGGAGGGAGACCAACCGTCTGCATAGCTCAGGCTGCTTACCCACAGGGTTTTGGCGTGGTCTGCGGAAATGCCTTGGATGGATTTCGGGTCAATCTTCTTCATTTCGCGCAGGTAGCGCTCGAGCTTGGGTTGGTCTGCCGGGCTGCCATGGCGGTGCAGCAGGCCGATAGCCGTGGCATAAAGGCCCTGGCGCTGTGTAGCAGAGTAGGCTTTATCGTTGATTTTATCTTCCACCTCCTTAAGGGTAGCCTTCCAGTCCTCTGTTTTGGCAGTACCCTCAGCATAGGCGTGCATGTTGAACTCCAAGCGGCGGATGTAGCCGGATTTATCTTGGGGATCCGCCTCTTTGAGCATACGGATGATGTTGTCCGGGCGGTTGATGTTCTCCAAAATGGCGGATTTACCCAAGGTTTGTGCCTTGGCTAAGCCTTGCTCGCCGGCGGCTTTGGCAAGAAGCTCGTTTTGCTTTTCCAGAGATTGGCGTGCGGACTTGATGTTGCCGGCAATTTTGGAGGCGTCCTTGCGGTCCGAGTAGGGTACGGTAACGGTGGCGTAGTGGCGGCCGTTTTTGTCGTAAAGCACAAAGGCCGGGTAAGTTTGGGGGCCTACCCACCTTAACTTACCAAGGATGGCCTCGCGCTCCTTCTTAACGTCGTCGTTCCAGAAGTTGGGGGCGCCGTACTCAATCACCACGGATTTGGAGAGAGCGGATTTGATGGCTTTATCCTTCAGGAGCTTATCTACCAAAGGTTTGCTGAATTTATCCCACCCATCGGCATACAATGCCAATACGTAGCCATCCTCCGGCACAGAGGCTTGGGCGGCTTCGTAGTTGGGGGCTGTGCGCGGGCCTGCCCCGGATTTTTCCGGGGCTGCCAGCAGAGTTACAGGGGCAAGAGCCGCTGCTACCAACAGAGAAAAAAGAGTTTTTTTCATTTTTTCGCTAAATGGGGGTAAAGGTTATGCTGCTTGGTTACCGTATACATAGACGGCGTTGAGGTGGAAGAACTCCGGGCCACCCGGGCGCAGAATGCGCACATATTTGGCAACGGGCAGTTTATCCGTCAGGTCTGCACGCATGACGCGCTGAGTGCAGTTACCGAACTGGTGCACATCCACCCAATCTTTACCGTTCTCCGATACCTGAATCTTCATGTTGTGGAGGCGTTGCTGGTTGCCGGGGTTGGTTACCAAGACAACACCTGTTACATTGACCTGGCGGGGCATTTGTACTACCAACCATGCATCTTTATCCTTAGCGGTGTGGAAGGTGCCGCCGCATTCCTCTAACAGGCCCCAGTGTGAGCAGGGATTATCCCACTGAGAGGTGGAGCTGGCCAGCACAATGCCACCCTTGGAGGCAAGCTTGCCGGGGAAGGGCTCGTGCTTGGGCAGCACGTTGTCCGGCTTCTTGTATTTTGCGGGCAGCATGGCACCCAAGGACTGGAAGGTGTTGATATCGCCGGTCTTTTCTGCTGCCAGAATGGCCGGGGCCAAGAGCTTGTGCTTGTCTTCATCAGACATGCCTTTGCCGCCCTTTTGCATACCCTTAATCATGCCGGCCATGAATTTCTTCTTGTCGGCCTCGCTCATCTTATCCGACAACTTATTACCCCAACCGAGCATGACAGACATGTAGTTAGCGGAGTCAGAGCAGGCGGTGAGGATATCCGTATAGATGCTGATGACCTCTGCCGGGGATTTATCCGTAATGCCCAAATTCTTGAGCTGGGCATCTGCCAAGCGCTCAATGTGCCAGCGGTCCGGGCCGTAGGTATCGCACTTGCGCCAGAAGTCGAGGAAGCACTTGCGCAGCTTGCTCTTATCATTACCCATGGCTTTGGCCATACCGGCCAGGCCCCACTTTTGCATGACCTCGTAGGCCATTTCCGGGTAAATGGGTACTAAGCTGTTGCAGAGGGCGGTGTTGAGGTCCGTCCATTGCTTGGCGGTGCCATCGTTTTGCAGCATGAGGCACCACTCGCGCCAAGCCATAAAGTTGCGGGGCTGGGCTTTTACGGCGTTTTCAAAGCAATCTGCAGCTTTATCTTTGTTGCCCTTAGCGGCATGTATATTGCCCACTACGCGCCATGCCTGAGAGAGAGTTGTGGCCTTGGTGGCCTTCTTCTCAAACATCTCGGTAGCAGAGTGCAGGGAGGAGAAGGAGTGCACGTTCTTGAATACCTGCCAGTGCAGGCCGCGGTCCCAGCTCAGGGAGTAGGCGGGCGTCCACTTATCATTCACTAACACAATATAGGCGCAGTGGCCGGGCTCACCCGCAGTGAGGGCAGGTATGCCGTTGGCCAAGGCAGAGAAGGCACCAAAGTGGGAAAGACTGCCGCACACACCACCTACATGGTAGGTAAGTGCCGTACGGTTGCCGGCATACTCACCGGCATCCCACGGTGCATAATATTGCGGGCCGTGGATGGAGTCGCCATAAATGTTGTTGAGGCGGTAAGCGCAGCGCCAGCAGCTGCCGGGATACTCGTGGGCAGGAATGTGCACATTCTCTAAGCTCCACTCTAAACTGGCTATGCTGCCGTAGTCGTTATCTCCCTTGCAGCCGCAAACCATACGGCGCTGCCAGAAGGGGATATCATCAAACACGCTGTTGAGGCGGCCGGCTTTGTAGTTGCGAATGTAATAGGCGGCGCGCTCTACGGCATCCTCCTGGTTCCAGCTGGATTTAGCGTACTCCAAGGCGGTGGCGGTGGCAATATCGCGCACCATGCGGCTGGTGAAGAAATCCGGCTGCTCGGCCGCTATTTTTACCATGATGGCCAAGGCCATACCGGGGCGCACACACTCGCCGGAGAAGGCAAATTGCTCCATCCAGTCGGCATTGGCGGCAATCTTCTCCATGAGGGTGGTAGCACGGCTGTCTGCAAAAGCTTCTGTCATGGTAAAGGCTGCTTTGGCCTCTGCCTCTGCACGGGCTACTTTTTTCTCCAGCTGTTTGATATCCCAAGCTGCGCGGTCAGAGGGCTCGCAGCCTTCCGGCACATCTGCCTTGCGGGCTTCGAGCTGGTTGCGAAGGTTGGTCAGGTTTTTCTCACGCTCGGCAGCACGCTTTACATTTTCCTCCATGGCTTCCACTTCTGCCTGTGCTACAATCCACTGGGCTGCAAGAAGCATGTTCTTTTCGCTCTGAATGAATTTTTCTGCATCTGTGGCAGAGGTGCCGCCCATGGCTTCCAGAATGGAGGCGCTGAGGGCATCTCGCTTGGCGGCTACATCGGACCAGCTGGTGTTGGTGATGAGTTCTACACCATCAAAAGCGCTTCCTTGCTTTTTGGCTGATTTGGCAGCTTTAGAAGATTTGCTCTTCGCTGCTTTCTTTTTACTCTTGGCCGGGGCCAAGGCGTCTGTGGCTGTGTAGGTCTCCTTGCTAATGGGAGACACCAGCCCTGAGGCACAGAAATACGCTCCGCCGGCCAAACCGGCCAACGCAAGCGCTATGGTTGCTAGTGTTCCTTTTTTCATAAAAAAAATTATTACCGCGTGGGGTTATGATACAGTGTACCGAAAGCCCCCCTATATGGCAAGGATAAATTCTGCCCCGGCGCTCATCTTTTTATGTTTTGTTGCTTGTAAGTGAGCCTGTTGCCTGTGTTTACAGCGCCGTGGTTATTTTATGACTTCATCCTACCAACAAGCTCAGCACAGTATGGCCGCAACGGTTTTGTTGTCGTCTGCCAATACAATGTAGGGGAAGTCGGTATAATTTCCCCTGCATGGGGTGTATTTACCGCTCAGCCCGCCCACGTATCGGCCGGGCGCCTGTAACAAACAAGGAGTTGCTTGATTGTGGCATGCAGAGGGGTGCAACGCCCGGTTTTATGTTTCGGGAGTTCTCTTATCGAGAGCTTACTTCGCGGATAATACTTTCTAAATTCGGAACGGGTTTATAAACAAACTCGCGAGAGATGATTTCTGTGCATAAGAATCCAAGTTTTTCCAGCTTACTGAGGTCGGTACGGGCTGTTTGGCGTCTCCTCATGCCTCTCATTGTAGCATATTCTTTTTATCGGCTAATTTTAGGTAAAATTAGCCGATAAATCATTTGTTAAGCGTGGCTAAATTAGGCTTTTTTAGAATTAAGTTATTATTATAATTATATTACCACAAGAGAAATACGCCTAATTGAAGCTTCTTTTTTGCTCTGTTAGTAGGCTGTGTGTTAGCTGTTTTATCGGCTAATTTAGCCGAAAATTAGCCGATATTAGCCGATGCGGCTAATTAGCCCCCAACAGGGGGGGTGTAGAGACACGTTTAACCGCACAGAGGTAATAGGTGGGGGCGATGGGACGCCTCATCATTGAGTCAGCGCGTATACCGTACAAGGTATATCGTACAGCAACCAACCGGTGACGGAACAGGGTACGATAGAAACCGTATCAATACCCCAGGCAATATAGGAAAGCGGTTTTACGATATAGTGGCCTGTAGAAATGCGTTCTGTTGTTTCAGGCACATGGAGAACGGAAGTAACCGGAAAAATATGAACCCCGGTAGAAAGGAGGCGATGCGGTTGGTTTTCAAACTCGCCCAAGGTGTAGGGCCTGGGTTGATAGCTCTTAAAGGTAAAATGGGTGTGGTTTAGCTTGTTGATTCGTTGAACCGCATCGCGATCCAATGGGAAATACATGTAAGTTATTTCCCGGCTGGTTCGCTTTTGCTGATATTGCGGAAAACTCCACCAGTTTTTCCAATCATTTCCGCCTTCAACAAAGGGGCATGTTGCCGTTAATAAAGCTGCCGGCGGCGAGACATAGTACACCGGAGCTTTGATGTATAGAATATCATTGAGCTCAGATATAGGATACGAAACAGTTGCCCTATTATCCACTTTAACCTCCTCTTTACCCACACTATCCAAGAGAGAGTAGGTATTAAGCTTGTAGAAGGAGCAAGAGCCTAGGAGGAGAGTAATTGCTAGTAATGGTAATCGCATCGTCTTCACTATAGGGGGGATTAGATGAGAAAGTAAGATTTTCTTACGCCTTGCAGAAAGTGATTATCCTAGGTGCCGGATAGCTTCTAATGTTTGTTCTATTTTTTTCCATGCGTTCTCGATACATTTTTCTGCGGAGAATCGGAACTTCAACCTTGTGGTGAAGCGGGTCGCCTGTTGCAGCAGGTATCGGGCTTGAAAGATAGCGCTAACCCACGCCGGGCTGAAACCATGATCATTCAAATAAGGCGGTGTTTCCGGATACCCCGTCCATTCCAGTTCGCAGGCACAATCTATCTCTGCCGCAACGCTGTTAATGACGCGTTCTGCCACGCCGGGGAATAGGTGTCGCTGTGCTAACACGTAGGCGTACACCGTTGCAATGGCTTCATCCGCATACTGCTGGTGGGCCTCCTCCGTATCACAAATGCTCTCGACTTCCAGCTGCTGCAAAAGCTGAGCTCCTTTTTCTGAATACTCATCCTTAGTTAATCCGGCAAGGGGCTCCAAGGAGTCGTACCCCATCTTCCATTTGCTACAGCACCAAAAGACTAAATCCTCAAACGACAGCAACCCATGACGCCTCCCCCACAAAGCCGCACCTATGGACAGCTTTGCTAAATACTCCGCGCTCAGCCGGATGGGTAACCGGAATAGCATAGGATAACATGAAAAACCTTCGCTTTGCATCTCTATGCTTGTTTTTAATCGATTATGGATGCCGTGTCAATTTCGTTTTATCATGAGCAACTTTTTGTAGCTATACAACAGGAGAAAGCTCATTACTACCCCCACACATGATGCGACAAAAAGATTATCCATAACAGACACAGCTCCGGATTTACCTACTGCCATAAATCTTGCCCCGCCTATGCAGAATAATACATTAAGAATAAATAATAAGTAAAAACAAAAACGCTTCATGCTCGTATTCTAGCAAAATGACGTTATGAATGCAATCCTTTATGGCGTTTTCGGCTCTGATGCAATAATCGTGAACTTTTTTACCGTTTTTTAGATAGGAAAAATAAAACATAAGATTTATACTTTTTTTGTTCTGTTTTTAATAAAAAATATAGCTCTGTTATTTAGTTGATAGCCCCACAAATGGCAATTTGTGGGGGAAATACTATCGGAGTGTTGGACTTTAGTCCAACAATTATTATCAAACCATACCACCAAAAAGGTGGGACTGAAGTCCCACCCTACGATATAGACAAATTGCTATTTGTGGGGCCAACAACTAAAAACTTAAACAGAGCGTAATGAAAAAGGAGCGGTAAGTCAGGCCGGGGATTCATGAACAAGTTCACAAGGGGTTAAAATAGAAACGCCCCCGGTGACTAGGCGGGAGCGTTTCAGGAGAATTGTTTATCAGAACTACCGTTTCCTGATGACCTCATTATAGAACTTCTCATTAAAAAGTCAATGTTTTGTTTTGAAAAATCCTGTTGAGTTATACAAGGAGGTGTCCGGAGGGGGAGTCACCCCCACCGGACGGTGCCGATTAGGCTCAGCGAATAAAGTTCATGACAAACAATATCGCCTGTAAGATGAGCATAATCAGCTCAACCATGATACGGTAGTTCATAGTCGATTCTCCTCCAACCTAGTTCTCTGTTGTTCCGTACCCTTGCGGACACATCACTTCAGCGGACAGGGCTGGTATACTCCCCGCTGAGAGGTGACATGGCCACCCACCAGACAAGTGGTGGCGGAAGAGCAGGAAAAGTTTATCATATAGCTGTCACCCGCTCAAGTCTGATTGTTTTTCTTTTGTAACTGTGAACTGCACGAGTCTAAGCGAGTCTTTTTGGCTGCAAAACGGGGTCAAAATGGATGCAAAATCAGCCCGGGAAGTCCGTTTTTCGTTATGAGTTACGATTTTATAACCCGCTGAAATCTAGGCACAAAAAAAGAGCGGTCGTTACCATTTTATCTTGGTTACGACCGCTCCCATAATAGCCTTCTTGTGACTGTGATTCGGCGACCCTAAAAGACCGTATATAAACAACTTGTAAGAATTAGAGTTGTTTTTCTGAAAAAATACCCCGAAATCCGCCTTGACTCATAACGGGTTGTAAAAATATTTTAGAAAGTTCCTACTATCAATGTGCAATGTTAATTGTTGATAGTAGAATTTCTTGCAATTCCCGGTTAATACATCTGACAAAAATAGTAATTTGTTGAATAACCTTTTTATATTTCGATTTCTCTGAGCAATGATATATACCGTTCGTTTAATAACTTTTTATATTGGATGGTGCTTAGATAACGATAATAATGGTGGTATTCATCCCATTCCCATGGCAACAATCCGTAAGATTCAGACCATTTGTCA
>CAJGCZ010000065.1 GCA_904501975.1 uncultured Akkermansia sp.
ACCACTCACCAATTCCACTCTGCCAGAGCCCAAAGACAAGGAGTTATCGGCAACAAGCGTACCACCTTCTAGACGGGTGCCACCGCTATAGTCATTGGCTGTAGATATAGTCAATGTACCAACACCCTGCTTGATAAGGGAAGTAGAGCCAGTTAGCTTACCTGTACCGGTGAAATCATAGTCTGCGTCTTCGGCATTATTTACAGTAACGTGGCTGGGCTCGATATTGCCGACAAGTTCTACCTCTCCGGCGCCGGTAGAGGTAAAGAGGACATTGCGACCTTCGGTGTAATAAGCGGCGTATTCGCCCTCAAACTCGGTGCCGGTGCCCGCATGGGCAGTCCAGCCGGAGGAGGAATCCGGCAAGACGCTAAGAGACTTATCCCCTGACTCCTGCTTCCAAACGGATGATTCACCTGTCCAAGTCAAATCGGAAGCCGAGTACTCTTTCTGCATGTTCACGAGCACCTCGGGAGTATTGATGTATGAAACAGCATCCATGTACCAATCACTCTTGCCTCCACGCTCCCAAAGCTGCGTGCATGCGGCATCCTTATACAGTCGCACACTGGTAGAATCACCATTCTTTACCTCCTTCACATACACCTCTGTCAATTGGTAGGCGGCATCATCTGAGGCGGCGAGCATGAGCGAGGTAACATTGCCGGCAGCGTCCGTCTTAAAGCCATAGCAGGTAAGTGCGGTTGAGGCCTCGGCACTGGAAATACCAATAAAGGCAATTTGACCGGGCGTAGTTTGGGTATAGGTATTATCTTTACCTTCTACGGCGGATAAACCAAAGGCTTTAACTACAGCGGCATCCAGAGTCTCCTGAGACAATGCATCCATCACCACAATAGAATCGGCACCGGATTTGAAGTAAGGCGTATAATAACCGGCCGCAGCACCGGGGGTTTTGAGTTCGGAAAGGCCTTCATCTCCACGGTCTGTATAAGTATGGTCATTGGTCAAATACCAGCGGGCAGCCATCGCAAAGTCGCCGCCTTCGTTGGTCCAATTATCGTAGAAATACATACCCAGATTTGTAGACTGGGTACCGCCAAGCATTTGCTGATTGGAGGGATTGTAGGTATAGCCGTAGGGCATTTCCCCTGCTTTTTGACTGAATACGCCGTAGTATGATTGCCAATACTCAATTACGTTGGCCGTTGCATGGTACCAAGATGTCTTCCCATCATCCGTCAACCCTGCAAAAAGCCCGCTGTGTACATGAGTAGTATCTGTACCCTCAGGTATATAATTATTGAGATTACCCAAGAACTCCGTGCTGCCGGTTGTTTCAAACAAGGTGCCGGCACCAATGAAGGGTTGCGCCCCGGCCTCTAACCAGAAATAGCCTTGCCCGGAATCGCAGAAACGATTAGATGCGCTAATATCTTCCGTATCAACGCCGGTGGCAATGAAGGAGGAAGAATAAGCTACCGGGCTCAATGCCAAACAGGCTAACAAAGCAGAACGGAGAGAAAGGGGAAGATGTAATTTCATATGTTATAAAAAGGCGGATTCATCCGCCATCTTACTCCTATGAATCAGGATGTCAAATTAAAAGTAGAGCTATTACGCATTAAAGTTCAATATTTAATATTATATCATTTTAATAGGGATAACAATCTTTCCCCCACAAAAAACCACAACACCGTTGCGCGGAGGGGGCGCAACGGTGTTGTGGTTTATAGGTGAGGTGTGGTGGTATTACTCCCAGCCGCCGCCGAGGGCGGTGCAGAGGCGGGCAAGAGCCATGCGAATCTGCTGGCGGGTGGAGATAACATTCAGCTCCGAAGAAAGCCAGGAGCGCTCGGCAGAGGCCACGTTCAGGAAGTTGGAGTGGCCGCTTTCAAACTGCTTCATAGAGAGCTCGGCAGCCTTCTTGTTGGCTTGTACCGAGGCTTCGTACTGCGGCAGCTGGTTGGTGAGGCGGGCATAGAGAATGAGGCAATCCTCCACATCGGCAAAGGCGGCCAACACGGCCTTGCGGTAGGATTGGCCGGCGCTGCTCTCTGCAATCTCAGCCATCTTCACGTTCTCGTTGAGAGCCGTACGGTTAAAGATGGTGTGGCTTACATTGCCCACCAAGCTCCAGCCGGCGGTGGAGAAGAAGTGCGCGAAGTCGCTACCGGAGCCGGCGGAGGCGGAGCCGGAGAGGCTGACGGAGGGGAACAAATCTGCCACGGCAATGCCTACATTGGCGGTGGCGCGGTGCAGGTTGCACTCTGCCTGAATCACATCCGGGCGGCGGCGCAGCAGCTCAGACGGCATGCCGGTGGGTACGCGCGGAATCTTGTTGTAGGTGGAGGCGGAGGGCATGGCAAGGTGCACCTTGTCTACCGTGGTGCCCAAAAGGATAGCAAGGGCATTCTCGCAGCTGCGGATGGTTGCCTCTTGCCCGGGAATCTGGGCACGGGTGGAAAGGATGGTGGAGCGGGATTGCTCTAAATCCAAATTGTGCGAGAAACCGGCCTCTACACGCTGGCTCACAATCTCGAAGGTGCGTTCCTGGTAGGCCAACTGTTCTTTGGCAATGCGCAGGCTTTCCTTGGCGGAAATCCACTCGAAGTAGGCCGTGGCAACGCTGGAGGCCAACGCGGCGCGCGTGGCATTGGCGGCGGCTACGGTAGAGCCGAGGGAGGCCAAGCTGGCCTCAATCTGGCGGCGGGTGGAGCCCCACACATCCGGGCGCCAAGAGGCGGAAAGGCTTCCGCTCCAACGGCCATGGGAGGTGGAGGTATCGAAGCTGCCGCTGTTGTTGCCGCCCAGGCCCACACTACCGCTGGGCAGCAAGCCGGCGCGCACGGAGCGCACCTCGGCCTCAGCGCGGTCGATGGACAACACGGCATTAATCATGTCCGGGTTGTTTTCAAAGGCGGTTTTGATGAGCTGATCCAGCTGGGGGTCGCCAAAGGAGGCCCACCAGGCAGAGAGGTTGTGCTCCGTAGAGGCCGGGGGCATGTTGTTTACCCATGTGGCGGGGAGCTCGGCAGAGGCGCCGCCGAAATCCGGCCCCAGAAGGCAGGAGCTGAGCGCCAATGCCCCCAAGGCAGAGAAAAGAAACGGTTTGGTCATGTTGATACGAATCATGTGTTAGGAGTAATTATTCGTGATGCAAGGCATCAATGGGATCAAGTTTAGAGGCTTTCCATGCGGGGTACCAACCGAAGATGATACCGATACCGGCCGCAACGGAGACGGACAAAATCATAGCCTCGATGGAAGATGCGGTGGGCCAGCCCATCTTGGTGCTCACAAAGACGGAGGCAGCACGGCCAATGCCAATGCCAATTAGGCCGCCAATGGTGCAAAGCAGGATGGACTCGAGCAAGAACTGCAACATAATATCCATGGGGCGGGCACCCACGGCCATACGCAGGCCGATTTCGCGCGTACGCTCCGTTACAGACACCATCATGATATTCATAATACCCACACCGCCTACCACAAGAGAAATCATGGCCACGGCTACAAGCAAGCTGCTGATGGTGGTGGTGGTATCCGTCATCATCTTCACGAACTGGGAGCGGTCGCGCATGTTGAAGTCATCCAACACGCCGGGCTCCAAATCGTGCTGGCGGCGCAGAATGGGGGTCATGGCATCCATGGCGGCAGAGGGCTCCTTGCCCTCGTGCACCTGCACAGAGATGGAGTCCACCGTGCGCGTGCGCAACGGGTGCGGGGCATTCGTGTAGGGTTGAATATCGCAACCCGGGTAGAAATTGATGCCGGAGGTGGAGAAGGTGGAGGTGGAGGACACCGAGGCTGCATTGGCAGCGCCACCCTTGGTGATGGTGGCAGAGCCGCTGGCACCCATCAAGCGGGTGCGAATCCCCGTCCACGGCAAGATGATGCAGTCGTCTTGGTCATTACCCATACCGTCTGCGCCCTTGCTCTCCAGCACACCGATAACGGTGAACACGACGTCTTTAATACGAATATCCTGGCCGATGGGGTCGGTACCGGCATAAAGCTCGGTAGCAATGGTGTTGCCGATGAGGCAAACGCGCGAGGCTTCCTCTACCTGCTTTTTATTGAAGCCGTTACCGCGGGCCACCTTCCATCCTTCGATGGAGAGGTAATGCTCATTACCACCCATAATGGATTTGGGGCTCCAGTTTTGGTTGCCCACAATCACCTGCCCGCTGGCGCGCACCACCGGGGAAGCAGCCTTCACAAACTCGGGGCACTCCTTCATGAGGGCATCGGCATCGTTGGGGTACAGAGAGGCACGCCCGCCCATACCCGTATTAACACCGGCCGTGCTCACCGAGGCACCGGAGATGGTGACTACGTTGGTACCCATGGAGGCAAATTGGTCGGACACCTGTTTTTTGGAGCCTTCACCAATTTCCATAATAGCCACCACAGCGGCAATACCAATGACGATACCCAGCACGGTAAGGGCGGCGCGCATGGGATTGCGCACCAAGCCGCTAAGACAGGTCATGAATAAGGTTGAAAACTTCATTTGCTGAGAGTGGCTGAGAGTTCATCCGATACACCTTCCAGAATGAGGCCGTCGCACATGTTGATGGCGCGGTCCGTAAAGGCGGCGGTCTTGGGGTCGTGTGTTACGATAATCACGGTAATACCCTGCTTGCGGTTGAGGTCGCGGAACATGTTCATTACCTCCACAGAGGTGGTGGAGTCCAAGTTACCCGTGGGCTCATCCGCCAGCAAAATACCGGGGTTGTTGATGAGGGAGCGGGCAATGGCCACGCGCTGCTGCTGGCCACCGGAGAGCTGCGCCGGGGTGTGGTGCATGCGTTCCGTTAAGCCCACCAAATCAATCAACTCCAGGGCGCGCTTGCGTATCTCTTTGGTGCTGCGAGCGGGGTGCGCATAGTACGCGGGCATCATTACATTCTCCAAAGCAGAGGTACGCGGCAGCAGATTGAAGTTTTGGAACACGAAGCCAATGCGCTGGTTGCGCAGGCGGGCACGCTGGTTGGCGTTAAGGCCGGCCACGTTCTTGCCATCAATCCAATATTCGCCGCCACTGGGGTGGTCTAAGCAGCCCAGCAGGTTCATCAGGGTTGATTTACCGGAGCCGGAGGCTCCCGTGAGAGACACGAACTCGCCGTCCTCAATGCGCAGGGATATCCCTTTGAGCACGGGCAGGTCTATCTCTCCCAGGTGGTAAACCTTGGTGATGTTTTTGAGTTCTATCACGCTATAAAAATCCGGTTAAATTAACACAAGTGCCTTACATGCGGGGGCCGGGGCGAGCACCACCGGGAGCTTGGCCGGGCTTGGCATCCACACCACCCGTACCGCGCTGGCGGCGCTCCGGGCGCTTCATGCCGAAGGGGCTATTGCCGCCCTTGGCAGCAGCTACCTCCTTGGGGGTAAACACGGCAATACCCGTTACCACCTCCAGGCCGTCTTCCAGCGTTTCGCCGGGCATGGGCTTCACCATGCTGCGCGTGCCGTCGCTCTGGCCGCGCAATACGCGCACAGGAGTGAGCAACTTATCCTTGCCCTGCACCCAAAGCATGGCGGGCGCAAAGCCTTCTTCCATAGCGGGGCGGGCGGGCGCCTCTGCGCCGGGCTCTGCACCCTCCATAGCGGGGCCACCCATGGCACCTGCGCGGCGCGGGCCACGCTTCAAGGCATCCACCGCAGAGGGGGCCACATACTGCTCCTCGGGCATAAAATCAAAAGCGGCATCCTGCACCAACAAGCAATCCTTCACCTCCTTCACAATAAAGTTGGCATTGGCGCTCATGTAAGGCAGCAGCTTGCGGTCGGGGTTTTCAATATCCACCTCAACAATGTACGTTACCACGTTGGAAGACATGGTGGCATTGGGGCGAATCTTGTTCACCGTTCCCGTAAAGGTCTCATTCGGCAGGGCATCCACCGTGTAGCGCACCTCTTGGCCGGGCTGCACCTTGGCAATATCGGCCTCGTTCACGCTCGTCCAAATCTGCATCTTGCTCAGGTCGCGAGCCACCAAGAAGAGCGTACTGGCATTCATGCTGCTCACCACCGTTTGGCCTACGTTTACCTGGCGCACCACAACCGTGCCGTCCACCGGAGAGGTAATGCGCGTGTATTTTTCGTTACGCTGCTCGCTCTTCAGCTGCACTTTGGCGCTTTCCAGCTGGGCCTTAGCCGTCTCTACTTGGGCCAAGGCACTCGTCAGCGAAGCCTCGGCATTCTCTGCGGCGCTCACATACTGGTCGTAGTCCATTTGAGAGAGCGCATCGCCCACGCCAAGCTTATTGGCACGCTCCATATCGCGGTCGGCCTTATTCTTGTTCACTCGGGCCTGGGCCACATTAGCCTCTGCCTGCTTTACACTGGCCTCTGCCTGTTTCACGCTGGCCTCCGCACGCTCTACGGAAAGCTTTACCAACTCGTCATCAATGCGAGCCAGCAACTGGTCCTTCTTCACCTCGCTGCCGTAGTCAATGCGGTTGCCGTTTACATCGGTACCGAACTCCAAAATTTCGCCCGTTACCTGTGCACCCACATCCACCAGCTCTACCGGCTCCAACGTGCCCGTTGCCTGTACCTTCAACACAAAATCTCCGGAAGACACCTTCGTGGTTCGGCAACTCACGATCGTTTCTCCGGTGTCAGAAAAATAATACCATCCGGCCACTGCACCACCGCAGACTGCCGCACCTACGCCCCATTTAATGATTGCATTCACGAGCGAATTTTACTCCTTTCCATTATCATTTGTCAAGCTTGCTTTGCCGTGCATAGCACGGCCCGGGCGCGCGAGTAGCACCCGTCCTTACCCTATGGTACGATATTTATTTCCCATTTTCTACACAATTTTTGATAAAAAATTAAATTTTTATAAGAAAAAACAAGAAAATCAGCCCCAAAAGGCGGCAGCAATCGCCGGTGGGATGGCGTGCTATCAATTCATCCGCCGCATGCGGCTATCCGGCCGTTTTTTGGGGTTCTTTATAATGGTGTTGAGCGTAGTCTTGCAGTATAGCTCGGCGCTCGTCGGCGGGTAACTTAGCTATCTCGCTCAACTCAGATTCGGATAAAATATAAACACCCTCGGCCTTGAGTTTATCATACAACTCCGGCATATATAAACACTTGCCCAAAATCTCGTCTTCCTCCGGCAAAACATATACGCCAAAGAACAAGCGTTTTACCGGATACAAGTTGAAAACACCCGGGGTATTGTTCATGGTAAGGCTATAATAACCATCGCTTGTTTTGAGAATAAACCTCACCGGGCATCCCCATATTCCCAGTTCCCCGGCATCTTCCAAGGCATCCAAATCAATCCCTTCAAAGCAAACGGCAAAGTCTTTTTGGTAGCGCGTATCAATGACTGTCCCAAGTTCCACAAGAGAAGAATGGCGGGATATGCGGGCTGACACCACCTCGGTGCCGTAAGCTATGGCGCTAAGGAACATAAGATAAAGAAAACGCACAACCATGCGTTAATATATAATAGTAACCGCCTTCTCTGTCAAGCCTTTAAAGAAACTAAACCTTTTTTACGCTCAATTAAACTTTGGCTCTGTTAAAGTTTTTAGTTGATAGCCCCACAAATAGCAATTTGTGGGGTCCATTGACGTGAGCTCAGCGAACGGAATTCGTGAGCCCCGCCGGGGCGATAGCTCAGTAGCCCGACGCGTTAGCGTCGGGTTTTGGGTAAAAACAGTATTGGAGCCCCGGTTGAGGGGCGGCAGAGAACGAGTGAACGGCATTGTCTTTTTCCACCGAATAAGAGTATACATAAAACTTTGTTTTTCAATGAAGACTATACCCCCAAGCCACGGCTTTCTGCCGCCCCTCGCCGGGGCTCCAATCGTTCTCCATCGGGATACCCGGCGCTGACGCACCGGGCTACTACGCTACCGCCCCCATGCGGGGGCTCAGAATTCGGCTCGCTGCGCTCGCGGTATTTGGGAGAAGAACGGCTGACGCCGTGGTGAAGAATGCCCGTTGGGCATGGTGAAGAACAGCTTGCGCTGTAGTGAAGAACGCACCTGCGGTGCGTAGTACGGAGAGCCGAATTTGAGAGTCCCCGTC
>CAJGCZ010000066.1 GCA_904501975.1 uncultured Akkermansia sp.
ATGCCATAGTGGTACAAATCCACCCGCACCATCCCCTCCACCAGGGCCACATTCTCCACGCCATCCGCGTATATACGTTCCTTGCTCATAATCTATCGTACTCTACATTATAGCACATCCACCCACCCAAACAAGCCAAAAGCTCATACACGCACGCTTTTTTAAGGGAGTTATGTATAAAAGCTCTGTCATCACCTACGCAAAATAACTTTTCGCAGCCTTTTTCAACGCGGGGCTCAGGTAGCGGCTGCGCAACAAGCTGAGGTCGCGGTGCCCCATCTCCAACTGTAGCTCAGGCAGATTGCGGAAAAATGCCGCATGATAACTCGCGAAGCTGTGGCGGCAAATATCCGGTACCCAATGGCGGAACCCCGCCGCCCGGCGCAAAGAATGCCAGCGCTGCTGCCAGTTGCGGGGTATACGGCGCTCTTCCTCCCTGATATGGCTCAATTTGCGCAGCGGAACCATACGCCCGCCTCCCGTTTTACTCACTTTGGGGCGTATGATGGCCACACGCTCCTCCCAACAAAAATCATCCTCCTGCAAACGACTTACCTCTGTGGGGCGTATGCCACTGTAGAGCATCAAGTGCAGCGAAAAACGCATGGCGCGGTGCTCCGGCAGCTCCGCCGTGCGCAGCAACTTCTCCACCTCCTCCGGCGTCAGCGGTTCCTTGGTTTTCTCCTTCACCTTGGGCACCTCTACGCGTGCCACGGGGTTCACATCGCACCACTCTTGGCGTATGCCGTAGGCAAAAATGCTGTGGAGCACCGCCCTGCCCTTGATGTAGCTGCTGGTGCATGCCCCATAAGTGCGCTGCAACAACTCCCGGCATTGCGCCGTGCTCATCGCTCGCAGCGGTTGCTCCGCTATGCCCTCTTGCTTCAGCATGCGCCGTAAGTGATACCGCAAATCACGCTTCGTGGTGCTGCGGCACCCCTCACGCGCTGCTATGCTCGCCCACCCCGCTGCTGCCAGGGTGCACGTGCGCTCACTGCGCTCCACCACTCGCACCCCCTCCTCTATCACTCGCCGTAGCAGGGCTATCACCTCTACCTTGCCCAGCCCCTCCGCTCGCTTCCCCAAGCGCTCGATGCCCTCCAACACCAAGCGCTCCGCGTCCAGTCTCCCCAGCGCCTGCCCCTCCAGCAGCTCGCTCCCTGTTGTCTCTGTTGTCATGGTTCTTCTTTGTGAAAGATTAAGTCAAGCATAAACCGTTTTTGCTCGAAGATTTGCATGAATCAGTCTATAGTTGTAAGACTTAATTGACAAATGCTATGTAGCCCTGCAACCACTTTTTGTAAAGCGAAGCAGTAAAAACAATACTGATAATCAATCAATTAAGTTGCAACAAACGTGTAATCTTTCACAATGATTACAATGAGGCGCGCGCGCGTAGCGTCCTCCTTTTCATGCAACTCTCCACTTCGCTATTGACTTGTACACCAAACAATAACAGGCATTAAATAACCCTAACAAGAAGCATTGAATAAATGACCGACAAAGAATTAAAGAAACTGAAGGACGACCTCTGGCATTCCGCAGATATGCTGCGTTCAGGGGCTCACTTGGCTGCTAATAAATACGGTCAGCCAATCCTGGGACTCATTTTCCTGCGCTACGCGGACATCCTCTACAAGCAGCATAAGGCCAAAATTGAGGCCGAATACAACAAACGCAAGGGTACCCGCATGGAAAAATCCATCCGAGAAATTTCCATAGAGGCCTGTGGATTTTACCTGCCACCGGAGGCTTCTTTCGATGCCATTAACGATGCCCCGGATGATGCCAACAAGGCTACGCTGGTGAAAAAAGCCATGCAGGCTATCGAGGACAATAATGACAAGATGCCCGGGGTACTCCCCAAGGAGGTATACGGTCAGCTTGTGCCGGAGGAAGAGCCGGAGCTTCTTTCCAAGATTGTGCGTGTGTTCAAGGATATTCCCGAGAATATCAGCATTGACATTTTCGGTGAGATTTACGAGTTCTTCCTTGGTAAATTTGCTATGGCAGAGGGGCAAGACGGTGGCATGTTCTATACCCCCGCCTCCGTAGTGCGCTACATGGTAGAGGTGTTGCAGCCTACATCCGGTGGCGACAAGAAGATTCTTGACCCGGCCTGTGGTTCCGGTGGCATGTTCGTACAGGCTGCCCGCTTCATGCACCGGCACAACACCAACGCAACAGATACGCTCAAGTTCCGCTGTTATGGCGTAGAAAAGGAGCCGGACACGGTGAAGCTGGCCAAGATGAACCTGCTGCTCAATAACGTGCGCGGTGATATCATCGAGGCTAACTCCTTCTATTCCGACCCCCACGATGCCGTTGGTAACTTCGACTATGTGATGGCTAACCCGCCGTTCAATGTGGACGAGGTGGTATATGATAAAGTGAAGGACGATGCCCGTTTCAATACCTACGGCATCCCCAGAAACAAGACCAAAGCCACCGGCAAGAAGGAAAGCGACAAGAAGGAGACGGTGCCGAATGCCAACTATCTCTGGATTTCTTATTTTGCCTCCTCGCTGAATGAGTCCGGCAAGGCTGCGCTGGTCATGGCGAACTCTGCTTCCGATGCCGGAAAGAGCGAGTACGAAATCCGCAAGAAGATGATTGAGGAGGGCATCATCAGCCAGATGGTGACGCTTCCCTCCAATATGTTCGCCTCTGTCACCCTGCCCGCTACCCTTTGGTTCTTTGATAAGGCGAAGGTTCATACTAAGCGTAAAGATGAAATTCTCTTCATCGATGCACGCAATGTGTTCACGCAGGTAGACCGCGCTCACCGTAAGTTCACCGAGGAACAGATTAAAAACCTCGGTATCATTACCCGCTTGTATGAGGGCGATACCCAGGCATACGCCGAACTGATAGAGGAATATCGTGAGGCTATGGCTGCCGCCCCGGTAACTTCCGATGATAAGGAGGAAAAGACCAAGGCTTATTATCAAGCCCAAATCGATTGGCTCACCGAGCGCTTCCCGGACGGCGTGTACTGCGATGTCGTTGGCCTCTGCAAGGTTGCCAAGCTCGCTGGAGAGGACGGCATCATTGACCAGGACTATTCCCTTAATGCCGGGCGCTATGTCGGCGTGGTGATTGAGGATGATGGTATGACTGCTGAGGAGTTTAAAGCGGAGATGCAGGCATTGAATGAGGAGTTGCAGGTATTAAATGAGGCATCATATAAATTGCAGGCTACAATTACAGAAAACCTTAATTTCTTGATGGAGAAAAATTAAGATGTGGAGAGTGTGTCGTATAGATGACTTGGGGGAAATAAATCGAGGAAAGTCCAAACACAGGCCTCGAAATGATGCCCGTTTATTTGGCGGCAAGTACCCCTTCATTCAAACGGGTGATGTAAAAAAAGCCAATCTTTATATAAACGAATATAATACTACATATTCGGAATTTGGCCTCGCCCAAAGTAAATTATGGCCCAAAGATACTCTTTGCATAACTATAGCAGCCAACATTGCAGAAAGTGCCATATTAGGGATTGATGCCTGCTTCCCTGATAGTGTGGTGGGATTTGTTCCAAAGAAAAATAAAGCAGACCTTAAATTCGTTAAATATTTATTGGACGAGTTTAAGGTATATATGCAGCAAATTTCGAAAGGTACCACGCAAGACAATTTGTCGTTAGATAAACTGAGAAGAGTAAAGTTTTATGCTCCAGATTATGATACTCAGGTTAAGATTGCGAAAGTGATTTCCGTCTACGATGACCTAATTGAGAACAACAACAAGCGCATCAAGATTCTGGAGCAGATGGCCGAGAATCTGTACAAGGAGTGGTTTATCTGCTTCCGTTTCCCGGGGTATGAAAGCTCTTCTTTTGTTGCATCCAGCATTGGCCGAATTCCCGAAGGTTTTTCTGTCCTTAAAATGCAGGATGTGATAAATTATCACATTGGAGGAGGTTGGGGTAGTGACGTAAGAGATAAAAATTTTGAATGTGAAGCTTTTGTTATTAGAGGGACTGATTTTCCTTATGTTAAAGAGGGAATCTTGTCTACATGTCCGAGACGATATCATAAGATTAATAATTATAGAACGCGCAAGCTGGAAGAAGGAGATATTATACTCGAGGTTTCAGGCGGTACAGCAGAACAACCTGTTGGAAGAGCCTTGCTGGTAACAAAAGATACACTTAGACGTTTTGGACGCAAATTAATATGCGCTAGTTTTTGTAAGTTAGTTCGATTAAAACGTAACATTATATCTCCGTATTATTTTATTTATTGGATGAACTTTTTGTATTCTACAAGAATTATAGAGAAATTTCAGCTTCAATCTACAGGTATCATCAATTTTAAGTTTGAATATTTTTTTAAGAAGGGCGATATTCTTCTCCCTCCCGTCGATTTAATGCATATTTTTGTAGGAAAAATCAAGACAATCAAGGCACAAATAGACAAATTGGCAGAAGTTAATGAAAACCTCACCAAACAGCGAGACATGCTATTACCCCGTCTGATGAGCGGAAAGCTGGAAGTATAACCAAGGAGACGCGATATGGCAAAGTTAATCAGCGAGGACGACATCGAGCAAGCCGTGTTGGAACGACTTGCCTTGCCTGAGTTTGGGTATGAAATAGTGAAATGTAACTCGACTCGAAATAATATAGAAGACCTGAATGACGGCACGGGGCGAGCATCCAAGAAAGAATGTGTTTTGCCGGAGGTATTGAAGACTTCCCTGCGGCGCATCAATCCGCACATACCGGAAAGCATCATCGAGGAAGTGGTGCAGAAACTGCGTCGCGACTACACCGGCACGGACATGGTAGCCACCAACTATGAGCAGTACGGGAAAATCCGCAACGGTATTAAAGTCACTGTACGCCGTAATGGAAAGGATGATTTTGACTTTGTGCGCTTGGTAGACTTCGAGAATCCGGAAAACAACACCTTTACTGCTGTATCACAAATGTGGATACAGGGTAAGGTATACTATCGCAGACCGGACATTCTCCTATTCATCAACGGGCTATCGATGGTGTTCATTGAGCTTAAAAACGGCGTAGTAAAGGTGGAGGAAGCATACAACACCAATCTACAAAACTACCGTAGGGATATCCCAAATCTCTTCGCCTTTAACCAGATTTGTGTGCTCTCCAATGGTCTGGAAACGAAGCTGGGGGCATTCAATGCCAGCTATGACTTCTTCTTCGACTGGCTCAAGGTGGATAGCGAAAAAGAAAAACCGAAACGTGGAGAAATCCGCGAGAGCGGCTTATCCATCCTATACTTCATCAATGGTCTGCTCAAGAAAGAGCGTTTGCTGGACTATATCTAGAACTTTATCCTCTTCGAGAGCCAGAAGTACAAAATTATAGCGAAGAACCACCAGTACCTGGGTGTGAACAGTTTGATGGAATCAGTGGCACACCGCGAGGAGCTGAAAGGCAAGCTCGGTGTATTCTGGCACACGCAAGGCAGCGGCAAGTCCTATTCCATGGTGATGTTTGCGAGAAAGGTGAAGCGCAAAGTGAAAGGGAATTTTACCTTCCTCATTATTACAGATCGTGAGGATTTGGACACGCAGATACACAAAAATTTCTTACGCACGGAGTTCATTGGCAAGCAGGATGAATGCCGCCCCAAGGATGGCAAACAGCTGCGCGATTACCTGACCAAGAACAAGGAATTCATCTTCACCCTCATCCACAAGTTCCGCTACGATAAGACCAAGAAATACCCCATCTTGACAACCCGGAATGACATCTTTGTACTGGTGGATGAGGCTCACCGCACCCAGTACAAAGACTTGGCTGAGAACATGCGCTCTGCCCTGCCGAATGCCAACTTTATAGCCTTTACCGGCACACCGCTTCTGGGCGCCAAGCGTCTGACCAATCAATGGTTCGGCAACTATGTTTCTGAGTATAACTTTGCCCAGTCTGTGGAAGATGGCTCAACCGTACCGCTGTTCTACAGTCGCCGTGTGCCGGAGGTTGGGTTAACTAATAACTTTTTGGATGACGATGTTGTGCGCATCATAGAAGAAGAAAACCTCAATGAAGATGAAGCCAGGCTGCTGGAAAACTCATCCTCGCGCATTCTGGAGGTGATTAAACGCGATGACCGCTTGGACAAGATAGCCCGCGACATTGCACACCACTTCCCGCGCCGAGGATTCCTCGGCAAAGGCATGGTGGTATCGGTGGATAAATATACCGCCGTGATGATGTACGATAAAGTACAACACTACTGGGCCGAGGAAAAGAAACTCATCATGGCAGAACGTAATACTGCCGAAACGAAGGAAGAACGTGACAAGCTTACAGCTATTCTGGAGTACATGAACGGAGTAGAAATGGCTGTCGTTATTTCCAAAGAAGAAGGAGAAGAAGAAAAATTTGCAGCCAAGGATTTGGATATTTCCATTCATCGCAAGAAAATGGAGCAGCCCACATCAGATGGTAAAGATTTGGAGGACAGGTACAAAGACCCGCATGACAAACTGCACTTGGTGTTTGTATGCGCTATGTGGCTCACCGGCTTTGACGTAAAGAATCTTTCCACTTTATATCTGGATAAGCCGATGAAATCACACACACTCATGCAAGCCATAGCCCGCGCGAATCGAGTGTATCCCGGCAAACCTTGCGGCATCGTCGTTGACTACGTGAATGTGTTTAAGCACATGCAGAAGGCATTGGCAGACTATGCTGTACCGGATGATGATACACTGATGCCCGCGAAAGACGTAGATGCACTCATTGGCTATCTGGATGAATGTATCAGCGAAGGTGATTCTTTCTTGCAATCAATAGGCGTATCGTTGGATGCCATCATCGGGGAAAGTACCACATTTGACCAGTTGGATGCACTACGTAAAGCATACAACGTCATAGTGGCGAACGATGACCATAAAGAGAAGTTTAAAGTCATCACCAATGCCATGAGCAATCTACACGATGCCTCAAAACCTGAAATTTTTGAGCGTCATTGGGATAATGCCAAATATCTACCCTTAGCTTACTTACATGGCTTGGTGACAAACCGAATTGACGATGAAAAGATTCGGCGAGCAAAGCAACGCATGGCTGAGGTGTTGGACTACAGCGTAGAAGCGGCAAAAGCAGAAGATGAGCTGAAAGAATACGCCATCCACGGAACCAAGGTTATAGATTTATCCAAGATTGATGCAGAAGAGCTGAGAAAGGAAATTAAACAAGCTACATACAAGGCCATCGAAATTGATGACCTCAAGGCATTCTTGGAAAAAACCTTGCAGGATATGTTGCACCGCAACTGCACTCGTGACAAATTTTCGAATCGTTTCCGAAACATCATCGACCGCTACAACGCCGGAGGCTCCGAGAATGAAGATTACTACGAGCAACTCATCAAATTGCTGGAAGACTTGCAGCGTGAGCAACAACGCCCCGATCTGGAGGGCTTGACGGAAGCAGAGCTGGAAATGTACGACCTGCTGATACGTGGTAGAAAGCTGACTAAAGAAGAGGAAAAAAAGGTAAAACTGGCAGCAAAAAATCTGTACAAAAAACTGACGGAAGATAAGGCCAAACTACTGGTGGTAGACTGGTATAAGGATGAACAACCCAAACTGCGCGTCAGAAAAGCTATAGAGTACACGCTTAATGAGGACTTACCTCCGAGCTACGATAAAGATGCCTTTGATTCTAAAATAAGCCTTTTACTCAATCATTTTATCGACATGGCAATACAAGGCTATGGTTGGATTGCAGTCTGATAACTTGAACCACCGCTCAATAAGTAAAGAGTAAAGTGTGTAGGTTCTTGTGTTTTTCATCAATAAGTGAAGAAAACAGGCGAATTCTCTTCACTTATTGTGCAATAAGTCAACAAAACGCCCGAATTCTCTTGTGTTTTCATCAATAAGTGAAGAAAACAGGTGAATTCTCTTCACTTATTGCACAATAAGTCAACAAAACGCCCGAATTTTCTTGTGTTATTGAGCAAAACAAAAGAGAAAACACAAATTCAGTCTTCACTTATTGCAATAAGTGAAGACAAGCGCGCGAAAG
>CAJGCZ010000067.1 GCA_904501975.1 uncultured Akkermansia sp.
ATCGAGGCGTAGCCGAAGATGAGAACCCCCGGTAACGCATGAAAATGATAGGGAGCCCTGTAGCGCCTGAGGCGCAGCCGAAGACGCGGAAGGCCGACAGATAAGGGCGAGGGCGTAAGCCCGAAGCCATGAGCGGCGGCTTCGTATGTGTGCTCATGGCATGTTAAGAGCCACGCTTTCTGTCGGCCCTCGTTGCCGTCGCGTCGCTCCGGCGCCTCGGGGCTCCGATTTTCTTTTCCCCATACCGGGGGCTTGCGCCCCCGGCTATGTGTCTGTCGTCCTCCGGACTCTTGAATTCCGTTCGCTGCGCTCACATTAACCGGCCCCACAAATTGCCATTTGTGGGGTGAGCGCCCGAACACTAAAACTTAGCTATTTACTATTCCTTTTTTCTTCTTACAAGAATCCAGCTCCCGTTGATTCCGTCATTACATAAAATGCCAACATATTGCCAGCCTTGATAGCCTCCGATGTGCAGATGGTGAGTCGGTATCTCGATAGGACCGAACTTGCCTCCTTTTTCCTTGTGAAATTCTTCTGCATAGGCCATGTTTTCGCGATCAATGTGAACAGCGCCGTATTCGTAATCCGCCTCCGCAATAGTAACGGGAACAAAACGCGAGCTTTGAGAATCGCTCTTCTTGCTTGTGCTCGTTGATATTTCTGTTGTGGGTATAGACAAGTTGCCAACAATCAACTGGCATATTAAAAGAATGGCAATAACAGCCAAAAGCGCCGTATTGATAATCCTGATTTTGTCGCCCCCTTGTTTAGACTCTGCGCCATTGGGAGTGGGGCGGGTGTGTTGCTCTTCTTTATCAGCTCCGCGAGCCTCTTGCTTATGTTTCACCGTTACAGGAGGAGTCATTTTATGGAGAGGCTTTGCTTGCTCTTTACTTTTATTATTGGCGAGAACCGAAAGTACATCGGCAAGTGGCAACCATTTTGTTTCACCTGTTTTACACACCTGCGTGTCATCAAAGAGTTGCCCTTGCAGACGCAATTGTTTGATGTGCTCAAGGGTGTGCGGGCCTACGACTTGATTGTTGTCATCCGTATAGTAGTACTCAGTTGTAGATTCAAGCATATTGAATATCGTATAAAATATTCATTACAAGTCAAGAAAAAATAACAAGACATCGGATTCAATCCGCAGAACAGCGATTGATTAATAGCAGCAAAAAGCCCCGCTGGTGCGGGGCTCGGTAAAGAATAGGCTTGGTTTATTTAATGCGCCTCGGCATTAATTTGCGTGATGTAGGTATCAGGTGCCTGTTCATCGTCGGTAGAAATGAGGCTCCAAGAAATTTCGTGCGGGCCTTCATTCAGGTTATAGAGCAACAGGGCACTGAGCTCGCCACCCTTTTTTGCCTCTTTTTGCATAATGCACATGCCGGCGGGGCCGTCTGTCAGTAATTTAGCGCCGTTGTAGTGGGGCATGGTCAGCAGCAGAACATAAATGCCGGACTGCGGAGCATTGATGACAACAGAGGCAAACTTGAAGGTGTTTTTCTTGTTGCGGCGGTTTTTCCAACTCAGCTGCATATTCTGCGGCACACAGGCTTTGGCCTTATTGGCACCCAAGGATTCGCGCACCATCATGCGCAATTTTCGGGTATGGGCGGCTTTGCTGTACGTTTTCCATGTAACATAGCTAATGGGTAACAGCCCGAGGGAAAACCATGAAAGCACGGCCACTAAAGCAGCCGTAACGCAGTTAACGGCCAGCAGGGCAATGAGCGCAACACAAAAAACAGCCGTGATGCCAAAGCCTACCCAAAACCCGAAAATCATAGCCGGGAAGAGCAGGAAGAGCAGCGTATAGCGCAAAAAAGGTTTGATATTCAGCGGGGTGCCTTTCAGAAACTCCTTGCGCACAATGACGGCGTAGAGTTTGCGGAGTTCTGCTTGCGTGGTGGTATGGTCAAGTTTCATGAAAAGGGATGAAGAACGGTTGTTCGTTGTTTTAGCAGATGGTCTGCCAGCACAATATAGGCCATCGCTTCTACAATCGGCACGGCACGCGGAAGCACGCAGGCATCGTGGCGTCCTTTGCCGCGCAGGCGCACTTCTTCGTGGGCATCGTTAACGGTGTCCTGTTCCACCATGAGGGTGGCTGTGGGTTTGAAGGCCAGACGCATGTTAATATCTTCACCGTTGGAGATACCGCCTTGAATGCCACCGGAATGGTTGGTTTTGGTGCGCACGCGGTCACCCTCCATGTAAAAGGCATCGTTGTGCTCTATGCCGGTATAATTCGGGGCAGCAAACCCGGAGCCTACCTCAAATCCTTTGCAAGCAGGAATGCTCATCATGGCATGGGCTAGCGTGGCTTCCAGCTTGTCGAACACGGGGTCGCCCAAGCCAACGGGACAGTTGCGAATGGTGCATGCCACAATGCCGCCCAAGGAGTCTCCCCGACTGCGAGCTGTGCGTATGGCATTGGCCATGGTTTCTGCCGTGGCGGCATCAGCAGTGCGTACAACGTTGCTCTCTACAACGGCGGCCTGTACCTCATGCGGTTGAATAGGGCACACGGTGTTATGAATCTGTTGCACCCACGCGACTACCTCCAGATTGGGGCACAGAGCGTGGATAATAGCCTTTGCAACAGCACCGGCTGCTACGCGGCCGATGGTTTCGCGGGCACTGGCGCGGCCTCCTCCGGCCCAAGCGCGGATGCCGTATTTGGCATCGTAACAAAAATCTGCATGCGAGGGGCGATATGTGTGCTGCATCTCATCGTAGGCTGCGGAGCGGTGGTCTTTATTGCGCACCGAAAGGGCAATGGGGGTGCCGGTGGTCATGCCGTCTACCACACCGCTAAGGATTTCTACGCTGTCCTCTTCGTTGCGAGGGGTAACGATATCGCTTTGGCCGGGTCTTCTGCGGTTTAGTTCGAGCTGAATTTGCTCTGTGCAGAGCGGTAAGCGGGCAGGGCACCCATCTATCACTACACCCACGCCTACACCATGAGATTCTCCCCAGGTGCTGATTTTGAAAATTGAACCGAATGAACTCGACATAACGCGCGAGCATCATAACGAAGTTATGCTTAAAATGCAAGAATAAAAACAAGATGGTAAGTCCGGCGGATGTTGAGAACGCAGCCATGGCTCAAGTGTATTTTCTCGTTAACCCTCTCTTTTCCTTGACATTGCTCTAAGTTTTCTGTATGATGCGCGCATGCAAACGCGCGTAATAGAGGTTGATCTTTTAGATGATTGCCGCAAAGTATACAAAGAAGCCGCAGCCTTGTTAGAGGAAGGCGGCTTGGTGGCGATACCAACAGAAACCGTATACGGATTGGGAGCCGATGCCCTGAATACCGATGCTGTAGCAAATGTATTTGCCGTTAAGGAGCGCCCCAGTTTTGACCCCCTCATTTGCCATTTCCCGAACGGAAAATCCATCAAGGATTACACGGATGTACCTGCGGAATTGCAACCGTTGGTGGATACGCTGGCTAAAGAATTTTGGCCGGGACCGATGACTTTGGTGCTGCCGCGCAAGCCGATTATCCCTGATATTGTTACCAGTGGATTGCCCACGGTGGCTTGCCGTGTGCCCAGCCATGAGGTGATGCGCGGCGTAGCCCGAGCCTTGGGGCGCCCGATTGCAGCCCCCAGCGCTAACCGTTTTGGCCATATTTCTCCCACCAGTGCCGGTGCGGTGATGAAGGAGCTTGGGGGTGCCATTCCCATGGTGTTGGATGCCGGTGCCTGCTCCGAAGGCTTGGAAAGCACGATTTTGATGCCTTGCTTGGACGAAAAAGGCAAGCCTGCCGTTCGTTTGCTGCGCGAAGGCCCCATTACTCGCGAAAAACTCCGTGGTATTTGCCGCGTACTGAAGCCCGCCAAAGGCAAAACGGCCATGGAAGAAGCCATGCCTAATGCCCCCGGTCAGTTGAAGAGCCATTATGCCCCCTCTAAACCGCTTATTCTTCGCAACCCGAAGGAAGAGTTTGAGCCCGAGGAGGGTGTGGCTTACGGCCTGATTTCGTACCAGGGCGATTCTCCCTTGGCTGCGCAGGATTGCTGGGTGGAAACCCTGCCGCTTTCGCCGGGTAGTGGCCGTTTGGCTGAGGCTGCTGTGCGCCTGTTTGCCGTGATGCGTGCTATGGATGAAAACGAGGAGGTGCAGGTTATTGTTGCCGAAGAACTGCCGGAAACGGGATTGGGCTGTGCGATGATGGACCGCCTGCGCCGTGCTTCCGCAAAACGTGGAGAATGATACTCTCATGAAACGTTTTTTGCAGAAACTGACTGTCTCTATCGTCTTGCGCGTTGTGCATGCGGCTTTAGTTGAGTTGCAAAAGCAGGATTCTCGCGTTGCCGGTGAGTTTAAGCGCATGCCGGAGGGGCTTAGCTACTCCATCTACACCGGGCACCAAGGTCCGCAGCTGCATGTGATGTGGCAGGGAGGCAAGTTGCGCCGCTTGCGTAGCCTTGATAAAGCTACCTGCACGCTGCATATTAAATCCTTGCCCTTGGCTTTCCGCCTGTTTACGGGGCAAATGGGCTTGGCTCAGGCCTACGCGGCCCATGCCTTTACCATGGCCGGCGAGGTGGCGGATGTGATGCGCCTTGCTCGCTTGGTCAATGTGGTGGAGGCCTATCTCTTCCCGAACATCATTAATCGCCGCATTATGACGGATATCCCTAAGCCGGAAGTCTGCTTCCTGCGTACCTACGGCCGTGTGGCCTTGGGCTTCCTTACCTGCCGCTATAAACTTTCTCACTAACTTACACCATGTCTTACTTCGAATTTCAGAATGCCGTCAAATTGCTGTGCGGTGACCTCGCTTTAGAACGCATCCCGAACGAGTTGCAACATCTTAATGCCAAGCGCCCCTTGGTGCTCTCCGATGCAGTGCTGGCTAAAATCGGCACGATGACCAAGGTGACGGATGCCATGGTGGCAGAAGGTGTTGCTCCCGCTGCTACTTTTACGGATATTCCGGTGGATTCCTCCTTGGCTGTGGTAAACCGCATAGCTGCTTTCTACCGCGAGCAGAATTGTGATTCCATTGTGGCTATTGGCGGTGGCTCCGTCATTGATACTGCCAAAGGCGTTCGTTTGGTGCTTTCTCAGGATACGGACGATATCTTCTCCATCAGTGGTTTGGAGAATGTGACCAAGGGTCGCTATATTCCCTTTGTGGTAGTGCCCACCACAGCCGGCACCGGCTCTGAATGTACCGGCGTTGCCGTGATTAAAAACGATGCCAACGGCGTGAAAATGGAGTTCCTTTCCCCCTTTGTGGAACCTGATGTTGCCGTGATTGACCCGCGCATGACGGAGGGCTTGCCGCCCAAGGCAACCGCCAGCACCGGTATGGATGCTTTGTGCCACGCTGTAGAGGCCTGCACCTGCCTGCAAGCTAACCCCATGAGCTCCGCTTACGGTACGGCTGCCATTCGTCTCATTATGCAGAATCTTGAAACGGCTACCAAGGAGGGTAAAAATCGTGAGGCTCGCTATAACATGGCGCTGGCTTCCACCATGGCCGGTATTGCGTTCTCTAACTCCATGGTAGGGGCGGTGCACGCTATTGGCCATGCCTTGGGTGGTGTGTGCCATGTGCCGCATGCCGTGGCCATGACGATTTTGCTGCCACATGTGATGCGCTATAACCTGAGCCACAGTGCAGGGGACTACGCTGCGCTGCTGCCGTGGTTGGTGGGTATGGATGCCGCTATGACAACCCCGGCAGATAAGCGCGCCGAGGCCGCTATTGAGGCCATTGTAACCTTAGGCCGTAAGCTTAATACGGCATGTGGCTTACCCCTTACGCTGAGCGAGGCCGGGGTGAGCAAAGATGCCTTTGCCAAGGTGGCTGAGTTTGCCGTGAATGATGGCGCCCTCATCGTGAATCCCCGTGCCGCTTCTGAGGAGCAGGTGATGGAAATCCTTAACGCCGCGTTCTAATCATGCAAAACATTGCCAATATTCAGCGCCGTTTCTTTAACACTCATGTTACGCGTGATGTTAAATACCGCCTTGCTGCTCTCAAAAAATTGAGCGTTGCCCTTAAGGAATGGGAACCCCGCATTTGCGAGGCTTTGCAGCAAGACCTCGGTAAATGTGTCATGGAGACCTTTATGACCGAAATCGGCATGGTGACCTCTTCCCTCAATCACACCATTCACAGTTTGCGTAGCTGGAGCAAGCCCCGCCGTGTGCATACGCCGTTGGCTCAGTTCCCCTCCGTAAGCCGCGTGGTGCCGGAGCCGTATGGCGTGGCTCTCATCATGAGCCCGTGGAATTATCCTGTTCTGCTGTGCTTAGACCCGCTGGTGGCCGCTCTCTCTGCCGGTAACTGCTGCGTGGTTAAGCCCTCTTCCATGACTCCTGCTACCTCCGGCGTATTGGCTGAGATGCTGGGCAGCCTGTACCCCAAGGAATATGTACATGTAGTGCTGGGTGGCCGTGAATCCACCGGTGTATTGCTGGAGCAGAAGTTTGACTATATCTTCTTTACCGGCAGCCCCACCGTAGGCCATATCATTATGGATGCCGCTGCTCGTCATCTTACCCCGGTTACATTGGAGCTTGGAGGAAAGAGCCCCTGTATTGTGGATGCCTCAGCCAATATCCGCGTAGCTGCTCGCCGTGTGGCTTTCGGTAAGATTCTTAATGCCGGGCAAACATGCGTGGCTCCGGATTACCTCTTCATTCATCACAGCGTGAAAGATGCCTTTGTGGAAGAATACCGCAAGGCTGTTAAAGAAATGCTGGGCGATGAGCCGCTTAAGAATGAGGAGTTTACCCACATTATTTCTAAGCGTCATTTTGAGCGCCTGATGGAGCTGATGCAAGATGCCACTCCCGTCGTTGGCGGCAAGGGTGATTCGGCCACCCTGCGTATTGAGCCCACGTTGTTGGATGATGTTACGCCGTCTTCCTCCTCCATGCAGCAAGAGATTTTCGGCCCCGTTCTGCCCATCCTCACGTGGGATAAGTGGGAGGAAGTAGAGCAATTTGTGCTTAGCCGTCCCCGCCCGTTGGCCTCTTACCTCTTTACCACGGATTCAACGAATAAGAAGCGCTTTACGCAGCACTTGTCTTTCGGTGGCGGTTGTATCAATGATACCATCATCCACCTTGCCGTGCATGGGCTGCCCTTCGGTGGTATTGGCGACAGCGGTATGGGCTCCTACCACGGTAAAGCCGGGTTCGATACCTTCTCGCACCACAAATCCGTGCTCTCTAAAGCTAATTGGCTGGATTTACCTTTCCGATATCATCCGTACTCCAAATTTGCGGAAAAGATTCTGCGCTTTTTCTTGCGCTAAAACAATGGGGGCAGATGCCCCCATTTTTTATCGTGAGCGTAGCGAACTCTTCATGCTTGCGTAGCAAGCTCTTCATGTGAGCCGCAGGCGAGCCCTTCACGATTGCGCAGCAATCCCTTCATGTGAGCGTAGGCGAACCCTTCACGTGAGCCGAAGGCGAGCCCGTTCATGTGAGCAACGCGAACCCTTCGTGTGAGCCGCAGGCGAACTTAATTGCTCGCTGCGCTCACATGAAGGGATTGCTAAGCAATCGTGAATGGCTCGCTGCGCTCACATGAAGGGATTGCTACGCAATCGTGAATGGCTCGCTGCGCTCACATGAAGGGATTGCTACGCAATCGTGAAGGGCTCGCCTGCGGCTCACGTGAAGAGCTTGCTGCGCAAGCGTGAAATGTTCGCGTTGCTCACGTGCGTGGGGGGTGGTATGGCACATATTACACAATAAATTCGCCTATCAGATTTTGTAGCACGAATTCTGCTTGACATTTGGCTGAGCTTCAGGCACTCTTGGCGGGCAATGAATAACACTGTACTCATTATCGGAGCTGGTGGTGTGGGTCATGTAGTGGCTCACAAGTGCGCCCAGATGGCGGATGTCTACAAGAACATCCATCTGGCTTCCCGTACCAAGAGCAAGTGCGATGCGATTGC
>CAJGCZ010000068.1 GCA_904501975.1 uncultured Akkermansia sp.
GGTGAAGAATGCCCGTTGGGCATGGTGAAGAATCTGCCTGCGGCAGATGGTGAAGAACAGCTTGCGCTGTAGTGAAGAACGCACCTGCGGTGCGTAGTACGGCGGGCCGACAAACTACCATTTTTCTGCCGATTTTATAGCCCAAAACGGCAATTTGTTGCCACCCACCGCGCCAGCGGGTGGCACGGTGGGTGGCTCAAAATTGACCTTTAGCAAAAATATAAACCGATGTTTCAACATTTGGTCGATTGCCCCACAAATTGGTAGTTGTTGGGGAAATGCTATCGGAGTGTTGGACTTTAGTCCAACATTTATTATCAAACCATACCACCAAAAAGGTGGGACTGAAGTCCCACCCTACGATATAGACAAATTGCTATTTGTGGGTCATCACCTGAAAACCTAAACAAAGCTTTCCGTAACAGAAAATGCTAAAGAGGGCACCGAACGAAAAGCCAGTGGCAATAACGTACCAAGATAGGCCCTTACCGAGCCACGGCTTGCGCAGCGGCATAGCCCAACATAAAACAAAGCACGCCGCCTACCAAGGTGGCCACCATATAGCAGGCTGCCGTAAGATGCGCCCCGGCGCGCAGGAGCTCGGCGTTCTCCCACGCAAAGGCAGCCAAGGTGGAATACCCGCCGCAAAGCCCGGCGGTTAACCCGGCCTGCACACTGGGATTTTGCACCAAGCCTTTATGAAACAACCCGCAGAACACGCCCATCATCAGGCACCCCACAAAGTTAATAACCAAGGTATGCCACGGCATGTGCGGTGGCACTACCGCCCACCGGCTGCTGATATACAGGCCGGTAAGGTAGCGCAAAATGCCACCGATAAAACAGCCACAGCCTATACAAAGCACGGTTTTGAGTGAAATAGCCATACAGCGGCGCGCATTGTATCACATTCCCCCCTCTTATGCAAGGGGAGCCTGCCGCTTTTGACCGCGAAAACTCTATTAAACGAAGGAAAATTTTAATCTATACAATTCCTATATATAATATATGCTTGCCAAGCCTGCCTCAATTCGTATAATAAAGCTACTTCATAACCCCATTCGCACCATGACCACCTATTTCATTCTGGATCGGCACAACAACACGTGGAGTGAGCAACATTACCCGCTGAGCAGTATATTGTCTACACCGGGTATCACCGGGGAACATATACTGGCCAATGCCAGAACCCAGCAAACCCTCACCGTAGCCCAAGCACGAGCCATGGGAGCCCGCCCTCGCACGGCTGCGGCTAAGCCGGCCGCTACGGCAAAGGCCGCAATAGGCCCCCGCCCCGCTGCTCATAAAGCCATGGGCTTGGGCTCCACGCTCAATCGCAGCAAAAAAGGGGTGGTATTGGGGGATAAGATTCCGTTGGCATCGCTGGCAAAAAAGAATACTATTGAGTACAAGACGCTGAGCCAAAACGACCGCATGTTTAACGGCAAATTTACACCGCAAAGCTTGCAGCAAGCCCTCAATAGCTTGGCACAGAAGGGATGGCGAGTCATTAGCAGCTCTACCGCAACCATGTATGATGAGCAAGGGAGCGAAAAGCCGGAGCTTATTGTGTTGCTGGAGCGCAACAACGCATGAGCCCTATACCTCAATAATTTGAGTTTGACAGGCAAGCCCCCGCGTGGTAGCATACAAGAAAGGTATCTTATCCATCAATCTCATGAACCGTCTCCTTATCTCCCCGCTTTTCATCTGTGCTGCTTTGGTGGCCCCGGCTGCACAGGACGTGTGGCAAACAGACCTTGAAGCCGCCTCTCAACAGGCAGCCAAAGAGGGCAAGCTTGTGCTCATCGACTTCACCGGGTCCGACTGGTGCACAGCCTGCATTCAGCTGCGCCGCACCGTACTGGATGCCCCGGATTTCATGAACTGGGCGCAAGAACACTTTGTATTTGTAGAGGTGGATTTACCCCAACGCAAAGCTTTGCCCGGTAATTTACTGGAGCGCAACAAAGCCATTGCCGAACGCTACGAGGTGATAGGCCTGCCCACCATCATGGCGCTGACTCCCGAGGGGCGTGTGGTGGGTGGATTTTTGGGCAATGTGGGTAGCACCAAAACAGCCCGCCAACACTTGGAGAACGCTATCTCTGCCGCCGCTATTTTTGAGAAAGCGGCCATGCTGCAAGGCAAGGAAAAAGCGCAAGTGCTCATGCAGGCATACTCCACCTTCCCCTCTGCCAAAGCCTTTGAGCGCCCTTACTGCGAGCTGAGAGACGAAATTAAAAAGAACGACCCCGGCAATGCCACCGGCATACACGCTGATGTGGCTGTGCAAGAGCAAGCTGCCCGTTTTGAGGCGGAGCGAGCAGCGCTTAATCCGTATTCTGCCGAGTATGGTGCCCTGCTGGAGCGCCAGCTGGCAGAAACCCTGCCCCCCAACAAAGGCGGCGTGCTGATGGCGCGCTGCCAATACAGCCTCACTACGGCCGATAGTGTGGAGGAGCTGGAAAAAACGCGCCTTTTGTTTGAGGAGTGCATCCCCTTCCTCTCCCCGGAGGAGGCGGAGGAAACCCGCCAATTTCTGCAACAATTCTTTGCAGACCTGCCGTCTCTGCTCAACATGCTGCGCAACAGCAGGCCCCGCTAACCGCCTCCTTCCGCTTGTTACGCGCGCTCATACTATTTACCTTAAGCGCCATCCTTTGCGCGGCAGCCGTTGCGGAGCCCACCACTCCCGCAGCTGCCGCCAGCGCAGAGGAGCGCCCGTTTTTGCACTCAGGAGTGTACCCTCCGTGGTCGCAAATGACGGAGCAATCCCTCATGGCAGATACAACTGCTGCCCTCGACCTCGCGCAACAAAAACTCCGACACTTGTTGCAGGCAGACCCCGCACAGGCAGATTTTGATGCTACCTTCGGCGCCTTTAGCCGCATTGAGCAGGAGCTAACCCGCATAGAAACCTATATTTACCATCTCGACCACGCCGGGGCAGACAAGCCCGGGCTTATGGCAGCCCACCGAAGCATCGCGCCGCGCCGGAACCGGATTTGGCAAGAGGTGCACCAATCTGCAGCAGTACACCGTGTTCTGCACCAATGGGCAAAATCTCCCCAAGCCGCCACCCTTGCCCCCGAGAAGAAGCACGCCATGGCCATCCTCCTGAGCCAGGTATCCCTGCCAAAAGACGATACCACGGCGCGGTTGCTCGCCAAAAAGAGGGTGCAGTTGCACGAGCAAATCAGCAAGTACAACGACAACATCCGCGCCGGCATCCAAAACTGGCAACACCTGTTTACCAACCCCGCTCAGCTGGACGGCGTACCGGCCGCCACCCTGAGCAAAATGGCAGCGGACGCTCGGCGCGCAGGCCTGGCCACCGAGCAAAAACCGGCCTGGCTCATTACCCTTACCGCCCCCGGCACGATGCTGGATATAATGGAGCATTGCACGGTGGCTGAAACCCGAAAAACCTGCTGGCTAGGCCTCAAATCCCCCGGCTACCGCCCCCCGCATGATAACGGCCCCATTGTGCACCGAATGATGCAACTGCGGCACGATATTGCCCTACTGGAGGGCTACCCCAACCACGCCGACCTAAAATTGCGCCACTACATGCTCAAAAACAGCAAGAATGCGCGCCTTTTTGTAGACAACATGCTGCAGCGCCTGCGCCCCGTGGCAGAGGCCAATAAGGAGGCCCTGCGCAACGGCGCCGCAGCCCACGGCAGCAACGGCACCGCCACCATCCCCCCATGGGATTTGGTCTACTATTGCACCCAAATTGACCAAGCAAGCAACAAGCTCAACGAGGAAGCTCTGCGCCCTTACTTTGAGTACGAGAGCATCCTGCAAGGCACCATGACCTACTTCGGGAACCTGTACGGCCTGAGCATCCGCGAGCTGCCCACCTGTTACCGGCAAGGTGACGCAAGCGCCCCGGCCGACCACATCGACGTATGGGCGCCGGGCGTGCGCGTTTTTGCCGTGCATGATGCCGCCGGCGGAGCCCACCTTGGCTCCTTTTACTTGGATGCCTTTGCCAGAAGAGGCAAAAAGTACAACGCCGGATGCCAGCTGCTTGGTAGCGGCACCAACGGGGGCAACACCGGCAAAGCCACACCGCAATTGCTGGCCATGATGCTGCCTCTGCAACCCGCCGCCCAAGGCGAGCCCCTACTGCTCAGCCACAGAGAGCTGCGCATGCTCTTCCACGAGTTCGGGCATGCGCTCCACCTCATTCTGGGCAAAGGCGAAATCCACCAACAAACAGCCGCCTGCCAAGCCTTGGATTTTATTGAGCTCCCCGCCCAACTGCACGAGGCACACGCGTGGGAGCCGGATGTGCTCTGCACCATAGCACGCCACCACAGCACCGGCGCCCCCTTACCGCGCGCATTGGCAGAACAATTGGCCGCCACACGCTACGGGCTCAAACACCGCCACGCCGCCATTAACTCCCTACTTGCCGCGAAAATTGACCTCGAGCTGCACACCCGCTACAAAGAAAGCTTCTACAACAAATCGCTGGATGCGGTGATACGCAGCATTATTGAGCCGTGGGTGCTTCCCTCCACCATCGGCAACATAGCCTTTATACGCAACTTTGAGCACGCAGTTGATGGCTACGATGCCGCGTACTACGCCTACACGCTGGCCGAGGTAATGGCCGCAGATGTTTTTGCAGAGCTTAAACAACAAGGCCTTACCAACAGCGCCTTCGGCAAAAATATTCGCAAAACCCTCCTCGAGCCCGGCTACAGCCTCCCCCCGCAACAGCTCTACCGCAACCTCATGGGCCGCGGCCCCAAAGCCGACGCCTTCCTCAAAAATTTGCTCAAATAACTGTTTTTTCCGCAAATTTGTTTAGCTTGACGCGGAATTAGCTTTTTACATTCCCCCGAGTTATGCTATACTCACACCAAGCGTAACTTACAATCCTCTTTCTTGCATACCATGGACACCTTTAACGTCTCTCGTTCTGCCTTCATGTCGGGCATTTGCATTGGCATTGCGGGCTTCGGCTTTCTGGCCCTCAAGGCCGACGGCAATTTCCTGGCCGGCTGCATCATCTTTGCCTTTGCACTGTTGGCCGTAGTAAACTACAAGCTGGCCTTGTACACCGGCACGGCAGGCTTTATTAAAAAGAACGAGTTTGGTTACTTGGGGCTGGTGCTTTTGGGCAACATTATCGGCTGCGCCACCCTCTCCCTGCTCACACGCCTTTCTCCCCTCCCGATTCAAGAAACCGCCCAAGCCCTGCTGGAGAGCCGTCTTTCCTTAGGCATTGTCAACGGCAGCCTCCTCTCCATTGCCTGCGGTTTCATCATGACCACCGCCGTTACCTTTGCCCGCAAAGGCAACATGCACCTCCTCTTCTTCGGCGTGCCGCTCTTCATTGTCTGCGGATTCCCCCACTGCATTGCAGATGCCTTCTTCTACAGCTGCGTGCCGCTGGACTTCTGGGCCGCCCACCTCGGAGAAATCCTGCTCTTCTACGTCTCCATCGTCATCGGTAACTTTGTCGGTTGCAATTTCTACCGAGGCATTATGGGGGCCAACCCGGCATAAACCTCTCACCACTACCCACCATTCCCCACTATTTCACACACAACATGATAATGACAAAAACACTCCGCAACCTCCACCTCGCCGCGCTGTGCAGCGCCGCCCTCCTCCCCACCACCCAAGCCGACATCATTTGGGCTGACGGGGTGAATGCTACCTCCGGTTGGTACGATGCCAACAAAACTCATGAGGATGATGCCCCCGAAGATGAACACGGCTTCCCGCGTGTTGACGTTGCTGCCTCTGATGACGGCATGTGCTACGCTGCTGCAACCTCCAATCTCCTTGCTTGGTGGCAAGACCGCCATGTAGCCCCCGCAGGCACGCCTCAAGGCCTTGATAACATCTGGAGCACATTTGTAAAAAACTCCACAAAAATATCCGGGTCCAACGTTCCCAATGCGCTCACATGGTGGCTCACCGGGTTCGATCCCGCTTACATCTTGAGTACCCACGCCGGCTATTACTCAAGCGTCATTCCCGCGGGCACAGAGCTTTACAACTCACAGAGAAAAGATCTTTTCATTGTAAAGTACGCTAACCCCACATCGGCTGATATCATTACCATGCTTACCGCAGGAGCGCCTGTCGCATTAGCTACTAATTCCCACACATTAACCCTTTGGGGTGCGGAATACGATAGTGATGGTAAAATCACCAAACTGTTTATCACGGATTCTGATGACTACACCGGGAAACCTGATTTACTTACTGTAGAGGCTACGATAACGAGCAAAAATTCTATCGACTTTACATTAGATGGAGATAACTTTACCATTCAAAACGCCTTTACCATTAATCCGGAAGTAGGCTACTCCTGGGGCCTCACCCCCATCGTACCAGAACCGGCCACGGCCACCCTCAGCCTTATGGCTTTGGCTGCTCTCGCAGCTCGCCGTCGTCGCCATTAATTCCCCTTCAAAACAGCTTCTGCCCCTAAAAAGTGAGAAAAAAGTAATTTTTTCTCACTTTTTACTTGCCAAACACAACACAAACCTGTATAATTCGCCCGTCCGCTAAGGACAACACAAACAAACGGGGTATTAGCTCAGCTGGTAGAGCACTTCAATGGCATTGAAGGGGTCAGCGGTTCGAGTCCGCTATGCTCCAGGCTTCGTAAAACAGCGTATCAGGTTTCCTGATACGCTGTTTTTCTACGCCCAGGCAGGCCGATTAGGCCTGACGGCGCGTAGACGAGTTGCATCTGAGCTACCGCTCAGATGCAACGAGAACGAAGCCTAGCCTCGGCGTAGAAAGCGAGCGGTAGCGAGACTCGGAGCCGGGCAACACCCGTGTTGCATACCACAGACGGTGCCAACATATCGGCTCCAAAAGACCAAAAAGCCTAAGCATGCCTAAGCCCGTTTTCCTAAGCGCGAACGCCTTTTAGGGTCACTAAAGATGTCTCGAATCTACAATCTGTTGATTCTGTGAGCTTAGGCGATTTTGGGGCGATAGCAACTCTGTGATAAGCAAAGATGTTTCGAACTGACAAGCTACACAGAATCAGGCGTTTAAGGTGCATTTTTCACCGAGTAGCAACCTAAAAAGAAACATCGCTTGCAAGGGGATAAAAAGACACCTGCAAGCGATGGACGGAGTTCAGGCCTGACAAGCAAACAGCCTAGGAGGAATCCTAGGCTGCAAGATGGCTTTTTATGCGTTATTTCCCCGCCGCTAGGCACAGGGCTGTGGTGGCAAGGATTCTGGGGAAAGTCGTCTTCATCAGTTTTAGCCTTTATCAGTTCATCAGCCAGCGAAGCAGGACGTAAAAGAGTATCGCCAAGCCTAATGTTATGAGGTTTCTGCGGTTCCGGCGCTTTCGTTCCCTTTTGCGCTGAACTTCGGCAAAGGCGGAAGCGGGCAAACTAGGGTCAATAGCAAAAAGAGGGTCAATAGCAAAAAAATCCGGAAGCATAAACAGCCTGTAGGCCTCCGCAAGCCTCCGGTGGACGCGATAGTAGGCAGCTACCTTGCTTCGTTGTAACGAACCTCAAAAGGCCATAGATTTTGCGTTCGTTTCCCTCCGTGCGCGGTGGACTTTGCGGGAGGATCGAGGCGGCCTACTTTTACATAACTCGTTAATAGCAAGCATATCTTCCGTTTCCTCAACGTAAGCCAAGGCTTTCCTGATGGGTGTTTGGAATTGGCTCCGGCAAGGCATAAAAACACCTTGTCAGGAGGACGATAATCCGTTACTCCCGGCAAGGTGGGTAGTAAAATATAGCGGCTTTCAACCTAAAAACCAAGTACCTTTGATGCATTTACGCAACAGCGTAACGACACCCCATGTAACGAGGAACGCCATTACACCGGAACAAAGAATAACCAAAGGCATGGGGACACCGATAAGGTTGATGAGCATA
>CAJGCZ010000069.1 GCA_904501975.1 uncultured Akkermansia sp.
AGCTGTTCTTCACCATCTGCCGCAGGCAGATTCTTCACCATGCCCAACGGGCATTCTTCACCACGGCGTAAGCCGTTCTCATCCCTCCCCAATACCGCGAGCGTAGCGAGCCGAATTCTGAGCCCCCGTATGGGGGCGGTAGCGTAGTAGCCCGGTGCGTCAGCGCCGGGTATCCCGATGGAGAACGATTGGAGCCCCGGCTAGGGACGGCAGAAAGCTGTTGCTTGGTGTATGGGCTTCATTGAAAAACAAAGTTTTATGTATACTCTTATTCGGTGGAAAAAGACAATACCGTTCACTCGTTCTCTGCCGCCCCTCAACCGGGGCTCCAATGCTGTTTTTACCCAAAACCCGACGCTAACGCGTCGGGCTACTGAGCTATCTCCCCTCGCCGGGGCTCTCAAATGCCGTTCGCTGCGCTCACATTAACCGGCCCCACAAATTGCCATTTGTGGGGCTATCAACTAAAAACTTTAACAGAGCTATTTACTAATGCGTGCCGCGCCCGATTGGAAAGAGGTGATGGTGACGGAGCTGCCCTCGGTGAGGCCGGGTTGGTCTTCCTCGGCGATGGGGATGAGCTGGTCTCCTACCTTGATGCAGAAGCTGCCGGGCTCGCCGCAGACGGTGCCCTTTTTGCCTTGCATGAGGGTGGTGATATCATCCTCGGGGGCGCGCTTGTTGAGATAGCGGGTGAGCAGCGGAGAAATGAGGTTTTTCCACAGGCCGTAGTACAACAGCGCCCAAATCAGGATAAAGATGAAGAAGGTGAGCACGGTCCACTGGGCAGACGGCGCAATGCTCATGGTGCCCCATGCGGCAAAGAGCCCCATGGCCAGCAGTGTGAGAAAATCCGTGTTGAAGAAGAACACGTCGAGCACGAGCAGGGTGATGGAAATGGTCAGCATCCAATGCAGGAAGACGCCATCACTCACCCACAGAAAATCTGCTATCAGCGGTGTCATGCGCACAATTAGTCTTTGATGTTGACCATGGCGGGCAGGCCGGAGGGCAGGTATACCTTATCTGCCGGATTGGCGGAAATGGTCTTGTAGCCGTCGAGAGCCTGGCGGTTGAGCAGGGCTTGGGTAGCACCTTCTACACCGATGGTGGCTGCCAGTTTGGCAACGTAGTCTGCCTCAGCCTCGGCAATAAGGCGCATGGCTTCTTTGGTGCCGGCGGCGCGCATAATGGCGGCATCCTTCTCAGCCTCAGCGGCAAGGCGCACGGCGCGGCTCTTACCCTCGGCTTCGAGGGCAATGGCACGGCTGACACGCTCGGCCTCCATTTGCTTAAGCATGGCCTCTTGGGTTTTCGAGTCAGCGGAGAGCTCTTGGATTTCTACAGAGTTGACGATGATACCCCAGCGAGCCGTGGTGGTGGAAATGGCCTGCACCACTTTTTCAGACAACTGGGAGCGGGAGCTGAGAAGCTCGTCCAGATTGCGGTTGCCGATGAGGGCGCGCAGCTCATTGAGCACCAACTCACGGATGGCGCGGTGCAGGTTCTCTACTTCGTACAGTGCCTGCTTGGCATCTACAATGCGCCAACGGATGATGCAGGAGACTTCCAGCGTGGCGTTATCCTTTGTTACGCAGGAGCGCGGGGTGGTATCCAACAGCTGCTCGGAGAGCTGAATATACTTGCCGTCGGTGTGGGTTTCCAGCCAGTTGACGCGCTTAATTTTTTGCAGGAAGGGAATGTGGAAGTTCAAGCCGCTCTTTTTTACATCGACAGGCTTGCCGAACATTTCGATGACGGCACAGTGGTTTTGGGGTACGGTAAAGATGAACATGGGGGTGATGGTTTGGTGATTGTTATGTCGTTATACTATACAGGAATGAGGCTGCTGGCAAGTATAAAGATGGGGTAGTGGGGGGAATTTGCGCTAATCTGAAAGTTTCAGAATGATTTCGCGGGTAGCTTTTGCTTCTTCCAGCCAAGCGCGCACGCCTTCCTTGTCCTGATTTTCCAGCAGGCTGACAAGCTGGTGGAGGTCGTCGACACAGCGGTGCAGAATCTCGCGCACGGCAACGTCGTTTTCCCACAAAATATCGGCCCACATGTGGGCGGAGCCGGAGCTGACGCGGGTGGTGTCGCGGTAGCCGCTGGAGGCCAGGCGCTGCAGGTCTGCCGTTTGGGTTTCGCCTACGGTAGCATTGCGGGCAGCTAACCCGGCTACAATGTGCGGCATGTGGGAGATGCGAGCCACGGTGCGGTCGTGGTTGGCCGGTTCCATGCGATAGGTGCTGCAGCCTAGTTGTTGCCAAAATTGCTCTAAGCGGGCGGTGTCTGCTTCGGTAACGCCGTGCGGATTCGTGACCACAACGGTGGCTCCCTGCAAGAGCGCGGCAAAGGCGTTTTCCATGCCTTGTTTTTCTGTTCCGGCCATGGGGTGCGAGCCGATGAACTTGCGTCCACGGTCTGTCAGCATGGCGCCGGTGGTGCGGTGCACGTAGGCTTTGACGGAGCCTACATCCGTCACGATAGCATTCTTATCGATGGCAGGCAGAATGCTGCGCGACAGCTCCTCAAAAGCGCCAATGGGGGTGGCGAGGATAATGAGTTGGGCGCCGCTGCATGCTTGGCGGGCATTGGTATAGGTGTGTTCTATCCCTAAGTTGCGGGCCAATTGCAGCGGTTGCTCGCGGCGTGCCCACAAGCGTAACTCGCAATCGGGCATGGCGCGGCGCACGGCAAGAGCAATGGAGCCGCCTAACAGCCCCGGCCCCAGGATACACACGGTTCGGAAGGGAAGCTCTGCCATGGTGCTTGCGTATTAGGGAATTTTGAAGAAGAAGTTGGTGCCGGGTACCTTAAGTTTGGTGTCTCTGGGGTACGGCTGTCCGGTGGCTTTGTTGACAATGCGGAGGGTGAGCTCCGGAGCCAAAGGATTGTAAACGCGAGTGGGGTCGCCGGGCACGGGCTTGGCGTAGGGGATGTAGCCGTTCTCGTTGGTAATGTGGCTTAAATCCGGTTTGGGTTTAGCCGGTGTAGTTACAGCCGGCGTGGTGGGGGTAGCCGGTGCCGTGGAGGGGGCGGCAGGGGTGATGGTTGTTTTGGCCTGCTGTGCGGGAGCCGTTACTGCGGGGGTGGGAGTAGCGGGCTTAGCCGGTGTTGTGGGCTTAGCGGGCTGGGTAACGGTTGTTTTGGCTGGTGCCGTGGTGGTGGGCTTAACTGCCGGGGCAGAGGGCTGCACCGCCGGTGTGGCGGGTTTGGTGCCGGTAGGTTGTGCCGTAGTGGGAACTGCAGCGGGAGTTTGCGGTGTGGCTACAGGTGCAGCCGGTTGTTTCGGCTGCTCTGCGGGCGGCGTGGTGGGTTCTGTATGAGTAGCCGGGGTGGTAGGCTGCTGATTGAGCCCCGGATGCAAAGCTGCGTTATTGGCACCGGCTGCAAGGGCAGCTTGGCGGGCACGCTCTCTCCACATGGAGTCGTGCGGCATATCCGGTACAATAATCTTTTTCTGCACAATGCAGGAGCTTAATCCTGCGGCACACAGGCAGATAAAGGAAAGGCTTTGTAAGGCAGATGATTTCATGTCTTATTCTGATAGGCTACCGATACTCTATATTCTTGCGCAATCAATGTCAATGCTAATTCGCGACAGCGCGGCGCTGAGTCTTGCGCTTGGGGCTGCTTTTAGCGGTGTTTATGCTTAAATTTGGGTTTAGGACTTGAAAAAGCAACCGGTTCGTCATATCATAGCGCTATGAGCACAGTGTTGCATTGTCCGAGTCTGTTTCGTTATACGCGCCGCCAAACGCGTGAGGTGATGGTTGGTAACATGGGGCTGGGTGGAAATAACCCTATCCGCATTCAATCCATGTTGACCCATGATACCCTGGATACTGAGGGCTGCGTAAAAGAGGCGCTTGCCTTGGCTGATGCAGGGTGTGAGATTATTCGACTTACGGCCCAGACCAAGGTGTATGCTGCGAATCTGGAGAATATTGCCCGCGAGCTGCGCGCTGCCGGTTGCCATTTGCCCTTGGTGGCTGATATTCACTTTAAGCCGGATGCCGCCATGGAGGCCGCCAAATGGGTGGAGAAGATTCGCGTGAACCCCGGCAACTTTATTGATAAAAAGCGATTCCTGGAACGCGATTATACGGATTTGGAATATGAAGAGGAACTGGAGCGCGTGCGTACGGCCTTTACGCCGCTGGTGCTCTTCTGTAAGGAACACGGCCGCGCTATGCGCTTGGGTGCCAACCATGGCTCTTTGTCGGACCGCATTTTGAACCGCTACGGCGACACGCCGGAGGGCATGGTGGAAAGCGCTTTGGAGTTTGCTCGTGTTGCGCGCGATTTAGATTACCACCAGCTGGTGTTCTCCATGAAGTCCTCCAACGTGAAGGTGATGATTCAGGCCTACCGCCTGCTGGTGCGTCGTTTGCAAGAAGAGGGAGCTGATTGGAATTACCCCATCCACTTGGGTGTGACGGAGGCCGGTGAGGGTGAGGATGCCCGTATTAAGAGTGCAACGGGTATTGGCTCTTTGCTGGCAGATGGTATTGGTGATACCCTGCGCGTGTCTTTGACGGAGGATCCGGTGTATGAGGTTGCACCCGGCTTTGAGCTGGCTGCTCCCTACCAACCCGGGGTGGAGCACAGCCAAGCCCTGCCGCAGGAAGAACCTGCCGCTCCTTTCAATCCCTACACGTTCACTAAGCGTAAGGCGGATGTGATTAAGCGCGGCGAGATGACCTTGGGCTGGAATGAGCCCGTGCGCGTGGTGCTGCCGCAAGCTGCTTGCGAGGCTCTTTCCCCCGCCGAAATGAAGGATTTTATGCCCGAGCTCTCTTACGAGGCTTGCGAGGCGGTGGAGGTAGACCCCTGCAATGCGGGCGAGATTGCCGCTTTGGCTGAGGCTCCTGCCACGCTGGTGACGGTGAAGGACGGCGTGAATATGCCCGTGCCGCAAGCCTTCCGCCTGTTGGCAGCCGTGATTCCCACCCGCCACAGCATTTTGCTGAAAGATACGCTGGGGGGAGAGGAAGCCCTGAGTGCACCCATGGCCGGCGGTGTTCATATTGGCTCTTTGCTGTGCGATGGTATTGGTAATGCCGTATTGGTGCGTTTGGAGAAAGACCCCAAGAAGGCTGCTTACCTTGGGTTCAATATCTTGCAGGCTGCCGGTGTGCGCTTGAGCAAAACAGAGTATGTTTCCTGCCCGTCTTGTGGCCGCACTCACTATAATATTCAAGAGGCTGCCGCACGTATTCGCGAGGCTACCGGGCACCTCAAGGGCGTTAAAATTGCCATCATGGGTTGCATTGTCAATGGCCCCGGCGAAATGAGCGATGCCGATTTCGGCTACGTTGGCGGCGCCCCCAACAAGATTAACCTCTATGTGGGCCACACCCCCGTGGAAATGAATATTCCGCAGGAGGAGGCTGTGCAGCATTTGGTGGAGCTGATTCGCAGCCACGGCCGCTGGGTAGACCCCGCCTGATGCTCCTCGCAGTTTCTAATCCTTATACAAAAACCCCCGCAGCTGCGGGGGTTTTTAGTAGGGGAGGAGTGCCCTTATGTTAATCCGCTCAAGTCGATTTTGTAGTAGCTTGGTGCATCGTTTTTACGCTGTAAGAACATGACCATATAAATGGGAGCGTATGTTAATTTATCGCTGCGCCGCATGTTATCATTGCAGAAGATAAATGCTTCCTGCAGGTTGTAATCAGGCGAGCGCATGATGTTGGCTAAGGCGCGGTGCTGGGTGTAGTCTTTGCCGGATTTTACCTCGATGGGAACAATCTCGCCGCCCAATTCAATGACAAAATCCAACTCGCCCTGTTTTTTGCTGTTGAAGTAATACGGGGCTATCTCGTGGGCCACCAGTTCCTGGGCTACCGCATTTTCATATACGGAACCAAAATTAATATCTTTGGCACCGGAAAGTATGCGCAGCTGTATCCCCTCTGCATACTGTGCCGCCAGCAAACCTACATCGCTTTGGAAAAGCTTGAACAAATTGCGAGAGCGTGCCAGAAGCAGGGGAACTTTGGGCTCTTCCACATTGTATACCGGTAAGGCTACTCCGGCATTTTTGAGCCACAGGAAGGAGTTGTTATATCGCTCAAACTTGGCATTTTTGTTCAAACTTTTCAGGATGAAACGTTTATTGGCAGCATTGAGCTCGGGCGGTATAAGCTCAAAGATTTCGCTGATATTCAGTTTTTGGGCAGGGTCATATTGTGCAATATCCCGTTTATATAAATGCAGGATGGCCTGTTGCTCTTTTATTACCTGCTGGAGGTCATTCGTATCAATATAGCGTTTTACTGCAGCCGGCATTCCACCCACAACAAGGTAGAGTCGAAACAATTCCATCATCTTGCTATGGATAAACGGGTCGACCTCTGTTCTTGTTTCCCATGCTCGGCGAAGCGTGTTGATAACAGCTTCGCTGATGCCTTGATTCATGATGAACTCTTCGAAATCCAGAGGATGCATTTCTTTGATGTCCATGTAGCCAACGGGTTCCGAACGCAAATCCTTTAATTCAACGCCAAGTAGGGAACCACTTAAAATGTAGCGGTATGAGCCTTCATCTACTAAAAACTTGATAGCCGTTACGATTTCCGGGCAGAGTTGAACTTCATCAAAAAAGATGAGTGTATCGCCTTTGATGAGTGGTTCTTGTGTTATGATTGAGAGCCTTTCGAGTATCTCTTGACTGCCTTTCGCTTTGTCAAAAATCTGAATATAGTCGGGTGTTTCTGCAAAGTTAATTTCAACAAAACGTTTGAACCTTTTGCCGAATTCTCGTATGGAAAACGTTTTTCCTGTTTGACGCGCTCCGGTAATCAACAACGCTTTTGCGTCTGTTGAGTAATGCTCCTGTAAATAGTTGTCGATTTTGCGCTTTAACATGGCTTCTTTATCCCCTCGGTGCAAAGATATCCTAAAAACGCCGTTTTTCCAAGCAAAAAATGCGAAAAATTTCCATTTTTCCAAGATTTGTAGACAAAAGAAGGAGGGAGGTGGGTGCAATGTTGTTAATATGCTGATAAACAGCAGTAAATCGACATTTGGTGTAGACGTATTTCCACTTTTCCAAGAGAAAAAACGCCGAAATTTCCATTTTTCTAAGAAAAAAACGGCCATTTTTGCCACTTTTCCAAGATTTGTCTATTGCTGCCGCTAAGCAAAAATCCACATAAGGACAGCGTTAAAAAATCAAGCCATGTTTAGTTTTTCAGTTGATGCCCACAAATTGCAATTTGTGGGGCGCATTAATGTGAGCGCAGCGAACGGAATTCAAGAGTCCGGAGGACGACAGACACATAGCCGGGGGCGCAAGCCCCCGGTATGGGGAAAAGAAAATTGGAGCCCCGAGGCGCCGGAGCGAACGCGACGGCAACGAGGGCCGACAGAAAGCGTGGTTCTTAACATGCCATGTGCACACATACGGAGCCACCGCTCATGGCTTCGGGCTTACGGCCTCGCCCTTATCTGTCGGCCTTCCGCGTCTTCGGCTGCGCCTCAGGCGCTACAGGGCTCCATATCATTTTCATGCGTTACCGGGGGTTCTCATCTTCGGCTACGCCTCGATGAACCACCCCCGGCTATTTGTCTGTCGTCCTCCGGACTCTCAAATTCGGCTCGCTG
>CAJGCZ010000070.1 GCA_904501975.1 uncultured Akkermansia sp.
GCGTTCTTCACTACAGCGCAAGCTGTTCTTCACCATCTGCCGCAGGCAGATTCTTCACCATGCCCAACGGGCATTCTTCACCACGGCGTCAGCCGTTCTTCTCCCAAATACCGCGAGCGCAGCGAGCCGAATTCTGAGCCCTGGAGGGGCGATATAAAATAGCCCGGTGGTGGAGCCGCGTCAGCGGCGGCCTGTCACGGCGTAGGCGTAGACGAAGACGGAAACCCCGGGCTAGACACACATCAATTGGAACCCCGGAGGGTGGTATAAAGGGTTGTATTATATTGTAGTTCTTTCGTTATTCGTGCTTTATCAATAAATAAGCGTAAATATTATAGCCACGCATTATGCCACCCCTAGCGGGGTTCCAAAATATTTTTCATCTTTCCCGGGGTTACGCTGCTGCGCATCTCCACCCCGGGCTACCATATTCCGCCCCTCAACCGGGGCTCTTAAATTCCGTTCGCTGCGCTCACATCAATGAACCCCATAAATTGCAATTTGTGGGGCAATCGACCAAATGTTGAAACATCGGGTTTTATTTTTGCTAAAGGTCAATAAAATTACCTTCGCGCTATACTCCTTTCAATATTCAACTTCCAATATTCAATATCACCGTTTCTGCCGCCCCTCACCGGGGCTCCATTACTGTTATACCCAAAACCCGGCGCTTACGCGCCGGCCTACTGAGCTGCCGCCCCTCAAGCCGGGGCTTGAGAATTCCGCTCGCCTGCGGCGAGCAGGGTGTGAAGTGAAGAACGGCTTACGCCGTGGTGAAGAATGCCCTGCGGGCATGGTGAAGAATCTGCCTGCGGCAGATGGTGAAGAACAGCTGCCGCTGTGGTGCAGAACGCCCTGCGGTGTGTGGTACAGGGGGGGCTCAAAGAGACCTATGCTCGGAGTCGCTCCACTGCAACTGGATGCTTCTGTAAAGACCGGGCTTTTTGTCCTTTAAGTTGTTTTCTTCCCTGAGGTCGTTTTGCAAATCATACAGGTGTTTCTGCTTGCCGGAATCATAGACCTTATACTGCCCCTTGCGCATGGCTTGGGTGCGGCCGTTGTCGGATTCGATGATATAAGGCGCGCCGACAGCATCTTGCCCCAACAAGGCGGGGAGCAGGTTGCGGCTATCGGGCAGGGCGGAGGCCGGTATGTTTGCACCCACCAGCTCGGTAATGGTGCGGGCAAGGTCTACCTGGCTCATGAGGGCGGGGCTTTCTGTTCCCTTGGGGGTATGGCCGGGCCAGCACACGATGAAAGGCACGCGGGTGCTGCCCTCCATAATACCGTATTTGCCACCGGTGAGCTTGCCGTCTCGCCATTTGCCGGCACTCATGGGAGCAACAGGGTTGTGTCCCTTGCAGTCGCGTATGGAGCCGTCGAAATAGCCATCGTTAATCACGGGGCCGTTGTCGCTGGAGAAGATGAAGAGGCAGTCCTCATACCCGTTTTCGTTGAGGGCGGCGCGCAGGCGCCCCAAGCAGTCGTCCATCTGCACGGTGACATCGCCGCGTATGCCCATTTGACTTTTGCCCTTGAAACGGAAGTGCGGGTCGCGCGGCACATGAATATCATTGGTGGCAAAGTAAAGGAAAATGGGCTTATCCATCTGCGCGCTTTCTCGGATGAACTTGATGGCTTCTTCCGTAATGCGGTCGGCCATGTCTTGGTCTTTCCACAGGGCGGATTTACCGCCGCGCATGTACCCGATGCGGGGGATGCCATCGATGATGGCGCAGTTGTGTTGCGGACCATTGCTGCGTGCCCACGGCTTGAGCAGCTGCGGGTGGGTGCTGCCCAGTGGCTCTCCGGGGAAGGGCTTGTCGTAGCTCACCTCAATGGGGTCGTTGGGGTCCAGATTCACCACGTTGCCGTTCTCGATGTAGACGCAAGGAACGCGGTCGCCCGTGGCGGCCAGAATAAAGGAATGGTCAAACCCAACCTCGTTAGGCCCGGGGGAGATGTGGTTGTTCCAGTCGGTGGGTTGGGTACCGCGGCCAAGCCCCAAGTGCCATTTGCCGATAACGGCGGTGCGGTAGCCTGCCTGCTGCATGAGCGAGGGCAGGGAGGCTTGCTCTTCCTTGGTGGGTAAAATCATTTTGGCATCTCCCGGCAAAATTTGCATGCCTTTTTTGCGCCAGGCGTACTCACCCATGAGCAGAGAATATCGTGAGGGGGTACAGACGGAGTGGGTGCTGTGCGCATCCGTAAACTTAACACCTTCGGCAGCCAGTTTGTCCAAGTTGGGGCAGGGCACTTTATCGCACCCGTAGGTAGAGGTATCATTATACCCCAAGTCATCTGTGTAAAAAATAACGACGGCGCGCGGTTTTTCCGCAGCCATCAACGGCAGCGCCATCAGCAATGTAGCAAGCAGTCTTTTGAACATCATGGTGAAAGTATCCGTTTTGTGCATTCTAGCATATTCCCCCCCGCTTTGTCATGCCTTTTTTAATGCTCCAGCCATGTTCATTTGTTAGGCGGATACAACAAAGCCCCATTCTCGGAGAGAACGGGGCTTGTTGAAGGGTTGCTTGTTGCTTTTAGCGGAAGCTAAGACCGCTTACGCCCTTGGAGAGGGCATCGAGCACCGTCTTGTGGGCGGCGTCTACCTCGGCAGCGGTGAGGGTCTTCTTGGCGTCGCGGTACAGGAAGGTGTAGGTCATGGCCTTGCGGTCGGCTGCCAGTTTTTCACCGGAGGGATCGCAGAACACATCCTTGAGGCGGCAAGAGACCAGCAGCTTCTGCTTGGCGCTTTCCACAGCCTTCACAATGTCTGCATGGCGAGTGCCGGAGGGCAGCTCAAGAGAAGCATCGCGAGAGGAGCCGGGGAACTGGGGCAGGTCTGCAGCCTTGAAGGGGGCTGTGGCTACCTGCTGCAGCTTGCGCAGGTCAAGCTCGGCATAGTACGTCTCCATCGGCAAACCGAGGGCGCGGCACTTAGCCAGAGACAAGCGGGCAAAGAAGCCGCAAGCTTGGTTGTTGATGGCGATATCTGCGGCAACGGCGGCATTCTCGCGCGGCTTCTTCACGGGCGTAAGCGTGATAAGGGCCTTGGGCACGAGGATGTCCAGCACGGCGCGGATGTGCTCGAAGCCGGCGGTGGCGGGCTTGGTGTCTGCCCAGCTGGCGGGACCCAGCTTGCCGGCCATGAAGATGCCCAGCACCTCGTTTTCAATGTCCTTGCCCTTGCCGCCACCGGTGTTGCGGAATACGCGGCCGCACTCGAAGAAGCGCAGAACCTCTTGCCCTTGGTTGATGTTGCGGGCAGCCACGGAGATAAGACCGGGAGCGAGGGACGGACGCAGCGTGGAGTGGTCCTCAGAAATCGGCAGGGAAACGCGGATGATGTCGCCCTCCATCAGCGGCTTGATAGGCAGGGAGTTGTTGACGTCGGCAATCGTCGGGTCAATGCTCTCTGCGGCAATCAGCTTGAAGGTTTGAGCCTCCCAGAAACCGGCACCGGCAAGCTTGCGGCACAGGTTCATGCGGTAGTCATTGGCGCGGTCGTGGGCGCTTTCCTCTACATAGATAGAGGTGTTGGTGGCAGGAATGTTGTCGATGCCGTATACGCGCACAATTTCCTCCAGAAGGTCGCAGCTGCGCTTGAGGTCCAAACGCCAGGGCGGGCAATCCCACGTGCCGCGGCCATCAATGTTCTTGAGGCCCAGGTTCTTGAGAATGGTGATAGCCTCGGTGTGGGGGATGGAGCCGTTGGTCATCACATCAAGCTCCTTCCAATCGAGCTGCACTTGGTCCAAAGCGTAGTAAATCTTGGCTTCGCTGCCTTGCTCAATCACTGTGGCGTTGAGGGCGTTTTCCTCCGGCACCAAGCAGGGGGCCTGGCCGCCTACCAAAACGGGCTCGGCCTTGCCGCCGCAGCATTCCAAAATGAGCTCTACGGCACGAGTGGCGGCGCGCAGTACGTTCCACGGAGAGGTGCCGCGCTCGAAGCGGTAAGAGGAATCGGAGCCCAAGCCCAAACGGCGGCTGGTGAAGCGAATGTTGCTGCGGGCAAACCAGGCGCTCTCCAGTACAATGTCTGTGGTGCTCTCGGTTACGCCACTGTCAAGCCCGCCCATCACGCCGCCCAAGGCAAGGGCTGCGCCGGAGGCGTCGGAGATGACTACATCCTCGGTGCTGAGCGTGTAGGTCTCGTTCATGAGGCTTACAAACTGCTCGCCCTCAGCAGCGCGGCGAATATTGAGGCCACCGGTCAGCTTGGCGGCATCAAAAGCGTGCAGGGGGTGCCCCAGCTCGAAGAGGCAGTAGTTGGTGATATCCACCACGTTGTTGATGGGGCGCAAACCGATGGAAACCAAGCGGTCTGCCAACCACTGCGGGGAGGGGCCAATCTTGACACCGGAGATGCGGGTGGCGGTGTACAGCGGGCAAATCTCCGGGGCGGAAAGGGTGATGAAATCGCCGGCCGGCTTAGTCTCTGCAGCACCCATGGCGGCAGAGGCGGGGTCTGCCTTGAGGGAGCGACCGGTGATACCGGCAAGCTCGCGGGCCATGCCCCAGTGGCTCAACAGGTCCGGACGGTTCGGGGTAATCTCCAGCTCAAAGATGGTGTCGGTCTCGATAAAGTTGCGCACGGGGGTGCCCACCACATAATCCTGCGGCAGAATCCACAAGCCGTGTTCCTTATCCGGCAGCCCCAGCTCGGAGCAGGAGCAAAGCATGCCGCGGCTTTCAATGCCACGCAGCTTGCCGTCCTTAATCTCCCAACCGCCGGGCAGTACAGAGCCGGGCAGGGCGCAGGGCACTTTATCGCCCACCTTGTAATTGCTGGCGCCGCACACAATCTGGCGCAGGCTGCCTTCACCGGCATCTACCATGCACACGTTCAGGTGGTCGCTGCCCTCTACGGGGGTCTTCTCCATCACCTGAGCTACAACAACCAAGTCCGTTGTTACGCCTCGCTCCTGAATGCCCTCTACCTCAATACCGGCAAAGGTGAGCATATCGGCCATCTCTTGGGTGCCAAGCCCCTCCAAGTCAATATAGCTGGAAAGCCAATTAAGTGATACGTTCATTGTATGTGAAAATCGTTAAAGGTGATTATTGGAACTGAGCCAAGAAGCGAACATCGTTCTCAATAAGCAAACGAATGTCGCGGATACCCCAGCGAATCATGGCCAAACGCTCCAAGCCGATACCGAAGGCAAAGCCGGTGCAGCCGGTGTAGTTGGTCTTACCTGTTTCCTTGTCAATGTTCTCGAACACAGCCGGGTTTACCATGCCGCAACCGGCAATTTCAATCCAGCGCGGAGCCTGGCCGGCGGCCTGCAACAGCACGTCAATCTCAAAGCTGGGCTCGGTGAAGGGGAAGAAGTGCGGGCGGAAGCGCACGGCGGTCTCGCTGCCGAACAATGCCTTCAGGAAGTACTCCAGCGTACCCTTCAGGTCGCCTACGCTTACGTTCTTATCCACATACAGACCCTCAATCTGGTTGAAGGCAGAGAGGTGGGTGGCATCGATAGCATCGCGACGGAATGCGGAACCGGGGCAGATGATGCGCACGGGCGGGGCCTGCTTCTCCATGGTGCGGGCCTGCACGGTGCTGGTTTGCGTGCGCAGCAGCTTGCCGCTGTCAAAGTAGAAGGTGTCTTTCTCGTTGCGGGCGGGGTGGTCATCCGGCGTGTTCAGGGCATCAAAGCAGTGCCACTCGTCTTCAATCTCCGGACCGTCGGAAAGCGTAAAGCCCATGCGGCGCAAAATGCGCACGGCTTCATCTCTCACAATGGAGATGGGGTGCAAACCACCGGCGGGCAGGGTGGCACCGGGCATGGTAAAGTCTACCCCGGCAACGGCTGCGGCATCCAACTCTGCCTGCAGGGCGGCCTTGCGGTCCTCCAACGCAGCGGTAATGGTGGCGCGTGCTTCATTGAGCATGGCACCCACGGCAGGTTTCTCTTCCTTGGGTACATCGCGCATGCCTTGTTGCACCTGGGTCAGGCTTCCTTTTTTGCCTAAAATGCCCACGCGGGCATCCTCCAACCCCTTCATGTCGGTAATGGCGGCAATCTGGGCCAGAGCGGCATTTTGTACGCTTACTATCTGGTCTTTCATAACTGTATGCGCCGTACTATACGCGCATACACGCGAAAGTCAAGCTCAAAGCCTGCCAGTATTCAGGTTGGTGCACAGTTGGTGAGGGGTAGTTCGGGCGAGCAATAGCCTATAGCATCTTTGTGCAAGGCAACGCCTTGGGCTTCATTTCCGCAACGCGGACACAGTCGCATCATTTGTTGACGAACCCGTGAGATAGCGGTTTTAATCTGTCTTTCGGGCGTATTTTTCTGTATAGCGCTGTTGAAAACGCTGTGCTTCGGTGCCGGTCGCTTTAGTGCAAGAGCTGGTAGAAAAGTTGCCTTCTGACTGTACCAGATAACCCACTTTCAGTTCATCACTGTGTTTTCCGCAGAGTTTAAGTCCTCGCCCGGACTTAATTTGCTCGCGGTAATCGCGATGCATTTTATCGACGAATTCTGCGTGTGGCGGCTCAATGCGATTGTAGCGCACAAGTTGAAGAGTTGAGTCCAGCCAGCTGTTTTCTTTGCATTTTTGGGGAATCAGAACAACCTCAACGTATAGCGGACAGCATTCATGGAAGTCTTCATATTGAGTAGTCACATGGTCAGCTGCCAACCAAAAATAATGCATCTTTGGCTGATAAGTGTTACGGTATCGGTAGTATTCTTCCGTGCGAAATTCTACCTCCGGTAAATATTGGTATCGATAGCCGTTAAGCGGATACTTGCGCCATGAATTATGCGTGTCAATTTCGGGTGTCTCCTTCGGCCAATAGATGGAATCTAATACAAGCTCATCCTCTTCGTTTTCCAAGTAGAAGGCTGAGCCGTTAATCAAATGCCCCCTCAGGATAATGGCGTTAGTGGGCAAGGCTTCTTTTTCATGATGAATACCTTGGCATCCGATGCAAAACAACACGCATGAACAAATAAGAGGAAGAACGATTGTGAGGTAGAGAGATTTTTGGAACATGATTAAGGTTGATGTTGTTTGCCCCCTTTCTTGTATGTGAAATAACATAGGTAGTCAAGGAAAAAGAGTGCGCCCGTAAGTAATCTCATGCGCACCGTGGAAATAGGAATATCATACCATCATCAAAGCTTCATACAAAGCTTCATCAAAGCTTCATCAAAGCTTCATACAAAGCTTCATACAAAGCTTCATACAAAGCTTCATACAAAGCTTCATACAAAGCTTCATACAAAGCTTCAACAAGGCGTCATCAAGGCGTCATCAAGGCGTCATCAAGGCGTCATCAAGGCGTCACGATGGCGTCACGATGGCGTCACGATGGCGTCACGATGGCGTCACAATGGCGTCACAATGGCGTCACAATGGCGTCACAATGGCGTCACAATGGCGTCACAATGGCGTCACATTGGCGTCACATTGGCGTCACAATGGCGTCACAATGGCGTCA
>CAJGCZ010000071.1 GCA_904501975.1 uncultured Akkermansia sp.
GAAAACATGAGTAAATATTGAAGCCACGCATTATGCCACCCCTGAACGGGGTTCCAATATATTTTGCATCTTTCCCGGGGTTACGCTGCTGCGCAGCTCCACCCCGGGCTACCATATATCGCCCCGGCCGGGGCTCTCGAATTCCGTTCGCTGCGCTCACATCAATGCGCCCCACAAATTGGTAGTTCTGGGGGGAAATACCATCGGAGTGTTGGACTTTAGTCCAACATTTATTATCAAACCATACCACCAAAAAGGTGGGACTGAAGTCCCACCCTACGATATAGACAAATTGCTATTTATCGAGTTTTTAGAGATACCCAATTCCAAAATCCAAAATCAAAAAACAAACATCCCAAATCGCACATCTCCTTTACAAATTGTGGTAAAGCTGGTAAACTGGTGGGGCACTAAGCAAAGGAGAATACATGGCAGAACGCATTCCCGTACGTAATCCCAATGAGCTGGCCAAGATGCGCAAGGCCGGCGAGGTTTCCGCCCGCATTTTGATGGACCTCATGGCCATCATTCGTCCCGGTATTACAACAAAAGAGATAGACGACTACGCGGCCGAGCTCTTCAAACGCGAGAAATGCGGCAATGCCTTCTTTGGCTACTATGGCTACCCCGGCCAGCTCTGCATCTCCGTGAACGAGGAAATCGTGCACGGCATCGGCGGCCCCCGTGTTATTCAGGATGGCGATATCGTCTCTCTGGATGCCGGCGCCATTGTCGATGGCTGGTATGGCGACAACGCCATGACTGTGCCCGTGGGCAATGTGAATGAGGACGCCCGCCGCCTCCTCGCCGTCACAGAGGAAGCCCTCTTCCGTGCCATTGCCGAGGCCAAGCAGGGTAATTCCCTGGCCGATGTGTGCGGCGCTATCGAAGACTTTGTGAAACCCTACGGCTTCGGCATTGTGCGCGACTACGTAGGCCACGGCGTGGGCCGTAAACTGCATGAGGAGCCGCAGATTCCGAACTACCGAACCAAGTACCCCATGCCCCGCCTCAAGCGCGGTATGGTGCTGGCTATCGAGCCCATGATTAACCTTGGTACCTACCGCGTGAAGGTGTTGCCCGACGACTGGACCGCCGTGACGGCTGATGGCTCTTGGTCCGCCCACTTCGAGCACACCGTGGCCGTGGGCCCCCGCGGCGGCGAAATCCTTACCGAACGCCCCCGCATCGCCCTCCCGGAGCAACTCGGCATCTCCCTGTAAGGGTATGTTGAATATGGAATGGTGAACGTTGAAAGTGCTTCCCCTGGGTAGGCGCGTGTAACTCCATACTTCTAACTTTCAACATCAAACTTCCAACATCAAAAAAGCATCTCCCTGTTTCCAAGGAGATGCCTTTTTGTGTGAAATACGTTTGTGCTCGTAGCACGCCGCATTAGCGACGACGACGGCGAGCAGCCAAACCGGCCAAAGCCAACAGGCTCAGCGTTGCTGTGGTCGGCTCGGGGATAATCATGCTAGCTCCGAGGCTCTTTGCCTGATCAGCGGTCATTACTTGGTTATATACGCTAGCTGATAATACAGAGCTGTGCAGCTGCAAAGAGTTGGGATCGAAGTTAGAGCCTCTTAAACCTTGATAAAAGGCGCCACCGATTTGGTTCAATACGTTACCGTTAGCATCAGCAATGGTAAATACACCGGTAGTGCCGTTGTTATAGTCGTAAGTCATTACCAAAGAGGCAACAGTACCACTACCCCAAGAGAGGGAGTCGAATGCGCCTAAGTCCATGCCGACTTGGAAACCGCTTGTATTGGCGTTGTTCCATGTGGCTTCATTCCATGTGCCTCGGATAGCACTATTATCACCGTAGCAGATTGTCATGCCGATACGGCTGCCGGTCGTCAACGTTTCGTCTGTACCAACGTTAATCAACTGCTGGTTATCTCCGCTGTCGGCAAGCAAGTAATTCTTAACTGTATCGTAATCCAAGGTTACAGCTACAGTAAAGGCATTGCCTGTAATGTAGGAGGATAAATCGATGGTATTTGTGGTGGTGGTAGAGAGTGTGAGTACCGGAGTCGGTGTTGTCTCTGCCATTGCTACACCAGCCAGAGCCATGAGAGCGATAAGTGTTTTCTTCATTGTGTGTATTGATTTTTAACGTTGTTGCTACCTTACTGCTAACGGCTTCCTCGCGCGATGGAATGGTCACGTCAGCGAAGGCGCTCCGTTAGGTTATCTCTTTTTGAAAGAGATGTCCAGCAAAATATCGAATTTTTAATCACTTTTGCAAAAAAATATGCAAAAAAACGCGCATTATTTTGTAAGAGAAATATGGCAAAATAGCCGATTTGTTGTTTAATAACAGAACTTAATATATTGTACATGAATATTGTTTGCTAAATTTTGATGTGTTAGGTGTAAGTAAAATCGGTAAGTTCTTTCAAAAAGAGATAACATTCACTCGCGTCTCTTTTAGCGCGACCATTCCATCGCGCGAGGAAGCCGTTAAGAGAGGGCGCAAGTAACAATACAACTTAAACGTTTACAATGAAGAAAACACTTATTACGCTTATGGCCTTGGCCGGTGTGGCATGTGCATACACTGATACTCCTTATCAGGCTGATCATGAGCTTTCAAGCTCTGTAACTTACGCTGATGATTATCGAGTGTTGTTAGCAGGTTCTGCTCATGCGAATGGTAATGCGGATGGTAGCGCCTCAATCACGACTGATGGTGATGTTACCATTTATGAAATTAATGGCAGTGGTCTTGATAAAGTGAATTCAGTTACCTACAATTTAGGTGGCGAATTTCATGTTACCGGTGTTGTAAAGCCTACAACTAATAATAATTGTACCTTTACCTTAAACTTGGGTAATAATGGTTCTTTCGTGGCTCAGACAGGTAATGATCAGTCTCTTACTTTCGGTGCAGGTTTGACAATCAATGCTGGTTTGGCAGCTGGGCAAAGCTCCCATTCTCTGCTTTCTTCTGACTTTATTAATTTAAACTTCAATACCTCACTTACGTTGAATGTGACCACGCCTGAGGGTTACAAGTATGGTGGTATGGTGTTCTATTATGCAGCCTCTGATGCTTACTATGCTGCTTCTGATGTGAGCCGCGCATCAAATGGTAATTGGTACTATATAAATGCTGGAGCCAAGGAAATTGACCTGTATGAGGATACCGTTTATACGATTGCTCGTATGAATGCAAATATCACGCAGACAGCTTCCGTGAAGAATCTTTCTCTGGCTATCGGTGATACCTCGATCCCCGAGCCCACCACAGCTACGCTGAGCCTTCTGGCTTTGGCCGGTTTGGCTGCTCGCCGTCGTCGCCACTAATGCGGCTGCGTGCAACGAGCACAAACACATTTACAAAAGCGCATCTTCTTGGCAACAGGGAGATGCCTTTTTGATTTTGGAAGTTTGATGTTGGACGTAGGAAGTAGGAGATTCGGCATACCGCACTTTAACATAAAGCCCCGATATTTCTATAGCGGATAAGGTATTGGATGTCTTATATCTCAAATACCTTAAAGCCTCAATCTCGTATGAACGAGACAGACCAGTAGAACGATACCCCTATTTGCGCTCTGCGGTGCGTGAGATTATTTTTAACGCTCTTATTCATTGCAATTGGAGCGAAAATATCCCTATTCAAATCAGAGTCGATGAAGATTCATTACGTATTGGCAATAGTTGTATATTGCCTCTGGGGTGGACTAAGGATACTCTAACTCAATATCACCAATCAAAACCGCACAATCCTCTGTTAGCTAATGCATTTTTTCGTGCCGGATTTGTAGAATCTTGGGGGAGAGGAATTTACAAAGTCATGAAAGATTGTAGAGTTCATGGATATCCTGAGCCTCAATTTGATTGCATCGGACATGATATTTGTGTCACCTTCAGGCCGATAGATATGCAAATTTCATCCATAATAGATACCCCGCCTCCAATAAGCATCAGCGCAGCAAATGTTTCTCTCGAAGAGAAAATTTTGAAAGAGTTGCGAGGAAATCCTTCTTTGACCATAAGAGAATTGTCAGATGTTCTCTCTGTTAATAGAGGATTGGTGTATCGCAAAATACAAAAATTAACAATGAAGAATATCCTAATTCGAGTGGGTGGAAGTCGAAAGGGTAATTGGGTGATTAATAATGAAGAAAGCGTGACAAAAGTGTGACAAAAGTGTGACAAAAGCGTGACAAAAGCGTGACGTAAGCGTGACGTAAGCGTGACGTAAGCGTGACAAAAGCGTGACAAAAGCGTGACAAAAGCGTGACAAAAGCGTGACAAAAGCGTGACAAAAGCGTGACAAAAGTGTGACAAAAGTGTGACAAAAGTGTGACGAAATCGTGACAAAAGCGTGATATTCGGCATACCGCACTTTCAACTTCCAAAATCCAACTTCCAAAATCAAACTTCCAAAATCAAACTTCCAACTTTCAACTTTTCTCTTGCTAGAGGCGGGAGGAATATGGTAGAGTAGGGAGTATCGAACAGAATATCGTATACGAAAGTTATGCGCAAGAATATTTTTTTAATGACGATGTTGGCAGCGGGGCTGAGTGCTACAGCTGCCGTGGAGTGTCCGGGCATGGCACCGGGCAAGGCCGTGGGCACGAAGGAGGGGAGCACCTATACGCTGAAGAATGAGGTGCTGGAGGCAAGCTTTGCGTGGAAGGATGGCGGCGTGGTGTTTGGCGGGCTGAAGGCGGCAGACGGCACGGAGCTGGTGCAGGGCGGTGGCGCCGTGTTCCACCTGAGCTTGGCAGATGGCACGCAGATGAGCTCTGCAGACATGACGGTGAGCGCCCCGCAGCTGGTGAAGCTGGCTCCGGAGGACACACTGCGTGTGGCAGCACAGCAGCCGGGGCAGGCCATTACGGCTACGTTTGAGGCACCGAATGGCGCCTTCACCGTAGAGTGGCGTGCCGTGCTGCGCGACGGCTCGCACTACCTGCGCCAGGAGTACACGCTGAAGGGCGGCAAGACCCCGGTGCCCTTTGCCACTATTACCCCCTTGCAGGTGGTGCCCACGGCAGAGGGCGGCATTCCCTCTATTTCCGGCAACACCACGCACGGTACAGTGGTGGTAACGGATAAGATGTTCATGGGGTTAGAGACCCCCATGTCTGTGATGACGGTGGGACGCCACGGTGCGGTGCAAGAGGACACTTGGAGCCCCGAGAGCTGGACGCCGGGCATGTTCGGCAGCGTGTTTGCCGTGCCGGAGAGTTTCCACCCCGTTTACGGCAAGAAGTATGATGAGCGCAGCGGCCCCGTGGTTAAGAATTTGCTGGTGGCCGAGGGTGCTGTTAAGTTTGAGGAGGCGGGTGATTGCGCCATCGATTTCCGTTACGAGAAGGGCAACAACCGCCTCAACATGGTGGGTGTGCAGCTGGTAACCAGCGGCGGACAGGTGATTGCCGAGGATATTCACCCGGGCTACACAGGCCATAAATCCGAGAATGCCGAGTACCATGTGGTGGTGCCTGCAGCCGGTACCTACCACCTGCGCTATTGGGTAGAGAAGATGACCGAGCCCGTATCAAGCTCCGGCCGCATTTCACTCTCCCTCACCACGGGCAACCCGGAGGAAGATGCTGCTGATGCGATTCCGGAGGACATGGTGCGCGGCACTTGGGTGCGCAAGACTAACCTGACGGAAGCCACCCCGTGGAAGGTGAGCTCTGTGATGGGTCTGTTTGCTCCCGGGCAGGAGCGCCGCTCCTTCCTGCGCTACATCGAGCGCGAGAAGCCGGTACCCTACCGCACGATGGTGCATTACAACGACTGGTACGAGGTAGGTATTGTGGTGCACGACTACGCCGACCCGCGAAAGCGCACGAGCGAAAAGATTTCTCTCGGTATTCTCAATACCTGGAAGAAGGAGCTCTTTGAGAAACGCGGCGTGAAGCTGGATGCCTATGTGCTGGACGACGGCTGGGACGACTTTAACAGCTTGTGGGATTTCCACGTCGGTTTCCCGAACGGTTTTGCTAAGCTCAACGAGGTGGCTACCTCCATGGATTGCGGCATGGGTACCTGGCTGGGCCCCGTGGGTGGCTATGGCGCCAGCAAGAATATGCGTATTTCGCACTGGAATGCCACGCACCCCAAGAACCGTATCTCCAACTTCGAGCTGTCGAACCCCATCTACTTTAATGCCTTTGTGGAGCGCTGCTCTGACATGGTGAAGAACTATGATATGCGCTACTTCAAGTTCGATGGCATTTCCACCAAGTTCCACGCCAAGGGCCCGGGTGCTTTGGAGGATGCCGAGGGTATTATCCGCGTGCTGAGTGCCCTGCGCGAGGCTCGCCAAGACATTTACCTGAACACCACGGTGGGTACTTGGGCCAGCCCGTTCTGGTTCATGTATGCAGATTCCATCTGGCGCCAAGAAAATGACTTTGATCAAATGGGCAACATGGGCGATGCCCGCGACCGCTGGATTACCTACCGCGATCGCCTCGTGCACGAGGTGTTCGTAACAGGTGCCCCGCTGTTCCCCATCAATGCGCTGATGACCCACGGCACCATCATCACCAAGAATGGTCCTCCCCGTGTGATGAGCAAAGACCCCGCCAACTGTGTTAAGGAAATGCGCACCGCCTTCACCTGTGGTTCCGGCCTGCAGGAGGTGTATGTGGACTCCGACCTGATGGCTCAGGAAAACGGCCGCCTGTGGGACGAACTGGCCCAGTGCATTGCTTGGATTCGCCGCAACCAAGATGTGCTGGCTGATACGCACTGGGTGGGCGGCAACCCCTGGGACAAGGAGAAGAAGGATGGCGATATTTACGGCTGGGCCTCTTGGAATATGAGCAAGTGCACCCTGTCTCTGCGCAACTCTTCTAAGCACACCAAGACGCTTAAGACCACGCTGCGCGAAGTGCTGGATGTGCCCGCCGCTGTGAAGGGTACGGTTACCTTGCGCAGTAGCTTTGCGGATCAAACCCGCCTTCCCATCATGGATCGCCCCGTCGATGTGGATGAGGTGATTGAAATCACCCTCAAACCCTTTGATGTGGTTGCCATGGAGGGTGTTTGCGAGATGTAAGCGAAAAGGCCTACCGGAAACGGTAGGCCTTTTTGAAGTACGAGTTACGAATTTCGAATTTCGAATTTGGGAGTTCCGCTCGCCTGCGGCTCGCCCGTGGGGGCAAAGCCAAAGCCGCCGCTAATGCTCCGCGCTTTAGGCGCGGGCGGTAAGTTTTGCTAAGCTTTGCTACCCTGCGGGCCCCCGCGGAACTCAATACTTCCAAAATCCAACTTTTTGAAGTACGAATCGCTCTGTTTAAGTTTTTAGTTGTTGGCCCCACAAATAGCAATTTGTGGGGCGCATTAATGTGAGCGAAGCGAACGGAATTTGAGAGCCCCGGCAAGGGGCGACATATGGTAGCCCGGGGTGGAGCTGCGCAGCAGCGTAACCCCGGGAAAGATGAAAAA
>CAJGCZ010000072.1 GCA_904501975.1 uncultured Akkermansia sp.
TCGTTATATCCGCTTCATCCGGCAGTTCTGCTAATTTAATGCGGCCGGAGGCGCCGTGAGCAATGGATACGGCAGATTTGGGGAGGCCAAGGGTTTTAGCCAAAAAGGCTTCAATTTCCTTGTTGGCTTTGCCGTCTATGGGGGGAGCGGCAATTTTGAGTTTGAGCACGCGGCCCACCTGGGGGTAGTCTTCTTCCCATCCCAAAATCTCATTCTTGCGGGCACCGGGAGTTACTTTGAGAGCAATTTTCATGAGTCAGAGTTCAAATCGGTTCGGAGCAGGGCGGCGGCCACCGGTAGGCGCGAGATGGTTTTGCCGCAGGCGGCGGCATCTGCCTCGGTAGGCAGGTCGCGCATGGTGTGCAGCCCTTCGGTTAAAAGGAAGGGCAGAACCAGCACGTGCTTGGCCTTCATTTGCGGTAAAACAGCCTCCACAGCGGGGTCTTGGCTAAAGTAACCTAAAGCTATCTCCGTGCCCGGCAAGAGGGCACGCAGGCGCCGACAGAAGAGCGCGGGCTCGGGCGGCGACTCGGTGAGGCGAGAGCCGTGCGCCACCACTAAAATACCTTCATCTCCGCGCAACAGGGGGCGCACATGGTTGGCAGCAGCTTGCGGCAGCCAGGGCGAGGCCCCCAACACAGGCTGGTAATAAAGCTTGGGCTGTTGCCCGGTGTTGGCATAGGCTAGGGAGAGCTCCTCCTCCAACTTAGCCCCGCTGGAGTGCCCGCTGAGCATAAACATGGGGTACACCAAAATGGGGGCATCTGCCGGGGGTAATTCTGCTGTGCGCAGGTTGCCTAAATGGCAGCGGAATACACGCCCCGCGGGCATGCGGATACCGGGCGGGTTGAGTGCCAAGCCTTTCTCATTATAGCTTACCAGCAGGTAATATTTGCGCCAGCGGCGGTGGCGGGCAAACAGGCACCCCACTGCCCCCAGTACGGCCAGCTGTGCCAAGGCAAAGTGAAAATAAATGAGGTGGCGCAGGTGGGTGGCTTCGCCTGCCGGTAACTGCGGGTCTGCCAACCGTGCACCGCATGAAACCGAGCCCCACAGCGCTGTTATGAAGAGCAGGGCGCAGATGAGCAGAATCAGTTTAGCGTGTCGCGAGTTCATATTCGGTGCAGCGGCTTGAGGGGAAGGGAAAAAGCGGCTCGCAACCTCTTGCGAGTGAAGCGAGCCGCCATCATCACTAGTCTCCAATAAATGGGGGTTATGCCTCTACCTTGGGCTCGGTCTCGTCTGTGGTCATGAGCTCCTCGCGCAAGCTGTGTTTCTTGTCGCAAGCAAGCACCACCGGAGAGGCGATGAAGATGGAGGAATAGGTACCCACGAAAATACCCAGCAGCATGGCTACGGAGAAGTCAAACATAGCAGGGCCACCCAAGAAGATAAGGGCGATAAGCACTGCAATGGTGGAACCGGAGGTAAGCAGCGTACGGGAGAGCGTGGTATTGATGGCCTCGTTCATGATGTCTTTGAGGTCTTCATTGGGCTCGGCAGAACGCAGGCGCTCACGAATGCGGTCGTAAATAACGATGGTATCGTTAATGGAGTAACCGGCCACCGTCAGGAAGGCACCAATGTGGATGATGCTCAGCTCTGTGCCCAGCAGCACCACCAAGGCAATGATGGCCAGTACGTCGTGTGCGGTGGATACCAAGGCACCCACGGCGAAACTCCATTCAAATCGAATGGCCAAGTAAATGGTAATACCCAGCAAGCCGGCCAGCAGTGCCCAGCAGGCGGTCTTAAGGAAGCTGGAGCCCAAGGAGGAGCTGACGGTGGAGATTGCGGCATCTTTCTCAAGCTCCTTCATGCCCGGTACCTTGGCGCTGAGCTCGGCTACCACCTTATCGGCGTCGCCCTCAGCCACACGAATCTTGATAATGTGGGAACCGGTGCCGGAGAACTCCTGAATGGTGGGAGCCTTGGAAAGCGGCATGCTCTTAACGGTGGATTCTACCTGGTCCAAGTTCACCTGAGAATTAGCCGGTATAGCGTACTCAATGTTGGCACCACCGGTGAAGTCTACACCCAAGGCTTTTTCGCCACGGCCGAATACGCCGTATACGCACATGGCGGCAATGATGATAATGGAGCTCAAGGCAGCCACCTTGCGGTACTTCATGAAGTCAATCACCTTGCCGGCCAGCGGGGCGGGGGCAAACTTGATGTCCTTAATCAACTTGAAGCGCTCGGCAAAGAAGAAGAGCACGCGTGTTACCACAATGGCACCAATGAGGGAGGTGAGAATACCCACGCTGGTGGTAACGGCAAAGCCCTTAATGGAGCCGCTGGCCAGCCAGAACAGAATGACGGCCGTGATAAGGGAGGTGATGTTGGAGTCCCAAATGGCGGAGAATGCCTTTTCGTATGCGGCTCGCAAGCAATCGATGAAGGGCTTGCCCAAGGCTTTTTCCTCGCGCAAGCGCTCGTAAATAAGCACGTTGGCGTCCACGGCAATACCCATGGTAAGCACAATACCGGCAATACCCGGCAGCGTGAGCACGAAACCGAAGAGGCTCATAAGACCCAACAGAGCCAGAGCATTGAAGGTAAGACCCACCATGGCGACGATACCGGCTGTGCGGTAGTACCAGAAGCAGAAGATGAACACACCCACCATGCCGATGAGGCCGGCGAAGGTACCCTGCTCCAAAGCGCTTTCACCCAACTGGGCGGTTACACTGTTGCGGCCTTCTACCACCAGCTCACTGGAGAGCGGGTTGGCCAAGGCCTCAGAGATGTTCTGGGGCTCGTTCTTACCATCCAAACCGGAGATATTGAAGGCCTTGTTAAGCACGGCCTGAACGGTGGGTGCGCACTTTACCATACCGTTCAGCACCACAGCCATGCGGTCCTGGCCCAGCTTCATCTTGCTGGTCAGGTTATACATGCTCTTGGCGCCCTCGTTGTTAAGGCTTACGTTTACGTGGCCGGAGTGGGCGGCATCCGGGTTGGCAGAGGATACCTGCATACCGGTAATGTAAACTTGCTTCTGGGCGGCAGCGTTGGGGGTTTGCAGAATCTCGTAATTGTATACAAAGCGGCCGTCTTCCGTGGTCAGCGGCTCGCCCAACTCCTCATTGGTAATCTGCTGGGGAGACAGCTGGTAATCCGGCAAACCGAGCTCGTAGGGCAGGGAGCGGTAGGTACGCAGCTTGGTGGGGTCCTTCTCCTTTTCAGCATTCTCCTGGAAGCGGTGAAGGGCTGCCGTGTAGGCTACGGATTTCTCGTGCACGGCCGGCAGGGAGAGCAGGCGGTTGTTCTCCGGGTGCACGGCAAGGAGCTCCAGCTTGGCCATTTGGGTAATCTTGGCCACCATTTCGTCCATCAGCTTCTTGTTGTTCTCAGCGTTGTTGGCATCGAGCAAGGGAATCTGGATGAGAATCTTATCGCCGGAGTGCAGAATCTGAACTTCACTGGTACCGGTGGCGTTAAGGCGTTGCTCCAAGATGTTGCAGGCCTTGGCCATGTCCTCCTCGGTGGGGGCAACGGTGGGGTTGCCTTCGTCGTCTGTCTTGGGCTGCACACGCAGGGTCAACTCTTCACCGCCGTCGATGTCGATACCGTAGCGTACCCCGTTTACAAACAGGGAGAGTAAGCTGAAGGCGGATAAGCCTACAATAAATAAGGCACCTGCTCGTCTCTTCGTGCTGTCGAGCTCTGATGCCAAGTACCAGAAAAACAGTACAAGGAGCAGGATGCCCGCACTGAAGTAGAAGAACGGGGATTGCGTGATGGAATTAAGGAACTGAAGCATGATTCTGTGCGCTTAAAAGTTTAACCGCTTTATTTTGCCAGCTTTTTACGAAACGTCAAGCTCCCAGTGTGGCAGCATGCCAAAGCTTGCAAAAAAATATCGCAGGCTGTGCCAAATGGTCTTTCTATGCTGCCGCCTTTGGGGCAAAAAATATGGCTTTTGTTAGCCTCTCAAATTCGCCTCGCTGCGTGCGCGGTAAATTCGTCTTTCAAAATCGTAACTCATACTTCCTTTCGCCAACCTCTCATTTATCAACTGAAAACTTGAACAAAGCACCCCGGCTCGCCAATGGTGGCGAACCGGGGTGCCGGCGTTCTACATATCGATTACGGAAACTTATTTCTCGAGCATGGGCAGAATGTTCTGCTCAAAGTGCTCAACATTGCCGCGAATACGCTTGGCGGCGCGGCTGTCGGGGGCGGTTTCCAGAGCCTCCTTGTAGCACTTGTACATGCTCATCAGGTCGCGCAGGAAGGCGTAGCTATCACCCTTAGCGCTGAGGGCCTCTTGGCGTACCTCGGGGCAGAGATCCGGCTGTGCCAGGAACTCATCCAACTTAACAATGCTGGCCTTCATATCCTCCGGGCTGAGCTTGCCGCGGAAGGAGGCGAGCAGGTCGCGCAGGGCTTCCGTCTGCTTGATGCGCTTCTGGGCATCGGAGCCCATGCCGGCAAAGCCAAGGGTGTTGTCCTTATCAAAGGAGTTGATGATGTCAATCTCCTTGCTGTACTTGTCGCGGCAGGCTTCGGGCAGGGCATTAATGCCTTCTGCAAGAGCCTTGGCCTTGTCCATGCCCTCCAAGGTGGCGGCTTTGGCGAAAGCGGCGTCGCGGATGGCGCGCTTCTTGAGGCCGGCTTCCATCATCGGCAGGTAATCCTCAGCCGTGCGGGTGGCGCCGCTGATGATTTCGTACGGCATGCCATTGGCGTCCATCAATACCACACCGGGCAAACCGGCAATGCGGTAAGAGGTAAGCAGGTTCTCGCGGCGGCGCTTCTCGTCATCCGGAATCTGTGCTACCAGCTCCGGGCTGCGCGGAAAGTCCACGGATACCAAAATGAAATCGTCGCCGTATGCCTTCTCAAAGGTGGCGGATTCAATAATCTTGCTGCGCAGGTGAATGCAGGCGGTGCACCAGTCTGTGCCGGTGAAGTCCACAAATACATTCTTCTTTTGCTCTGCGGCCTGTGCCAAGGCGCTCTCCATGTCGGGGGCTTCCGGCAGGGCAGGGGCGGTCATAGCCAGTGCTATCAGAGCACCGATTTTAGCTATCGTCTTCATGGTTATTTGGAGGTTCGGGGTTTGTAATTACGACGCTTTCGGGTCTCAGCCGTTGGCTCCGGCCCAAAATCTATATCTGTAGGCAGTTCCTCGTCATTGTATGGGGGGACTACCCGCCCGCCTCGCTTTTTTACGACGCGGGTAAACAGAAGAACGGCATCGGAGATGAGGCGCGTGCGCGTCTTCCCCTGTGCCTGTGCCATGGCCGTCACTCGGTCTACGAGCTCTCCCGAACATCGCAAGGCTACCATTTTCGTATTCATACCTATCATTTATCATATTTATGCTGACTCCGCAATAAAAAAAAGAGATTATGTTATTATATCCTATAATATTAATAGGCGTTATGACATAAAATGGTGTCAGCGGGGGTATTGAAGCTTGCCAGATGGGGGTATAAGCTGGTAAGCTGCGAGGCATGAAGCGTGTGGTGGCACTATTAATGATGATGACTGCAATGGTGGCTCAGGCATGGCGTCCTGTGAACGAGAACGCCCCGGAGCCGGCCAGAGAGTTCAGAGCTGCGTGGGTGACAACGGTTTTTAACCTGGATTGGCCCTCCAAGGCAGGCTTATCTGCAGCCCAGCAAAAGCAGGAGCTGCTGACGATACTGAACACGGCGGTGAAGCTTAAGTTTAATGCCATTGTGTTGCAAGTGCGCCCCAATGCAGATGCTATCTATAAATCATCCCTCGAGCCTTGGAGCTGCTGGCTGAGTGGCGCCGGGGTGAATCCCGGGTATGATCCTCTTGCCTTTGCCGTGGCAGAGGCGCACAAGCGCGGTATAGAAGTACATGCCTGGTTCAACCCCTTCCGCGCCACCATCAGCGGTAAAAGTGTGGGCAAAAACCACATCTCGCGCCGCAACCCCGGGTTGCTGAAGCAAGCCGGCACCACCCAAATTCTTAATCCCTCCAGCAGCACCGCCCAAAAGCATGTGATGGCGGTTATTATGGATGTGGTGCGCCGCTATGATATTGACGGCGTGCACTTGGATGATTACTTTTACCCCTATCCCCCGCACAATAATATATCGGACGGCAAATCGCCCTCGCAACGCCGCGCCGCCATTGATGGCTTTGTCAAAAATCTGTACCAGCAGGTGAAGGCTGCCAAGCCGTGGGTGCGTGTGGGCATCAGCCCCTTCGGTATCTGGCAGCCGGGGTACCCCTCCGGTGTAGAGGCGGGGGTGAATGCCTACGAGCACCTTGCGTGCGATGCCCGTAAATGGCTGGCTAACGGGTGGGTGGATTACCTGGCCCCGCAGCTCTATTGGCGCATTAAAGGCCCGCAAAGCTTTACCGCCCTCATGAGCTGGTGGAGCAGCATCAACCCCAAGCGCCCCGTATGGCCCGGCATTGCCAGTGTGCGTATCGACAGCAAGGAAGACCCCGGCCGCCCCGCCTCCGAAATCGGTGCCCAAATGGATGCCGCCCGCAAACTGGCACGCCAGAGCTGTGGCCAGATTTTCTGGAGCTGGCGCTCCATTGGCTCAAACCGCGGTGGGGTGCATAAGGAAATTAAGCGCCGCTACACCGGCTACGCCCTGCCGCCCGCCATGCCGTGGTGCCGAGATGTAGTGCCCGGTCGCCCTGCCGCCGTTTCTGCCGTAGAGAAGGGTAATACCGTGGTGCTGAGTTGGCAACCGGCCGATAAAACAGCCCGAAAGTGGGTGATACAGGCCGGTACCTCCCGCGGTTGGTACACCGTTTGTGTGTTGCCCGGCGGACAAAAACAAGTAACCCTGCCCGCTTCTTTCTTCAACAATGCTACGCGCATTGCCATTAGGCCCATCTCTGCCTGTGGTGCCTCCGGCTCCCCCGGCACGCTTGCTAAATAAGGTTGATTGAGGATTTATATACCTCCGTTCGCGGTAAAGGCGGTTTAGCAAATTTTGCAGGGAAAAGTATCTTTTTCTTGCTTTTCTCTGCAAAATTTGCTAAAAAAGAGCCATGAGCCATGCTGCGTCCACGATGAATTTCGGTAGTGTCCCTGTCACAACAGCGATACTGAGGGATTCATTAACGGGATACAAGGCGCCGCAAGCAAGAATTAGGCTCATGGAGAGAAGAGAGGAGTTGTTACCA
>CAJGCZ010000073.1 GCA_904501975.1 uncultured Akkermansia sp.
CTCGCTGTAGCGCAGTGTTGCGTGGGGGACAAGGTAAAGCTTAAAGCCCGCGGCGCGGAGGCGGACGGCATATTCCTCCCATTCTCCCTGCATGATGAGCTCGGGATTGGGTACCCCCACGTGCAGCCACGCTGCGCGCGGGTATAAACCGCCGGGCAGGGCATGGGCTAGTTCCGTTTGGGGTGCATGCGGTAGCTCTGCTGTATCTGCAATAAGTTTTGTTTTGCCCCTGTGCTGAACAAAAACAGGAAATGTTAAATTGCCCTTGGTATTGATGCTGAGGGGTAGGCAAACCTTGTGTTCCTTGTCCATGGCCTCCAGCAGCGTTTGCAGGCAGGGCTCATCCGGAGCAGAATCTGCCTCCAATTCCCACACATAATCGGCCATCAATTCCTCAAATGCCTTTTGCATTCCCTTGGCGCGGCATGCGGCAGTGCCTGTTTCGGCAGGTAAGGTATGCAACGGAATGGAGCTGCGCACTTGCTCTGCATCAGTGGTACAGCCTGCAATAATGATGTCCGACGGTTTGAGTTGTTGCCTATTCAATAGCTCGATGCAATGCTGAAGCTGGGTGCATGTATGGTCACAAGCGGTAATGAGAGCGCAGATTCGGGGCATGCGCCTATTATGCATGATTGGCCGGATTTTGGCAAGGTGAAATAAGATGGCGTGATTATATATGGGTGCGTTGCTACAAGTGACTTGACATTAGACGGACGGAGTGGTAGTATTGCGCGCGAACATTTTAACCATAAATACACATGACCTTTTACGAAGAACTCGAATGGCGTGGGCTGATTAACCAGATTTCCAGCCCTGATCTGATAGAGAAACTCAACAAAGGAGGTCTCACCTTTTATATCGGTACAGACCCCACGGCAGATAGCTTGCACTTGGGGCATTATTCCAGTTTCCTTATTACCAAGCGCATGCAGGCCGCCGGTCACACCCCGATTCTGCTTGTAGGTTTGGCCACAGGCTTGATTGGCGACCCCCGCGGTACCGTGGAGCGTGAGCTGGCTCAGAAGGAGGAAATCTTCCGTAACTACGAGGGTCTGAAGGCTCAGGTGGAAAAGGTGTTCGGGTTTGAGGTAGTGAACAACTACGATTGGATTAACCAGATGAACGTGATTGATTACTTCCGTGATTACGGCAAGTACATCAACGTAGGCTACATGCTGAGCAAGGACCTTGTGCGCCGCCAGATGGAGACCGGTATCTCCTACGCCGAGTTCTCATACATGCTGATTCAGGCTATTGACTTCAAGCACTTGCACGAAACGCGCGGTGTTGATTTGCAGGTGGCCGGTAGCGACCAGTGGGGCAACATTACCACCGGTATTGAGCTTATCCGCAAGACGACGGGTGATGAGGTATATGCCTTCACCATGCCGCTGGTAACGGATTCTCAGGGCAACAAGTTCGGTAAGAGCGAGGGCAACGCCTTGTGGTTGGACAAGAACAAGACCTCCCCCTACCAGCTGTACCAGTACCTCATCAATGCTGAGGATTCTCAGGTGATTGGCTACCTCAAGCGCTTCACCTTCCTTACGCCGGAGCAGATTATGGAGATTGAGGCCGAGCATGTGGCTCATCCCGAGCTGCGCGTGGCCCAGAAGGCTTTGGCCCGCGAGATTATTGCCGACCTGCACGGCGTGGAGGAATATGAGAAGGCTGTAGACATCAGCGCTAAGCTTTTTGCCGGTGATTACTCCGGCCTGAGTCTGGCAGATTTGCGTGCCGGCATGAGCAATGTGCCGCATGTGAAGCTGGAGTCCGGCGCCTTGGTGGATGTGCTGGTGAATGGCCGCGTGTGCGCTTCCAAGCGTGAGGCTCGCGAGTTCATTAACAACGGCGCTATTTCCATCAATGGTGAGGTAGTGAAGGATCCCGCCTTCGAGGTGACCCCTGCTTGTGCCATTGAGGGCTCTGCTGTGGTGATTCGCCGTGGCAAGAAAAAGTTCTTCTTGGGTGAATTCTGATGAATCGCTCCCATACACTTGTTGTATTGACCATGTTGGCATCCTGCCCCTTGATGGCGCAGGATGCCGAACTGCCTCCAGAGGCAACGGCTGCAGCCCCGCAGGAGGAATCCTTGCTACCGAGTTTGCCTACTGCTGAGGAGTTGCAAGCGCTTTCTGCGGAGGAGTTTGCTGCCCGTGCTACGGCAATGAAGCAGGTGCTGTTGTTGCAGAACCTGCAGTTCATAGCGGATTCGTACCGCATGACGGAGGGGAATCACCTAGCTTCTGCCGCTTTGGCTGCCAAGTTGGGCGCCCCGGAGGTGTTTGTGCAGTTGTTGATGGTATCTGCTGCCGGCTCCGATTTATCTGCCCGCGAACACCGCGCCCTCAACAAGGCTTATGCCGCCTTGTATGAACTGTACCGCGTTGATCCGCTCGCAGTGCGCTTGTTTGCTGAAAGTGAGCTGCTGCCTTTGGATGCTATGGCTGATGTGGCGCCGGAGCTTCCCTTGGCTTCCTTGTTTAACACGGTGGATGAAGCGCGCCAAACACCGCAAAAGCTGACGTCTGATTTGGTGACTGTTGCCGCTGTGTACGAAGAGTTAACAGCCTTGTATGCCGGTGTGAGCAATGCCGAGCAGGCTGAGGCTGTTGTGCCGCAGGTGAAAGAGCTGGTGAGCCGCTTCTCTCTGGCTTATCCCGGGCTCATCTTTGCCCCGCAAGAGATTCAGCAGTTGCTGGGGCCGCTATATTCTCAAAAGGTGCTGCCGCTTATTCCTGCATTAAAAGCCCAGCGTGAGCGCATGCGCGAGGAAAATTACTACGGCAACGCTCATTTGAAGGTGCTGGATTTCTTTCTTGATTAAACAACGGATTCCGTTGCATACGCAAAAAAAGCCCCTCGGTAGAACGAGGGTCTTTTTTGTATAATAGAAAATGCGGGGGCGACTTAATGCGCCTCAGCCTCCTGAACTGGGGAAAGCTCGATGCGGGTTTGCGTTACGCGGCGTCCATCTGTACCCGTTACCGTGATAATGAAATCCTTAATGCGGATGAACTCGTTGAGCTCGGGCATGTGGCCTAAGCAGTCCGTAATATGGCCGCCGATGGTGGATACGCCGCTGTCGCTTTCAATTTCGCCGAGGGCGGGCAGGGCTTCCTCCAAATCAAACAAGGCCATGGCACCGCTAGCAATGTACTGGTTGGGACCCACGGGAAAGAAATCGCGGGCTTCCTCAGCTTCAAACTCATCCTGAATATCGTTGCCCACAATCTCCTCCAGCACGTCGTCCAAGTAAACCTGGCCGGTAACAATGCCGTGCTCATCCACCACCAAGGCGCAGTGGGTTCGCTCTTTGGAGAAGAAGTCGAGCAGGGTGTCCAGCTTCATGGTTTCGGGCACTACCTTGAGGGTGCGGCGCACACTCATAATATCCTTGCTGCCTTGGCGCATGAGCTGCAGCATGTCCTTCACATGAATCCAGCCTTTCACGTCGTCCATGTGGCCGTCTGCAATGGTAAAGCGGCTGTGGCGACTTGTGGTTACAATCTCCAAGTTCTTTTCGAAACTCTCATTAATGTCCAAGAACTCCACCTCATTGCGCGGTACAATAATGTCGCGCACGGCACGGTCGTTCAACTCCAGAGCATTTTGAGAGATTTCTGCCTCTGTTTCCGTCACCTCGTGGCTGCGCTCACTCTCTTCCAGAATATGCGAGATTTCTTCGGCGCTGTGGTGTGTGTTCGGGGTGTAGTGGGGGTCAATGCCGAACAAGTGGTGGGCAATCCAGTTGGCTGTGTTGTTGAACAGGCGAATGATGGGGCCGGTCCACTTAGCAAAGCGGGTCATCCATACAGAGGTGCCCATAGAAACCTCCAGCGGATGGCGGATGGCCAAGCTCTTGGGTACCAGCTCACCCAGCACCACGTGTGCAAAGGTGAACAGCGCGTAGGCCAAGGCGTAGGAGATAACACTCACAACCTCCGGGCGCAAGTGCAGCACATTAATCATCAGCGGAGTCAGCAAGCTGGCAATAAAGGGCTCGCCCAAGGCACCCAAGGCCAAGGAGGCTAAGGTGATGCCCACTTGGTTGGCGGATAAAAAGGTGTCCAGATTGTTGACGATGTTGCGGGCCTTGGCTCGCTGGGCTGCTTCTTTCTTGTTGTCCTCATCGTTCTCTCGCAGCTGGCTCAGGCGCACGCGGGCGCTAGCAAACTCATTGGCAACAAAGAAGGCATTCAGGAACAGGAAAAAGCCTGTGCCCAGCAAAAATAATAATACGGAGGCTAAGCTCGGATAGGCCGCCGGCTCAAGCTTCTCAATCTCTCCCGCATTCAGAAAAAGATATTCCAACATAATTTGTAAAATGTTTTATGCGCCCGTTCGTACTGTGTCAGAGTTTTTCATACACTCCGGTATCACGTTTTTCCATAACAGTAAACCCGGCTTTCTTGGCATCACTGATAGAGATGGGCGCTAGTATCTTAGGCACGTTCACCACGCCTATCTTCTTTCTCACAGGGTTTTTACAATATAAACAGTGGGTCAACGGGGCACGATCCACCGGCCGCATCAGCTCAAAGCCTTTGCGACATACCCGACACGACTTTTCTGGGTCGTCCGGATTCTCAGATATGTATTCGTATATAGGCATATGTAAGCGCGGGCTACTGTAAAATAGCCCGCGCTACAAAAAATGTCAATAAAAATCCGTGACTTACCAGCTGGACTTGGTCACACCGGGAATCATGCCGGCATTGGCAAGCTCGCGGAAAGCGATACGGGAGAGATGGAAGCGACGCATGAATGCGTGGCGGCGGCCGGTGAGCTCGCAGCGGTTCACCAGACGTACGGGAGAAGCGTTACGCGGCAGCATCGTCAATCCGATGTAGTCGCCCTCAGCCTTCAGCTTGGCGCGGAGGTCTGCGTAGCGAGCCGCGACAGCTGCCTTTTTCTTATTTCTTTCGATCCAGCTTTTCTTAGCCATAACTTTGTGGGGGCAGATTTTACAGGTTTTTCTTTTATTGTCAAGATTAAATTTGGTATTTGTGTAAATTCTTCGCTTTTTCTATGAAAACTTTTGTTTTTGTGCAAGAAGCGCACGCTTACATCTCATAGCTATCTTATATCAAACGCGTGGCTCTTTGGGAGTGTATCATACCGTATGGACGAGCACCGCGATACCGATGAATACAGCCAACGCAAGCAGGCCGGGGAAGAGCCGGGAGACATACTGGCGGAGGAGGCAAGGTTGACCGAGCTGGGTTTGCTTTACCCGCTGAACATGATGCACACCTTGTATTACGAAAGCAGCGGGGATACCCCGGACGCCTTGCGAGGCTTTATGGCAGAACCGGAGGTTGTGGTGCATCCTCAGCGAAAAACGAAAGTGCAACTTTATGAACAATACAACTGATAAAAACAAAAAGGCAGGGATAACGCGCGCAGCCGGGCTGGGTGTGTTTTCTCTTGCCATGATTAACGTGGCGGCCATCGTCAGTTTGCGAGGCCTGCCTGCCGAGAGTATATACGGGTTGAGCTCTGCATTCTACTATCTATTTGCAGCGCTCTTTTTCCTGATTCCGGTATCCTTGGTGGCGGCGGAGCTTACCACAGGGTGGCCGCAGAAAGGCGGTGTCTTCCGTTGGGTGGGCGAAGCCTTTGGTACACGAGCGGGATTTTTGGCCATTTGGCTTCAATGGATACAGACCACCATTTGGTTTCCCACTGTGTTAACCTTTGCTGCCGTGAGCTTAGCTTTTATCGGCCCCAATCAGAGCTGGGATGCGGCCTTATCTTCCAACAACATTTATGTGTTGTGCGTCGTGCTTGCCGTGTATTGGTTGGCCACCATTCTCAACTTTGGCGGCATGGGCACCAGCGGTGGCATCACCAAGTGGGGTGCATTACTGGGTACCGTTATACCGGCGGCATTGCTGATTATCCTCGGTATGGCCTACTGGGCTATGGGCAACCCCATCGATTTGCACATGAGTGCCAACGACTTTATCCCCGACCTCTCCAACTTTAACAACATTGTGCTGGCCGCTAGTATCTTCTTGTTCTATGCCGGCATGGAGATGAGCGCCGTGCACGTAAAAGACGTGAAGAATCCGGGCCGCGATTATCCCGCCGCCATTGGCTTGGCTGCCATCATTACCGTGTGCATCTTTGTGTTCGGTACACTGGCCATTGGTTTTGTCATTCCCGGTAGCCAAATCAACCTGGTGCAGAGCTTGCTTGTGGCGTACGATAAGCTCTTTATGTGGATAGGCGCCCCTTGGTTGGGCAATGTGATGGCCATTTGCCTTGCCTTTGGTGTGCTGGCACAGGTTGTTGCTTGGGTGGGTGGCCCTTCCAAAGGCTTGCTGCAAGTAGGCATGGCCGGCTATTTGCCCCGCGCTTTGCAAAAGCGCAACCGCAACGGGGTGCAGTTGGGCATTCTGATATTGCAGGGTTGCATTGTCACCTTGCTGGCCACCTTGTTTGTGATTCTTCCCACCGTGCAGACCGCCTATCAAATTATCTCGCAGCTCACCATCATTCTGTACCTCATTATGTATATGCTGATGTTTACTGCGGCTATCTACCTGCGCTACAGACGCCCGGAGGTGCCCCGTACCTTCCGTATTCCCGGGGGTAACCTTGGCATGTGGATTGTGGCCGGTGTTGGCCTGCTGAGCAGCTTGACGGCTTTCTGCTTCAGCTTCATCCCTCCGGGCCAAATTGCTGTAGGCAGCCCCGCTGTTTACGTAGGAATCCTGATTGTGGGTGCCATCATCTTTGTGGGTATTCCCATGGTTATTTACTCCATGCGTAAATCCAACTGGGCAGATCCGCAAGCGAAAGCAGAGTTCGAGCCCTTCGGCTGGGAGAAAAAGTCTTAACCCGATACAGTTGACGAATCATGGCACTAAAAAGGCAGGGGGGCAACCTCCTGCCTTTTTTTTA
>CAJGCZ010000074.1 GCA_904501975.1 uncultured Akkermansia sp.
TAATCACGGAAAATCTAAAGTTTCAGCCTCTATATAATTAAAAAAATTATACGTATGTAGTTATGTGCTAATATCACTCAAAAATATGTTGTTATAGTGAGTGAAATTGCAGATTTGCACATTGCGGGACATTCCCATATCTGCACCGGCGTAGATAAGGGCGGGAGGAAGAGAATCCGGAACGAAATCCGCAAATTTCTCTACATTTTTTACCATAGCCGGGGTGAAGGTCATGCCGGACTTGATTTCGATGGGGCGCGGACGCCTTGCTTCCTCCAGAATGAGGTCGATTTCAAAGCCCTTGGTGTCTCTGAAAAAGAAGAGGTTGGGGCGTTTGCCGGTATTGAATCTGTTTTTCAGCGCCTCAACAACGACCATGTTTTCGAATATATTACCCAGTAGAGGGTCTCGCCCAAGTTGAGAGGGGGATTCAATACCAAGCAAGCAAGGCACCAGCCCCGGCTCTGTAAAGTAGATTTTCGGAGACTTGATAAGGCGCTTTCCATAGTTGTTATGGTATGGATACAGGGTGAAGATAATGTATGAGGCTTCCAGCACCGATACCCACTCTCGAATGGTGGAGCTGCTTACACCTACATCTGTTGCCAGAGCAGCCAAATTAAGCACTTGCCCCACGCGAGAGGCAAGCAACTTGAGAAACAGCTCAAAAGCCTGCAGATTGCGCACGTTACTCAGTTGGCGCACATCTCTCTCCACATAGGTGCGTAAGTAGTCGGAGTATGCTTGACCGGGCTCCATATCGTATTCAAACACACGGGGCAAACATCCACGGAACAAGGCAGTATCTCGCTCATCCTGAATACCCACATCACTTAACTCCTGTAGAGAAAGTGGCAGCAAATCCACGATGCCGTTACGCCCGGCAAGGGATTGCGTGATGGCTTGTTGCAATTCCATCTGGCGGCTCCCGGTAAGTATATACATACCGGTGCGTTTCTCCTCATCCACTATTCCTTGCAGGTAGCTCAGCAATTCCGGTGTGTTTTGTACCTCATCAAAGATGCAAGGGGCTTTGTGTAGCTGTAAAAAGTGTGTGGGATCATCGCGGAAAAACTGTCGTTCCCGAATATCCTCCATGCTCACATAATCATAATCAGGGTATAAATGCCGTGCCAGTGTGGTCTTGCCGGATTGACGCGGCCCCGCAATAGTAACAATAGGGTACATATTCATCAGTTTTTGAATATGTGAGCTTATATGACGGGGAATGTATCCTAACGACTTCATAGAGAAAATTATATACACTTCTGTGCAAAATGCAAGGTTAAATCGACGATTTTACACACCACCTCATAAATAACTGCCTATTATCATGTTACAACAGTGCTAAAACTAATTTCAGGGCAATAGCCATATCATAGCTAAGCCATACACCACATGCGAGAAACTCAAGGTAATAACGAAAAATCCAACGTTGAACTTTACATTTTCCGACTCTTTCATTTTCTGCACATTGCGCGCATATTTATACATTCAGCCTCTATAGGATTAAAAATTATCCGAAGAAAGAAAGGAAAAAACAACAAGGAAGAACCACTTAGCTGTGACATTCAACGAGAAAAGCGAAGATTTAGCTTGACGCGAGAAAATAATTAGGGTAGTCTTGACGCGCAATAGACACACCATACCATGCCGACACATTCCCACACAATTTCCGTACTGGTAGAGAACAAGTTTGGCGTACTTTCTCGCGTAGCCGGTCTTTTCTCCGGTCGCGGTTACAACATCCATTCTCTTAACGTGGCACCGTGCGAGGATCCTGCCTTCTCTCGCATGACCATCGATGTGAACGAAGCCAGCGAGAAGCTTGACCAAGTCATCAAGCAGCTCAGCAAGCTCGTGAACGTGGTAGAGGTGATTGACTACCGTGAAGAGCCGACCATCTATCGCGAGGTAGTGCTGATGCGCGTGCGCTTTGGTGAGAAGAAGCAAGAGATTCTTGAGCTGTGCAACATTTTCGGTGCCCGCATTCTGGATGCCACGCGTGAGCTGCTTACCATCGAAATCTGCGGTGGCGTGTTCCGTCTCAACCGATTCCTGAACCTGATGCAGGATTACGATGTAACGATGCTCACCCGCTCCGGTAAGATTGCCGTGGTAAAGCCGCAAAGCTAAATAGCTTTTTCCCTTTATCAAAAGAGCCCGATGCTGCATGCACCGGGCTCTTTTGCTTGTAGCGGCAAACGCGCGTTTACTTGGTTTCAAACAAGATATCGGAAACGGACGGGCGGCACTTCTCAATATCCTCCTCCGTCGCATGACCGGCAGCCACGTCTTTACGCATCTGCGGCTCAGTCTGTTTTTTGAAAATATCGGCACGGCGTTTCACAAACTTTTGATAAGACGGCAGGCGCAGGAACTTATCTACCATAGCATCCGGCAACATGATAAGCTGCGCATCGCCATGACGATTCGTACGGCGTATCGCCGGGCCGGAAGATTCCTTAGCAATGCTATTATAAAGCTCTAACTCGTATATGCATGTATTCTCGGCGTCGTACAGGCGCAGCGCATCGCATATATGATTCAATTGCGGCATCACCACCATATTAGCGTAGTCAAACTCCCCCTCTTTCGGGGCCATGCTCAACGGAGCCAGCACATCTGCATCCACCGTCGGCGGTGTTTGAGCCTGAGCCAAAATCTCCATCAATTCAGCAAACTCAGCCTTGCCCGGTTTCACCGTTTTAATTGGCTCCAAATCTGCCCCGGTGCAGCAGCAATCGCCCCTCACGCGAGAAAACTCCGCATGGTGCGCGCGTTTAAGAGCGCTCTGAAACTCCGCAAACATGGTCACTACCATGGTATGGTGCGTGCCCATCTGCCGGCATTGCCATACTTCCGCATAGCTTGGCTGGGGCAGTTCCTGCATTTGCTGGCATGACGTCGGCAACCATACTACCAAAGCGGCAACCAACGGTAATATCCTAAGGTTCATGCCCTGTAATATAAAACACATAACAAACAGAGTCAAGTTTAACACCAAAAAACGGTCATTATTCCGGAATTTGCGCGTGACGTGCGGGGGATTATATGGTAGACTATCCAGCGTAACGCAGTCAAACAAAATGATAGCGACAGATTTCTTAGTAATCGGCAGCGGCGTAGCCGGGCTCAGTTTTGCCCTGCGCGCAGCTGAGCATGGCAAGGTGATAGTTCTGTGCAAGAGTGACCCGCTGGTCTCCAGCTCTGCCAAAGCGCAGGGCGGCATTGCCGCGGTGATGGATAAGAATGACACCTTTGAGGAGCATATTGCCGACACCTTGGATGCGGGCGCCGGGCTGTGCGATGAAGCCGCCGTTCGAACGATTGTTACCGAGGCACCCGAAGCAATTCGCGAGCTACTGAGTTGGGGCGTTGACTTTGACCAGCACGACGACGGCGAGTTTTGCTTGGGGCGCGAGGGCGGCCACGGAAAGCGCCGCATCCTGCATTCCAAAGACACAACAGGCTTAGAGATAAGCTCCAAGCTACTGGAGTGCGCCAAGCGCCATCCGAATATCGAGATATTAGACCACCGCATTGCCATAGACCTCATTACAACGGCCAAACTGGGTTGCGTAACAGAGGACCGCGTACTGGGCGCCTACGTGCTGAACCCCGCCACGGGGGATGTGGATATCTTCCGTTGCGACCGTGTGATGCTGGCCACCGGTGGCACAGGCCGAGTTTACATGTACACCACCAATCCGCAAACAGCAACGGGTGATGGTGTGGCGATGGCTTGGCGAGCCGGTGCCAATATCTCCAACATGGAGTTCGTGCAATTCCACCCCACCACCTTCTATAATCCCAAGAGCAGCGACCGCGAGGGCCTCACCTTCCTTATCTCGGAGGCCGTGCGCGGCGAAGGCGGTATTTTGCGTGGCCCCGGTGGCAAAGAGTTCATGCAGAAGTATGATGCCCGCAAGAGCTTAGCCCCGCGCGATATTGTGGCGCGCGCCATTAATAGCGAAATTTTGCGCACAGGCCACCCCTGCATGTACTTGGACATGACCCACAAGCCCAAGGGATTCATGGCAGAGCGTTTCCCCTATATTTACGAGACGTGTAAGAGCTACGGTGTTGATGCCGAGGTGGATATGATTCCCGTAGTGCCCTCTGCCCACTATCAATGCGGCGGCATTCAAACAAACACCAACGGCCAAACTAGCCTGCGTGGTCTGTTTGCAGCCGGCGAGTGTGCCTGCACAGGCCTGCACGGCGCCAATCGTCTGGCCAGCAACTCTTTGCTGGAGTGTGTTGTTACCTCCAAGCGCGCAATTGAAACCATGCTCACCCGCCTACCCCTGGCCCACAAGATGGAGGAATACCCCATCCCGGAATGGGTACACGGAGCCAAAGCCGAGCGCGATGACCTGGCTATTCTTTACCACTGCTGGGACGAAGTACGCCGCACCATGACGGACTATGTGAGCATTGTGCGCACCAACCACCGCTTGCAGCGTGCCGCTACGCGCCTGCGTAACATTAACCGCGAGATTAATGAATATTACTGGGGATACCGAGTCACGCCGGAAATTATTGACCTGCGCAACCTGGCCCTCACCGCCTCGCTCATTGTGGACTGTGCTATCCGCCGCCAAGAGTCTCGCGGGCTCCATTATACGATGGATGCCCCGGACAAGCTTCCCGTTGCCCGCCCCAGCGTTCTACACAATTGGTAATCACATGGGTATTGCATCCTTACGCCATCTTTTCCTCGCTTTTATATGCGCCTCGTGCCTGTGTTTACCGGCACAGGCGGCCTCGATACGCGGTGGTTCCTCCGGCAAGGCGCTGGAGCAAGAACTGCAGCGCCGCAAAAAGCAGGCACCGGTTATCTCCAACCAGCCGCTAAAAAAGGTGGATAACGAAGCGATACGCAAGGCAGCCATTAAAGCAGGCCCGCTTAAACCCAGTACCGATCAAAGCCACCGCACCAATTTCCCGGATCCTAAGCTGGTGCCCACCCCCAAGCGTGTGGGTGCCTACCCCTGGCACTTCGATATTACCGCCACCTATTTTTACATAGGTGAGCTCCCCACAAAAAACAATCCCACGCCCAACACGGCCAGCAGCTGGGACAGCGCTTGGGATGACAACTACGGCGGTTTTGACGACCCCAACCCCGCCAACCGTTGCCCGCGCACCTATTGCCCCAAGGGATTCACGCCTCAGCTCAACCCCTTTTATGTAGCCCTGCCCTACAACGATATTCAGCAGGGCGGCCCCAAGCCGGAAGCTTCGCGCGTTATTCCTTGGTACCGCCGTGATAAGGAGGGGAAATACGAATCCGTATGCCGCGGCATGTGGGTGCAGATTTACTACAACGGCAAATATTGCTTTGCGCAGTGGGAAGACTGCGGACCCTTTGTCACGGATGATTGGCAGTATGTGTTCGGTGGCTCTCGCCCCAAAAATGAAAAGAACAAAGCAGCCGGCATTGATATTTCCCCGGCTGTGCGAGATTACCTCGGCATCCCCGGTGGTATGGCTAAAGTGCACTGGCGCTTTGTCGATTTCCATTTAGTCCCCGGTGGCCCGTGGGCAAAGTACGGCAAGGACAATCCCTTTATCAACCCTACCCTCCGCAAAGCTATTCAAAAATACGAGCTCAAGCAGCGCAATGCCCGCGCGCTCAATAAGACGAAGTACAGCTCCCGATAACTCTCTTCAACATGTTCCGCAATCTTATTTTCGACTGGTCCGGCACGCTCTGCGATGACATGGCTCTCACTATCGAAGCCACTAACTACGTGTTGGCTCAATATAATAGAGAACCGCTGGACCGCAAGGCCTTCCGCAACGAGTTTCAGCTGCCGTACCCGGATTACTATGCTGTAAAAATTCCGGAGGCCCGGTTGGAGGATTTGGAAAACTTTTACCGCCACGCCTTTGATAACTCCACCACGGGCGTCACCATCATTCCCCATGCTAAAGAGTTTGTGCAATTCTGCCGCACCCTCGGTATCAGGTGCTTCATTCTTACCAGCATGGATCCCAAAGCATTTGACGAGCAAGCTACTCAGCTGGGCATGTACGATTACTTTGAGCACATTCACTCCGGCATTCACAATAAGGAGCATTACATTGCCACCCTTATGCAAATGCACGGTCTGAATCCGCATGAGACGGCATTTATCGGTGATATGCAGCACGATATTCGTGCCGCGCATTGCGCCGGCATTACCGGCATTGGTGTGCTCACCGGGTACAATAACCCCATGCAGTTGGCAGAAGCGGAGCCCGAGCTCACCGTGCCTGATTTAGCCGCTCTTCGCGCGCTTATCGAGCGGTACCCTCAGCCTGCAGCCGATACCATTCACCTCAACGGTTTAGAGCTTATGTGCCACATCGGCGTGCCGGAGGAGGAGCGCGCCACTCCCCAGCGACTTACAGCAGATATCACCCTCACCTCCCCCTGCCCCTTCGCTGCTATGGAGGAAGACATTGCACGCACCATCGACTACCATGCACTTTCCTTGCGCTTGGCAGAGGTAGCGGCAGCTGAGCCTACCGTGCTGTTGGAAACCTTGGCGCACAAACTCGCCACCTGTTGTGTGCATGAGTTCGGCGCCCTGCAAGCCACGGTAGAGCTGCACAAGTACATTCTCCCCCAGCTCAAATCCACCGCCGTGCGCACTGTGGTAAGCAAGAATTAA
>CAJGCZ010000075.1 GCA_904501975.1 uncultured Akkermansia sp.
GGCCCTCGTTGCCGTCGCGTTCGCTCCGGCGCCTCGGGGCTCCGATTTTCTTTTCCCCATACCGGGGGCTTGCGCCCCCGGCTATGTGTCTGTCGTCCTCCGGACTCTTGAATTCCGTTCGCTGCGCTCACATCAATGAACCCCACAAATTGCTATTTTTGCTATCAACCGGCAACTTAAACAAAGCTATGAGAAAAGCTCCCCACCGGAATATTTCATTCCGATGAGGAGCCTATATCAGCTCATTTCACAAGCAACAATCTTAACGACAGCGGCGTGCAGCCAGGGCAGCTAAGGCAAGCAGACTCAACGTAGCCGTGGTGGGCTCAGGAATTGTGGGAGAGGGCAAGTGCTCCATGCGAATTTCCAAGCCGGCTGCCGTCTGGTTGTAGGTGACGACATCGTACTTCTGCAAGTCCAGATTCAGCAGAGCGCTCACTCCGCTGTCTGCTACACCGTTGGACAAACCGGTATCGAAAATGAGATTTTCCGTCGGCCAGCCTTCGCCGGAGTCGTAGCCCTCCAAAGTAAAGCCGGTAAGCATGATGGTGACGTTGCTCAGCGCATCGTTAACACCAAAAGCGGCCCAATCAACCTCATTACTTACGCCGATGGTGGCCGTAGCTCCATCGTTAGCCAGAGTCATGCCATCGAAGATATCGCTCTCAAAGCGAACCTCATTGAAGGCCTTGCCACCTTCCACGGCAGCCTCTGTTACCGTGAATTGTGTTTGGGTGACGATAGAATAGAAGTCTACACCCAGCCCCATCAGGTACACGTCTGAGGCCTCAATATCAGCCATGGTCACACGGCTGCCGGTTACAGAGGTGAGCGTCACACTCTGCAAGGTGGCGGAAGATACGGAATTATCGGCATCTGTCTCAAAGGCCAAGGTTGCCTGTTCTGCCATACCTCCGCTAATGCTGTTCCCGGTAATCGTCATACCGTTGGCAATCGTGGCAGAGTCGGAAGCCTGGCGACCGGAGATTTGAACATTACCGGCACGGCTGGTCTCTGTTACAGTGGCAGCTGCACCGCCATTCACCGTAAGGCTGTTGACATCAAAAGCCTTCTGGAACGTAGTACCCTTGGCTGTATCAACAGTTAAGTTGAGTGCAGCATCCTCAGCATCACTGAAGGTACCTTTCACCTCCACAGCCTCGGCATCATTTGCCAACTGCACGTTGTGGGTACCGTTCGTTACCGTCAGGTCGCCATTCCAATTGTTGATGCTACCTTCAATGTTAATATTCTTCGTATCAGCGGCACTGATAACGATATTACCCTCGCCGGAAATGCTGCCCTTGTAGTTCTGGGTTGCAACACCGCCGGTCATCTCATAAGCAACCATCTCGTCCGTGTTGCTCAAAATCAGGTTAGGTGCAATATCCACGGAAGCAGGTTGATCCGCTTTTACAGTACCATCGGCAGCCCATGCCACCACATCCCCCTTAAAGCCACGCATATCGACATAGGAAGATTCGTTGCCGTAGTAAGAGAAATCAATACCATGGCCGGTACCATTGGTGGTATTTGTTCCGTCTACATTGGTCATCTGCACGGTACCACGCCAAATGCGGCTACCTTGCTCATCATACTCCTCGCTCAAACGGCCGATGTTGATTTGAATATCCTTGGTATCCTTCAACACGTAAGTGCCGGTGCCTTTCAGTGTGAGAGACGGCTTCTGCAAAGCGTACTTAGCATACAAGCTATCATATTGCTCGCTCGTAATCCACTGTCCATCGAGCAAATTGACATCGATATGCAAGGAACCTTCCATCGTTTGAGAACCGGGGAACAACAACCTTCCACGGAAATCAAAGGATTCAATAACGAGAGTGGAATTAACCTCCGCATCCTTCTCGTATAGGTCATCCATCTGAGATTGGAAATTCAGCGTGGCTCGAGTCTCTGTGCCAACCAAATGCTCGATATTGATAACGGAGTTATCCTTATTGGCTACGATATAGAAACTGGAGCCGGCCATGGTACCGGCACCATGCTCATAGGGCTGCAGCACCGTATCCCCACCCAGCACAATGTGGTCATTGGTATTCTTGTTAACATACAGATAAGTGGAACTGCTGCCGTATGCCTGTAAGTTATTAATATGGCCTACAGATTCCGAGCTACGGCCCAATGTGCCGTTTAAGGCAATACTGGATTCCGGGTAGCACATGTAAACACCGGAGAAGGATGAAATATCTGCCCCTTCCTCTAATTCCAACACAACGCCGGGTTGGAAATTCATAGTACCCTGCTGCGAGCCTACAAAGTACGGAGCAAGATACAGCTCACCGGTTACATGTGTTTTGGAATCGACGGATACATACAATTTCGGGAGTGTGCCGTCCGGGTTCTCATAACCTGCCGTACGCAAAATGACGTTACCATCACCATGCACGGATTCAAGAATCTGCCCGGCGGTCTTCGTTGCACTCACGTCTGCCATAATGCACAGCGTACCATCGCCGCCCACATAATACCCCATAGCCCCATTGGCACCTTCGGTTGCTATCGGAGCACTGCGCTCGTGCACACCTACGTTGACAACAGAGGATTCAAGGATTTCCTTGCCGTTACCCAAGGAGTACACATTGCCTTCGCGGGGAGCCACGGGGTATTCGGGAGCATCCAACACCACAGAATCCATCACATAATAAATAGCGTTATTGATGATGAAATCCTTGCCGTTGGTGCCGTCCACCCTCATGTCGTTGATGGTTGCCCCTTCTCCTAAATTGAAAGTACCATCACCCGTTACCAAACCAACTAAGGTACCGACACCTAGGCCATTGTCCTTCTTATTGGCAACAGTGGCGGCATCATAAGAGATAGATAATGTGGCGTCTGTTGTAATATTACCATTCACCGTCAGCGTAGAACCTTCTTCTACGGTAAAGGAATCAAAGGCTGTCACATTGCCCAACACCAACGTGGAGTTGTTATCTACCACAAGGGTAGATGCACCTGCTACATTGGTACCACCGCTAACAGTACCGGCATAAGTACCGTTCACTCCGGAGAAGGTCACGGAAGAGTCCCCGCCAATGGTGCCGCCCTTGCCACCGGCACTGATAATATTGGTAGCCGTGTGGCTGGATAATGCAGCCAAATTGGTGATGGTGATAGCCGTGTTGCCGGTAATGGTGCCTGTTAAACCACCGGCATAGACATTACCTTTGAGCGAACCGCCATTAATCATCAGAGAGGTTGCTCCTATGCTGTCCGTCGTTGCCGCTGCATAAGCTCCGCCTAAAATGTCTTTGTTAAAAGTACCGGCATTGATTTCAGCAGAGAATGTACCTCCGATGGTACCCTGATAGGAACCAACAATAGAAGAAGCATTCGTATCAGTAAATGAGCCGTAAGTGGCATTTTCTGCATTAAAGATAAGAGACACATTACCGGTCACTTCTCCAGCATTAACGACACCGAACACCGTTGTACCCTTATTTGCATCTCCGCTGCCTTTGTAGGTACCGGCCAAGGTCATGGTAATATCGCCGGTATGTACAAGCTCATTATTATCTGTGCCAGGAACAGATTCATTACCAAACGCCCCAGCCCACGAATTTCCGGTTGCACCGGAATCAATAATCTCAGTCTTTGCCCCCTCCCCGCTTGAGGAGCTGGCAAAAGTAAATCCGTTTGCTTCAATAGCCGGGACTATACTCGGTAATGCCAAGAGTAGAAAAAGTGTCTTTTTCATATACGAAGTGCGTAATGAGGTTTACAATCTCAAGTTATCAGATAGGAATTATGCTTGCAAGTCAAAAAGTGAATTTTGACACTAAAAATCTCATTTTCTCTACATCTTTTATAGGATTTTACAAAATAACAACAATTTGCGGTCATTTTTTACATTTTTTCGGCCTATTGAATCGAGCTTACCGGCCGCGATGACGGTTACATTTTTGACAGGGCAGAACGCAGTTTATTTGCAGCATGGCTCAATAAAAGCTTGCGTCCTGCAACAAAGAAGCGCATATATAGAAAATATGCTCAAAGAATCATTATACACATTGGGGGTAGCCGCCATGGTGGCTACGGCTATGGGGGCAGAATGGGAGACGGATTTTGACACAGCCAAAGAGCGTGCAGCCGCCGAAGGTAAAGCCATTATCATGAACTTTACAGGCTCCGACTGGTGCGGCTACTGCATTCGCATGAAGCATAGCGTACTCTCCACGCCTGAGTTTGAAGAGTATGTAAAAGACAAGTTTGTGCTGCTGGAGATTGATATACCGCGCAGCAAACCTGTAGCCGCAGAGGAAATGCAGCAACGCCGTGAACTCTGCAAGCAGTATGATGTAACAGGCTTCCCCACCATTGCCATCACCGATGCTAAAGGCGAAGTGCTCGGCGGATTCAGCGGAGCCCGCCCGGATGTAGAGAGCACCAAGATTTTCCTAGACAATGCCTTGGTACGCCGCACCATGCTGGCAGAGGCTCGCAAACAGCAAGGCACTGAGCGAGCTAAGGCTCTGATGGAAGTATACGAAAGCTATCCCAAAACATTCCGCAAGGCCGCAACCGCCCTCCGCAACGAAATTATGCAAAGCGACCCGAACGATGAAACCGGGCTGGTGCAGGTGGCCGTGGCAGAGGCACAAATGCAGGAGCTGAGTGATGAGCTGGCTAAACACTACCGCAATTATCTTGCCATGACCGAGATTTTCGATGAGTACATCGCCAAGGCACATCCGCTGAACAAAGAGCGCATGATGGAGCGCAAACGCGACAGCGTGGTGTTCCCCTGTGTGAACCTGATGCTGCGCAATGCCAAAAACGTAGAGGATGTGCTTAAAGCACGCGACTACGTGCTGAAAGAGGCCGAAACCTCGTACCCCGACCACATGAAGGCCGAAATGATAAAGGCCCTGCAAGAGCAATTTGCAGATCCTGAAGCTCTGCTTAAAAAAGTACAGGGTAAGAAGTAACACTATACCATTGCAACCGGGGCACCAAGACCACCCCGGTTGCCTCATAGACTTAACAATGCCCCGCGCTTAAAACAAAGCGCGGGGCATTTCGTACAAAGCTTCACCGGCAGTACGAAAATCGGCTTACTGAGCACCACGCTGCAACAAGGCGCGAATCAGGGCAATGCGGCGCTTGCTCTTGCGCTGCTGTGCCAAACTCAGGGCCGTATCTCCCTTGGGCGTGCGCAACTGCACATCTGCCCCGGCACGAATGAGAATAAGGATGGAAGCATCGTCCTCTCGCGCATCAGAGAGCATGGATAACAGCGCCGTCATACCGGAGGCAGAGGAAATCACATTCAGCGGTACCCCCGCCTGCACCATTGCCTGCACAGTATCCGGGGTATGCAAAATATCAAACAAAGCAGTTTCACCCTTAGCATTAACAGCAGCAGGGTCCGCACCGGCCTCGCAAAGCAACTTCACCATAGCAGCAGAACGAGCGGCATGCAGTGCCGTGTTGCCATCCGCATCAGCCAAAGTAACATCTGCCCCCTGCTCTATATAAAAACGAGCCAGAGCTTCATCATTGCGCCCTACGGCACGCATCAGCGGAGTCACCCCGCGCGCAGAAGCCTGGTTTACATCCGCCCCTTCCTCTATCAACTTTTGCGCCATAGCCAAATCGCGCACCACCAGCAAGGGCGGATCAGCCGGAAAAGCCGGCACAACAGCAGCCCCCTTGCTCAGCAACAGGCGAGCCCCGAAATCATTGCCGGTACTAAGGGCACGGCTCAGCGGAGTGGTTCCGGTATCGTCGGCCACATTCACATCGGCATCCGCCCCTACAAGAGAGCTTACCACAGCCGGCGACTGCGTTCTTGTGAGCGGTACGGCATTAATAGAATACCCGCGGCCATTGGGGTCTGCCCCCACACGCAGTAATTTGTCCACCAAAAACACATCACCTTTCTCGGCGGCATCTATCAACAGCGTTGCGCCGCTGGATAAGCGTTTATTATTAACATCTTCCACCGACTGCAACACCCCCATTTGCTGCAACTCCTGCAGGGTTGCAGGATCCGGCTCTATACCTTGTCGAAACAGGCAGGAGCTGAGCAAAAGCGCAGCCAATGCGGTAGAGATAGCGGTGTGTGTAGGGATATGGCTCATAACAACATGCGGAGTTTAGCAACCCTCCGCCCGGCTTGCAAGCTTAAATTCTGAGAAACTCCTCTTATTTGCAGGAAAACCCTTCCGCCAGGGATTTTTTTCTCCCAAAAGTAAAAAAAATTGCAACAAATATAAAAAAAGTCTTGCCAAAGTAAATCAAACGTGTATAATTGCCTCGTTCCCGCTGTCGAAAGCGGAAACATACCACATAAAATGCGGATGTAGCTCAGTGGTAGAGCGCAACCTTGCCAAGGTTGATGTCGTGGGTTCGAATCCCATCATCCGCTCTCCAACATAGAGCGTAAGCTCAACACGCGGATGTAGCTCAGTGGTAGAGCGCAACCTTGCCAAGGTTGATGTCGTGGGTTCGAATCCCATCATCCGCTCTCCAACAGGAGCGTAAGCTCAACACGCGGATGTAGCTCAGTGGTAGAGCGCAACCTTGCCAAGGTTGATGTCGTGGGTTCGAATCCCATCATCCGCTCTTAAACAAAAAAAGCAATTCATCGCCAGATGGGTTGCTTTTTTTGTTTACTGTATTGATTA
>CAJGCZ010000076.1 GCA_904501975.1 uncultured Akkermansia sp.
CTCCGGGGTTCCAACTAATTGGCGTCTAACCCGGGGTTTCGCCGCTGACGCGGCTCCACCACCGGGCTATTTTATGGCGCCCCCATGCGGGGGCTCAGAATTTGGCTCGCTGCGCTCGCGGTATTTGGGAGGAGGAACGGCTGCCGCCGTGGTGAAGAATGCCCGTTGGGCATGGTGAAGAATCTGCCTGCGGCAGATGGTGAAGAACAGCTGGCGCTGTAGTGAAGAACGCACCTGCGGTGCGTCGTACGGAGGACCGACAAGCTCCCATTTATCAACTGTATAGTTTAACAGAGCCTACAATTTACGATGTACAATTGATTACGTTGGGCGGCTATGCTGCGGGGCTTACAAATCAACAACCCGGGCGTTCTTACTTAAGCACGCGGCCGATGTCGCGGTGGGCGGCGATGAAGACGGGGATAGCAGAGATGAAGACGCACACCAGCAGGGTAGCGGCAATAAGGTGCACCTCCGTTGCAATCTCGGGCAAGGTGACGCGGTAGTTACCCAGTTTCAGCAGTTGCTGTACAATAAAGCTTTGCCCCTGCATAAAGACATACAGCGCTGCGGCGGCAGAGCCAAAGACGAGCAGCAGGTTTTCTGCAATAAAGGCACCTACCAGCAGGAAGGGGCGAATACCAAAACTCTTCATGAGGGTGTAAATGTACTCATTTTGGCGGTATTCGATACCGGCTAGGGCCGTTAGCAAAATACCTACAATCACGCTAATACCCAGGCAAAAGGCAATGCGGCACTGCAGCTGCTTGCTCAGCGCGTTTTCCAGCTGGTCAAAGATATCGGCGGCGGAGTTGATGGCGGCTTGCGCGCCCTCGAGCTTAAAGTAGGTGCGGAAGTAGTTTTCTGCCTTCATAGCCTCTTGGGCGGATTGCAGATTGCGGAGGCGCAGAATAATCATGGCGCTTCGGCCAACATGGGCGGCCTCAAATGGCAGGCTCTCGGGCTGCAGCAAAAGTGCCTTGTGCGGAATTAGGCGATTGAGCAGGTGCTGTTGCGGCAGGGGGTAGGCCACGGCATCCAACCGCATGCCGTTTATGGTAACATGTGTGGGGCCGGGGCGGGTATGCCAGCGCTCTTGGTTATACAATACTGTAGGCTTGCCGCTGGGGTGCAGCAGGGGCATAATTTGCCCCATGTGCCTAAAATCGTAGGTGTACGCTGCCATGCTCTTGCCGTCTTCATCCATGGCAGAGCCTACGGATAAGAGGGTGCATGACTCCGCCCCCAGCAACTCGCGGATTTCCGTAGCGGTGGGGGTGGTGATGGGCTCCGATGCAAAAGCGTTGATAAAGACCGTATCGCCGCCGTTGCTCACAATGCGGTCCGTAATAATTTTGGCGGAAATAGCATAGCTCCCCATGCCGGCAAGCGCTGCCAGCGTGAGGAAAAACACCACCAAAACACGAGCCAACGGACTGGAGAGGCGCGCGAACCAGCGGTGCAGTGTATCTTTAGCAAGATACAGAATGGTCAAAATCAATGATTTCATCTGCCAGTTCAAATAAGCGGCTATCGTGTGTGCTGATAATGCAAATGTGGTCTGCCGCATCTTGCATAATCAGTTTTTTAATGATGTTGGTGTTGCTGTCATCCAAGCCGGAGGTAGGCTCGTCCAGCAGAATAGTCGGTGCATTCTTCATCAGCGTGCGGGCCAGTGCGGCGCGCTGGGCTTGGCCGCCGGAGAGTTTATCGGCCCGGCGGTGGCGCAGCTCCTGCAAACCGAGGTCGGTAAGCAAATGCTCAAAGCGCGGCCGCCATTCGCGCCCGGGCAGCATGGCCATTTCTGCAGCCAGTTTCAGGTTGCGCTCCACACTCATGAGCGGCAGCAGGTTGATGCCTTGGAACATGTAGGCAACATCCAGCCGGTGGTAGCGGCGGCTGGTCACTTTGCGCCCTGTGGGGGTGGTAATGCGCCCGCTGCTTACTTTGAGGTAGCCTGCAAGCAGCTTGAGCAGGGTTGTTTTGCCGGAGCCGGAGTAGCCTTTCAGAATCGTGATGCCGGGGCGAAACACATGCGAAAAATTGCGGATAACCGGGGTGTGGCGGTTATAGGCAAAGTTGATGGAGTCGCAAACCAGTTCCATGGCAGGCAGCTTATTGGGGGCAACGCAGCACAACATCTCGTGTGCCGACAATGATGATACTGTGCTGCGGGTAAACCTCTGCCACCAGTTGCTCCCAAGAGTCACAATCCGCCGCCTTGGGGTGGGCGGCTAACTGTGCCTTGCTCACGCGCAGCACGTTGCCCTCTGCCTCGTAGTGCAGGGCGGCCGTGTAGCGGCTGCCGAGCATGCGGTAGGCTGTTTCGTGGTCCTCTTGGGCAATGCGGAAGTAGTAGATGAGGGCATCGCTCTGCCCGGCGCGCTCCACCATGCGGTGGTGGAAGGGGGCGCTCAGCTTTTTACCCTCGGGCAAGGAAATAGTGGCGCTAAAGTTCTCTTCCTTCAGCAGGGAGTTTTCACCCTCATTAATAGAGAGGGTGATGTAGTAGGCGGAATCATCGCACACCGTGGCAAAGGTGCGCATGTTATTTTCCGGCAGCTTAAAGCCTTGGCGGCGCTCCTCCGCACTTTCAGGCAGGGGCACGTTGTATTGCAACTGCCCGTCAAAAGGCATGCGGATGGTGAGGGGGTCGTGCTTGCGGTCAAACTCCTTGCGCTTGCGGCGCTCCAGGGTGTTCAGCTCGCGTTGCAGCAGGTCTATGCGGGTATCAATATCCTTAAGAGACTCTGCCGTGGGGGCGTCATCCGTTCCCTGATAATCCGTGTTGTAGCGGCGCTCGCCCTCGCTGAGGGAAAGATAGAACGCCACTTGGCGGCGCTGGGCCTCAAGCTTGCGCATTTCATCTTGCTTGGCAATGCGCTCGCGCGATAAATCCAGCTCCATATCCTCGCGGTCCTGCTCGGTCTGCTCCTTGTTGATAATGGCAATAATGTCATCTTTTTTCAGGCGTTTACCCTCTTCTGCCAAATCGGTGATAAGCCCGTTTTCCGAAAGGCGAATATCGCTGATTTGCTCCGGCACCACCTTGGCCGGGTATTTGCCGATAAGCACGGGCTCTGCCGCAGCCGTGGCCGCGGCAATGAGTCCGCTGATAACACAAATGCTCAACACTCTCATGAGCTTGGGGAACGAGCGAGGATGGAAAGGAAGAAATGTGCCGTGGCAAGTTACATGGGGAAGCCCAAGCCACCCGTCACCTTGCGCATCTCGGCCTCTGCCATGGCTTTGGCGCCGTTAATGGCATCCTGCACGGCCTTCAGCACCAGAGAAGAGAGGAACTCGGCATCCTCGGGGTCCACCACAGCGGGGTCGATGTTGATGGCGGTAATCATGCAGGTGCCGTCGGCCGTCACCTTAATTTTGCCGCCTGCGGCCTCAGCTGTGTAGTATTGTTCAGCCAAACGGGCCTGGGCATTAGCCATGTTGGCTTGCATGGCCTGGGCTTGCTTCATGAGTTTTTGGAGGTTCATGGTATGGATACGAGGTAATTAGTTTTTAATAAGAGTTGCTTTGAAGGTGCTGAGCGCCTGCTCAATGAGCGGATCGTGGTAGAACTCCTCCTCCGTGGGTTTCAGCGAGGGGGTGGGGTCCTTCTTTTCTGCGGCCGGGGCAGGCTTTTTCTCCTCGCGGGGAGCTGCCTTGGGGGCCGGGGCGGGCATCATTTCCTCAAAATTGGGCGGGGGCAAAATCTCCACCGGGGTGGGCGGCTGCACGGCGGCATCGTTCACCACGCGCAGGCTCACGCTCTTGCCGCAGCGGGCCATAGCCTGCTCGCTGATGAGGGCAGAGAAGCTCTCTCCCAGCAGGGCATCGCGTGTGTTAACGTCGTCCGGGTGAATAGCAATGGTGAGCAAACCATCGTCATCTGCAATAAACATGGTGCCACCCACCATGCTGCCGGTGATGGGCGATGCCTCTATGGCGGCACCCAAAATGGCATCCCAATCCTGCGGGGTAACCTGGCGCGCCGTGTTTACATCAAAATCGCCCATGGCGGCTCCCGGCTCATCAAAGCAGGGCGGCTCGTCGTCAATTTGCTCCAGCCCGGGCGGCATCACCACATTCTCGCGCACGGGCGAGGGCTCTTGCGGCAGGGGCTGCGGGGCCACCGGGGCCGGGGCTACCGGGGCAGGCTGCGGCGCTGGTGCAGGTGCCGGGGTGGGTGCGGCCTGCACGGGCACGGCTTGCGGCATAGCCACCTGCGGCAACGGCGCCGTTGCAATCGGCGTATCGGGCAGGGGGGCACCGTTCAGGGCGCGAATAATGTCGCTGATGTTGGCCTCGGCCAGTGAGTGCACGGCCTGAATCAGGCCCATCTCCAAATACAAACGCTTATTGGTAGTGTGGCGAATCTGCTCCTCGGTGCGAGAGAGCACCTCCATCAGGCGAATGATTTTATCCGTGGGGGTGCGGTCCAGCAAGCCTTGCAGCGTCTCTCGCCATTGCTCCGGTATGTTGGCCGATGCCTCTTGCGGAGCCACCTTAGCAATCAGTAGCTCGCGCACGGCAGCCATCAGCTCAGAGAGCAGCTGCCCCATATCGCGGCCGGCCTCTGCCAGCTCGTGCACCAAGTGCAGAAGGCTCGGCAACTGGCGGTCCAAGGTATAGACGAGCGCGCGTGCCACGGTTTCGCGCCCCGTCACGCCGAAAATGTCGTTTACATTCTGCTCGGCAATGTGGTTGCCACAGAACGATACCAGCTGGTCGAGCATCGATTGCGCATCGCGCATACCGCCCTCGGCCACGGTGGCAATGGCGTATGCGGCTCCCTGCGTCAGCGTCACACCTTCATTGGCGGCAATATTCACCAAGTGGTTGGCAATAATATCCGTAGGAATCGGGCGCAGGTCAAAACGCTGGCAGCGGGAAAGAATGGTGGGCAAAATCTTATGCGGCTCCGTGGTGGCGAAAATGAACATCACGTGCGCGGGCGGCTCCTCCAGCGTTTTCAGCAGAGCATTGAAGGATTCCTTCGTGAGCATGTGCACCTCGTCAATATACACAATGCGGTAGTTGCCGCGCGTGGGCGCAAACTGCACGTAGTCGCGCAGGTCGCGTATGTTATCAATACCGCGGTTGGAGGCACCGTCAATCTCCTGCACATCCAGGTTGCGGCCTTCGGCTATCTCCATGCAAATATCCTCATCCGGGTCAAAATCCACTTTCGGCCCGCCGGAGCAGTTGAGTGCCTTCGCAAAAATGCGTGCGGTAGAGGTTTTGCCCGTGCCGCGGGGGCCTACAAAAAGATACGCGTGCGCCAAGCGCTTTTGCTCAATGGCGTTGCAAAGAGTGCGCACTACATGGTCTTGCCCCAGTACATCCTTAAATGTGCGGGGTCTGTATTTTCTGGCAAAAACCTGATAACTCACGCGCCTATTCTACCTGATTCACCACCACCCCGCAAGCAAAAACTAGGCTATCGAGTTCGTAACTACAAAATTACAGAGCTTGGCATGGCTTTCCGCCGCCGCCACCATGCGGGGGTATTGGTTGAGCCGGTAACATCATTTTTTCAACATACAGAATATTTTTATTCAAATAATCAAACTGTAATTCACACACGAGCGTTTTATCAATCCATTCATGATGGCACAAGGTTAAAATAAGACCGGTATGCCCCATGTGTCCATTTTCGGCAATATCAATGTTTCCGGTTAGTTGATGATGTGCTGCAATTTTTAATATCGCGGAATCCTCCTTTTCCATCACGAAAGATATAGAGGAACACCCCCCTCGCCAAATACCATTCACCCAATCCGGAAATGTATCCCCTATAGAAATAAATCGGCTAAAATGGTACTGTTCCGTCTTATTCAATCTACTCTTTTCAAATACCTCAGACCAGCGAATCTCTATGCCAATGTGTCTTGTTCTCAACATAGGGTATAATTTCAAATAGAAATGATACCCCTCATCTTCTACGAAAAGGAGTATATAAAACTCCGAATATTTGATGAGAGTAAGGTTAAGTTCTCGTTCTTCCATTGAATCATACAAACGGATGCATGCTCTACTTTTGTCTGTTTGAATATCCAAAATGTAGTCTGCATCATAAGAAAACAGCCATGTGCCTTCATAATCTCGTTTAAAGCTGCTCTTGATGTTTTGAATTTCGAGTTTCATTTTTGTGTATGATAACTTCTGTGTTTATAACATAATATACAATTTCAAGTCAAGGATAGCAATTTGTCTATATCGTAGGGTGGGACTTCAGTCCCACCTTTTTGGTGGTATGGTTTGATAATAAATGTTGGACTAAAGTCCAACACTCCGATAGTATTTCCCCCACAAATAGCAATTTGTGGGGTTCATTGATGTGAGCGTAGCGAACGGAATTCAAGAGTCCGGAGGACGACAGACACATAGCCGGGGGCGTAAGCCCCCGGTATGGGGAAAAGAAAATCGGAGCCCCGAGGCGCCGGAGCGAACGCGACGGCAACGAGGGCCGACAGAAAGCGTGGCTCTTAACATGCCATGTGCACACATACGGAGCCGCCGCTCATGGCTTCGGGCTTAC
>CAJGCZ010000077.1 GCA_904501975.1 uncultured Akkermansia sp.
ACGGGGTGCCGCTGATTCTACACTTTTCTTTCGCGAACGTCAAGCTTATTTTTGAAGAAATTTTCACTTTTCTTTTCAAAAAGTCACAAAACACTGAAAACACAACGGAAAAATTTTGCAATTTTCTACAACAAATTTCAATTTTATCCACAAACACCGAAAATAGGCGTGAAAAGTGCATGCGGAAGGCACGATTTTCTTTTCCGGCAAGCACCCATATCTTATAATAGTGCCTATGGGATTTACAACACTAGCAACATCAGCACTTACAGCCATGCAAGCCTTACCGGAGGCCATGCAGGCATACTCCGCCTACCAACAGGGTAAAACATTCAACAATATAGCCCGCAAGCAAGAGGCACTGGCACAACAGCAAGCCGCAGCCATGAACGACACAGCCGTTGACAACCAACAGCGAGCAGCGCGTAATGCCGCCATGCAGCTTAGCCATGCGAGAGGAGATGCGGCACAATCGCAGCTCTTACGCGAGGGCTCCATTGCCGCACGCGAAAAAGATTTAGCCACGCGATTGCAAGATGAAATCAGCGCACAAGCCAACGCAGCGCTTGACCAAGCAACGCGCACTCGCCAACAAGGTGCCCTACAAGCTTGGCACACACGTAACTCTGCCGCGCAAGCCCGCACCAAAGCAACAACTGCCGCGCTGGGCTCCGTCTCTTCCCTCTTCTCCGGCATTGCGCAGCAATTAAGCTTGCCGGAATAACGTTGCAGCTGCGTTGAAACTCTATTCAACGCAGCTGTAAAACATTTATGCCACCGGCGGGCACACCGTAACCCACGTGCGTGTGGGCGATGACAGCGTGCGGCGAATCCACGCCTGCATTTGCTCGTGAGTAATAGCACCCAGGCGTTGGGGCAGCGTATCCGTATAATCAGCAGGCAGCCCCAATACCACGTTTACTGCCGTGGCAGAGCACGTTTTGGAGCCGGACTGCTCATTCAGCAAGCGCTGTGTCAGCATGGTAGAGCGCGTGCGCTCCAATGCCTCTACCGGCATACCCTCCTGAGCCAATTGAGCCAGCAGGTTCTCTAACGCAGCTCGAGCACGGGGCAAAGACTCGGGCGCGGTACCAAGGTAGAAATAAATGCAGCCGGCATCCACCCCCTGCAGCTCAGCCGCAGCAGCGTAGTAGGCCAGGCCGTGTTTTTCACGTATCTCGCTAAACATGGGGCCTGCCATATCGCGGCACCATTCGGTAAAGATATTCTGCATCAGCACCTCGTCATCCGTAGCCAACTGGCCGGGAATAGCCAATGCAAGCACCCCCTGCTCCTTGTCGGACTCCACCGCTACATCGCCGGGCTTTTGTTGCGGCGTAGCAACACCCGGCACAGGGGCACCCACCGGCAAGGCGGCAAATACACGTTCTGCATGCTGCTGCATGGTGGCCGGGTCAAAATCGCCCGTAATAACGAGCACGGCATTGCGCGCACAAAGCAAGCGTGCATGTTGCTGCACAAGGTGCTGCACCGTCAGGCTTTCCACACTTTCCACCGTACCATCCGGGTGATTACCATAAGAGCAGTCGCCAAAACAAGCCCGACGCAGCTGGCGGAAGGCCAATGCGGCGGGGTCTTCCAAAGAATCCAGAACATCCGCCACCATATCCTCACGAGCCATAGCCACGGCCTCTTCCGGGAACACGGGGTGCAGCGCTACATCTGCCATAATCTCCAGCATGGTAACAGCATCTTCTGCCAACGCGCGGGTAGAAAGAGTGAGCGTATTGTTGCCGGCATTGCAGTTAATATGGCCGCCCAAATTCTCCACGGCCTCAGCCAAATCGGCCGCAGAGCGGGTGCGGGTCCCCTTGAGCATGCACTCAGCCAACATGGAGTTAATGCCGGCCGTAGCGGCACACTCCGTACGGCAACCGGCTTGCATCGATAAATTGGTGTACACCATGGGAATGCGACGATCCACCCGCATCACCACGCGCAAACCATTGGATAACTGTACCTGCACCGGGGCGGGCAAGCCGTGCTCGGCGGCTTCCTCTTGCACCGGCGGATTCGTGCCGAGGGGGTCCACACTCACTTCCACCAAGCGTTCGGTGCCCAAGTATTCGCGGCACACGCGCGCCACATCTGCCGGGGTAACACGCTGCAACGCCTCTGCCCACTCTACATCTGCCTGCAAATTGCGCGAGCGGTGCCAGCAAATAGCCGTTAACGAGGCCTGCCCCTGCACCGTAGCCAGCGTGCGCATGCGCTGGGCGCTGATTTGGCGCAAGGCACGTTGAATTCCTACCGTAAAATCCGCAGTCGGCAGCTCGGCCACCCAAGCTAAAATATCATCTCTCAGCGCATCGCGGCCGTCGCGGTCCACATCTGCCTCAATCAGAAAGAGGCCCTCCGACTGAGCATCGGGGATGATACTGGTAGACACATCGTGCGCCTGCGAGCATTCATCATGAAACTTCTTATACAGCCACGCGGCACGGCCATCACCTAAAATAGAAGACAACACTGCCAAAGGAGCGGAATCCACATGCTGAGCATGCGGAATACGCCAACCAAGCATCAGCGTGCTGGTGGGCTGGGCAAACTCGGTGCGGTAAAGGCGGCGTCCCCACTGGCGAGGCTCGTGCACCGGGGCGGGTGATTCTAACGCAGCGGCAGGAATCCCGGCCACAGCCTCTTCCACAGCCCGGAACACCTCTGCCGGCTCTACATCACCGGCCAAGCACAAGAACATGTTTCCCGGCGTATAACGGCGGCGGTGGTAGGTAAGCATGTCCTCATAGCGCAAAGCATCAAACTGAGCCAACTCGCCAATCACAGGCAAACGGCGCGGATTTTGGGTATAGACGGTACGAATCAGAGCGCGGTAGGAGGCATCGCGCGGGTCGTCGTTATACATGGCCATCTCGCGGCGAATCACCTCGCGCTCTTTCTCAAACTCATCTGCGGGGAAAGAGGGAAAGAACACCAACTGCAGCAAAATATCCGCAAAACGCTTCCAGTGCGCGGAGGGGCCATCGATATAATACACCGTGCGGTCGGTGGAGGTGTAGGCATTCCACATACCGCCCAGCTCTGCCACCTCCTCGTTGAGCTGCTGAGCATTCAGGTCGCGCGTTCCCTTAAACACCATGTGCTCAATTAAATGAGACAAACCGGCACCCGCAAACTCTCCCTCATGGGCGGCACCCGTACCCACCCACACCTGGGCAGATACCACCGGAAATGCCGTCTGGCGATTAACAATTACCGTTAATCCGTTCTTACATGTATATACCTCACCTTGCATCGCGGCACAATTGTACCGAATCCGCCGCACCTTGACAAGGCAGAAGTAGCCCCGGAAGTACGACATGCGAATTTGGAAGGACGAGAAAGCTTGCACAAATGACTGAGTTTGAAATGTAGCTCATTTGGAAATTGACAATTCGGGCGCTATCACGCATAATTCCGGCCATGAACGAATCTTCATCACTATTTGAGCGAGCCTGCAAAGTTATACCGGGTGGCGTTAACTCCCCCGTCCGCGCCTTCCGCCGATTGGAGCGAGCCCCGTTTTTCGTTAAAAAAGCAGCCGGCGCCCACCTGTGGGATGAAGACGACAAGCAATACATTGACTACGTGGGCACATGGGGACCCGCCATCTTAGGCCATGCCCCGCAAAGCGTTATCTCTGCCGTGCAGGCAGCCATACCCAACGGACTGGGCTATGGAATTCCCACCCGCATTGAGGTGGATATGGCAGAAACCATCTGCCGCTGGATTCCCTCCATTGAAAAAGTGCGCATGACCAACAGCGGCACCGAGGCCACCATGAGCGCCATCCGCCTTGCCCGTGGCTACACCGGCCGCAAATACATCATCAAGTTTGAGGGCTGCTACCACGGCCATGTAGACAGCTTGCTGGTGGCTGCAGGCAGCGGTGCCCTCACCCACGGCGAACCCGACAGCGCCGGTGTGCCCAAAGAATTTGCTGAGCTGACAATTGCCCTGCCCTACAACGACCCCGAGGCCGTGCGCCGCGCCTTTGCGCAGCACCCCAACCAAATTGCCGCCATCATTGTAGAGCCCTACCCCGGCAACGCAGGTTTCTACCTTCCCAAACCCGGCTACTTAGAGTTCTTGCGCGAGATTACCGCCAAGGAAGGCGCCTTGCTGATTTTTGATGAAGTCATGACCGGCTTCCGCATCTCCCCGGCAGGCGTGCAGGGCAAGCACAACATCACCCCGGATCTCACCACCCTTGGCAAAGTCATCGGCGGTGGTCTGCCCGTAGGTGCCTTCGGCGGCCGCGCCGACATTATGAACTGCGTCTCCCCCCTCGGCCCGGTATACCAAGCAGGCACCCTCAGCGGAAACCCCGTTGCCATGGCTGCCGGCTTAGCCCAGCTGCGAGAGCTGGAAGCCACCGGCGCTTACGACCGCTTAGAGAAACTGGGCGCCCGCTTGGAAGACGGCGTGCGCGCCACCCTGGCAGATTTGCAGTTGCCGCTTACCTTTAAGCGCAGCGGCTCCATGTTCTGCCTCTTCTTCACCACGCAAGATGTCACCGACCTCGCCAGCGCCACCACGGCGGATTTTGACATGTTCCGCCGCTACTTCCACTCCATGCTCGAGCAAGGAGTGTATGTAGCCCCCTCGCCGTACGAAACCGGGTTCATCTCCACCGCCCACACCGAGGCAGACATAGACGCCACCGTAGCCGCCATGCGCACTGCCTTAGCCGCAGCCATCAACGCAAGATAAGCACACCCCGCGTAAATACCGCCACAGCCGTACTTTAGGCTTCACATAGCAACAAAAATTGTGTAATATTCGGGCATGACAACTTACAGCGCACCGGCAAAAATCAATTTATCTCTCAAAGTACAGGGTAAGAGAGAAGACGGATACCACAATGTGGATATTCTGATGGCCAAGCTGGATTTGGCAGATGAGTTGAGCTTCCACAACTCTCGCACCACAACCCTGCTTTGCGATACACCCGGTGTGCCTACAGATGAGAGCAATCTTGTGATAAAAGCCGTGCGCGAGTTTGAAAAAGCCTACGGCCGCAAAGCCAAGCAAAAAATTACCCTCAACAAAAAGGTGCCCTTTGGTGCCGGCTTAGGCGGCGGCTCGGCAGATGCCGCTGTCACCCTCCTTGCCGTCAACGAGATTATCGGCACGCAATACACCCACGAAGAATTGCACGCCATGGCGGCCGCCATCGGCAGTGATGTTCCCTTCTTCCTCAACCCGGTCATCAGCCGCTGCACAGGCCGTGGCGAAATCGTTACCCCCGTAGAGGAGCTGGCAGGCTGGAGCAGCCCCATCGTGCTCATCAAGCCGCAGTTCGGGGTCTCCACCCCCTCTGCCTACCGTGGCCTCAACGGCGCCCACCGCATGAAAGGCGTGAACTACGGCGCCCAAACAGTCGATGGTATTCGTTTGGTAAACGAGCTGGAGCGCGCCGTATTCACCAAGTTCCCGGCCTTGGGCCTGTGGAAGATGTGGATGCTGCGCCAGGATGGTGTACGCGCCGCGTTGATGAGCGGCTCCGGGTCCACCCTGTTCGCCCTCACCGAGACCCACGAGCAAGCACGCGCCTTGGCCGAGGCCGCCCGTGCTGAGCTAGACCCCACCATTTGGACCTATTGCGGCACCGTTAATCCGCAGTAATACACGGCAGCGTGAGAGTTGTCTCCATAGACCCCGCCATCCGCAACACCGGCTTTGCCGTGCTGGAGGGCGACCACAAACACGCCGCAGCGTTAGATTACGGCACCCTTTCTCTGCCGCAAAAGCTGCCGCAAAGCGCCTGCTTACTTGCCATACATGAGAAGGTGTGCTCCCTCATTGAACAATGGCAGCCGGATGAGCTGGCCATTGAGGGCATTATTTACGTGCAATCGCACCGCACGGCTATATACATGGGCTCTGCCCGCGCTGCTACCGTGCTGGCCGCCGCACGCTACAACCTGCGCATTATGGAATACCCGCCCACCTGCGTTAAATTGGCCACCGTAGGCCGCGGCAGCGCCGGGAAACACCAGGTAGCCTTCATGATGCGAGCTATGCTCGGGCTTACCGAAACCCCGGCCCCGGATGCCGCAGATGCCCTCGCCATCGGCTTTACCCACCTCGCCGCTGCAGACCCTCTGAAAGCTCACCTCTTCCGCGAGCGCAAGTATATTTAGCTCTGTACAGTTTTCGGTTGATAGCCCCACAAATGGCCATTTGTGGGGCTATTAACTGCCTCGCGGAGCGGGGCAATATCACTGAGCTTGTAAAAGCTCAATATCACTCTGCCGAAGGCAGAATATCACTTGCCTGAAAGGCAAATATCATTATAAGGGAGAGGTAAGACAATAGACTGTTTGCTCAGATTCTTGCATTCTGTTCGATGTGAGCGCAGCGAACGGAATGCAAGAGCCCCGGCCAGTCAATTATGAAAATAAAAAAAGCCAAAATTAGTGCCATACTTCGTGGGAAAGGGCTCATTGCCGCCCTTCCCCACACCCCTTCCTGCTAGGGTGTTGGGCACCTTCGGAGACTTTTGGATTCTTA
>CAJGCZ010000078.1 GCA_904501975.1 uncultured Akkermansia sp.
ATGCGTTACCGGGGGTTCTCATCTTCGGCTACGCCTCGATGAACCACCCCCGGCTACGTTCTGTCGTCCTCCGGACTCTCAAATTCGGCTCGCTGCGCTCGCGGGGTGGAGACGACAAATTGTAATTTGTGGAAGTACGAGGGACGAATTACGAAGGACGAGTTTTAGAGTTCCGCTCGCCTACGGCTCGCAGGGGAAGCGGAGTTTATCAAGTGGCTTGTGTTCCGCGCTCAAGGCGCGGGCGGCAGCTTATGCTGAGCTTTGCTATCTTTGCGCCGTAAGGCGCGGAACTCACAAATTCGTCCTTCGGAATTCGTAATTCGTACTTCATTTTGTCATTTCCCCGAATTCTCTTGACACCGACTGCATGGGGGGGATATACTAAGCGCGAACGGGTGTGCAGTAGTGGAGTACACTGAGACCTAACAAAGAACTGCGTTTCTCGCGCACGCGGAGGGTTCATCCCCTGAAAAGGAGAGCCCGGTTGCCGAGATTCGGAAGCACCTGTTCCTCACATTATTACACGATTTTATACAATGTTTAAGATTTTAAAGAAACTGGCCAGGATGTTCTCGTACGACATCGGGATTGATCTTGGCACAGCCAATACCTTGGTATACATCAAAGACCGTGGTATTGTGCTGCGCGAGCCTTCTGTCGTTGCCATGAAAGGCGACAAAGTGAAGGCCGTGGGTGAAGAAGCCAAGCGCATGGAGGGCCGCACGCCCGGCAGCGTGGTAGCTATTCGCCCGCTCAAACAAGGCGTTATCGCCGAGTTGGATGTAGCGGAAGAAATGCTCAAGTATTTCATACTGAAGGCATGCCAGCGCAGAGGTTTGCGTGGTCCGCGCATTCTCATCGCGCACCCCTCAGGCATTACTGATGTGGAGCGCCGAGCCATCGAAGAATCTGCACAGGCCGCCGGCGCTATCGCCGTACGCCTGATTCCGGAGCCCATGGCAGCCGCTATGGGTGTGGGTCTGCCTGTTTCCGAACCGGTAGGCAGCATGATTGTAGACATTGGCGGCGGCACCACAGAGGTTGCTATCCTTTCTCTCAACGGCATCGTTTACAGCCAGTCGGAAACATGCGGCGGTGACACATTGGATGAAACCATCACCCGCCACATGCTCGCTGCTCACAACCTGATGGTGGGCCCCCGCACGGCTGAGGACATTAAGATTCGCGTTGGCTCTGCCCACCCCCTGCAGCAGGAAATGCAAATGGAGGTGAAGGGGCGCGACCGCGGAACGGGTCTGCCCAAAACGGTGACGGTTCGCTCCGAAGAGATACGCGAAGCTCTTAAAGATAAGTTGGAAATCATTGTAAATGCTGTTCGCCAGACCCTGGATCACTGCCCGCCTGAATTGGCAAGTGACCTGTACGACAGTGGCATAACGGTAGCCGGTGGCGGTGCGCTGCTGCCGGGTATTGCGGACCTGCTGCATGAGCAGACCGGGCTCCCCATTACCATTGCATCAGACCCGTTGAGCGCTGTGGCTGAAGGAACAGGTAGATTCCTGCAAGAGAACGACGACGTATTTGATGAAGAGTAAGAGGAGCGCGCGGCCTGCGCCTACCGCCCCCGGCTCTTTCCCATCTCCGTTAACGGCTTCTCCGTTCCTCTCCCGCACGTAACAGCGGATAGGAAAGGGGAGGCCGCTCTCTGTTTTGCAGAAAGGTTGGCACGGTTTGCTCCAAGGTTGCGCATCAGCTCATTATCATGCGTCTGCATGAATATCAACTCCGAACTAACCTGAAACTTTGTCTTTTATTTCCAAAATGATTAATAGTGTGAAACGCCTTTTCGGGTTCGGCCAATGCAACCCGAAAGAAGGCACCACCGTCGTCGTCAACTCAGAACGCCTGGAGCGCCGTGTAGCCCTTCTGGAGGAGGGCGTGCTCGAGGAGTACAGCATTGAGCGTGAAGGCGAGGACAACATCGTTGGCGGCATCTTCAAGGGCCGTGTGCGCAATATTGAGCCCGGTCTTAAGGCCATGTTTGTGGACATTGGTTACGAGAAAAATGCCTTCCTGCACTTCTGGGATGCACTGCCCTTGGCTCTGGACTCTTCGCTGGAAGAGATTCAGCGCGAAGGCCGCCCCCGCAAGCAGCAGAAAAAGATTACCAGCAAGGATATTCCGAGCATCTATCCCATTGGCTCCGAGATTATGGTGCAGGTAACCAAGGGCCCCATCAGCTCCAAGGGGCCGCGTGTTACCACCAACATCTCACTGGCAGGGCGTTATATTGTGCTTATGCCCTATACGGACCAGTTTGGTATCTCTCGCAAGATTGACGACCCGAAGGAGCGCCAGCGCCTGCGCCAGATTGTGCAAAAGCTGAATGTGCCTGAGGGTATGGGCATTATCATGCGTACGGTGGCTCAGGGGCAGCGCTTCCGCCACTTTGTGCGCGACCTCGCCATGCTGCTTACCCAGTGGCGCGAGGTGGAGGAGAAATACGCCAATCAGCCCTCTCCCGTATGCGTGTATCGCGAGCCGGATCTCATTGAGCGCACGGCACGCGACTTCCTGACAGACAATGTGGACAACATTGTGTGCGATAACCAGGAGACCACCCTGCGCATGCAGGAAATTGCCGGCAAAATCTCCCGCCGCGCCAAGCGTCATATTCAGTATTATCCCAGCCGCCAGCCCATTTTCGAGGAGCTGGGCATTGAGAAGCAGATTAACGAGGCCTTCCAGCGCCAAGTGCTGCTGCCCTGCGGTGGCTACCTGGTGATTGATGAAACGGAGGCCCTCATTGCCATCGATATTAACACCGGCCGCAACAAGGGTAATAAGGATTTGGATAGAACCATTTTGGAGACCAACCTGGAATCCGCCCGCGAGATTGCCCGCCAGCTGCGCCTGCGCAACATTGGCGGCTTGGTGGTGGTAGACTTTATTGATATGCGCCACCGCAAGGACCAATTGGCTGTGTATAAGGCCATGAAGGAGGCCCTGAAGCGCGATAAAGCCAAGACCCAGGTGATGCAGATTACCCCCATCGGCCTCATGGAAATGACGCGCCAGCGCATCAATGAGTCGCTGCTCGACTATGTGAACGACCACTGCCCGTACTGCCATGGCCGTGGCCGTATTAAGAGCGTGATGACCATGAGTGTGGAGATTCAGCGCCAGCTGAAGGCCACGATTCTGCGCTACCGCGAAACCGTGGGCGATATGATTGTGGTGGTGAACAGCGATGTGCTCTCCCGCTTTAAGAATGAGGACTCTAAGCTGCTGATGGAGCTTGAGCGCCAGTGCGCCGGCCGCCTCATCTTCCGCTCCGATCCTGCCATCCATCGCGAGGCCTTCGCCATCCTCGACCCCGCCCGCAATAACAAACCCTTGTTCCAAGTGAACATGTGAATTTAATGTACAATTTACAAGGTACAATGTACAATTTGGTGGGCTAAGCTCCAAAATTGTACATTGTACATCGTTGACTGTAAATCTCATTCATGTTTTCCATTCCCCATCACGCAGCTGTTGTTATAGAGCGCTTAGAGCACTTTGGCTACGAGGCCTATGTGGTGGGGGGCTGTGTGCGCGATTCTCTGCTCAACCGCGCCCCCAAGGACTGGGATGTATGCACCAACGCCACACCGCAGCAAGTGCTGGGCGTGTTTAAGCGTTTCAATGTTATCAAAACCGGCCTCAAGCACGGCACCGTCACGGTGATGGTGGACCACCAGCCGGTAGAGGTTACCACCTTCCGCATTGATGGTGAGTATACGGATAATCGCCACCCCGATGCCGTCACCTTCGTGTCGCGCGTGGAGGAGGACCTGGCGCGCCGAGATTTCACCATCAATGCCATGGCCTATAATCCCACCCGCGGCTTGGTGGATGCCTTCGGCGGGCAACAAGACCTGCAAGCCGGGCTCATTCGCTGCGTGGGCGAGCCCGATTGCCGCTTCAACGAAGACGGCCTGCGTATTCTGCGTGCCTTGCGCTTTGCCGCCCGATACAACTTTGATATCGAGCGCGAAACCGCCTTCTCCATGCGCCGCAACAGGCATTTGCTGGAGAATGTGAGCGTGGAGCGCATTTTCAGCGAGCTGAAGGGCATTCTCATCGGCCATGGCGCTGCCGGCATGCTCTTGGCCTTCCCGGAGGTCTTTGCCGTCTTTATCCCCGAGCTGGCCGCCACCTTTGGGTTCGACCAACGTAACCCGCACCACATATACGATGTGTGGACGCACACCGCCCACGCCGTGCAGGCCATTGAGGCGGACCCCGTGCTGCGCCTCACCATGCTGCTGCACGATGTAGCAAAACCCGCCTGTTTTACGACGGATGAAACCGGTAAAGGCCACTTCTACCGCCACCCCGAGAAGGGGGCCGAGATGGCAGAGGCTATCCTCACCCGCCTCAAGAGCGATACCGCCACGCTGGAGAACGTGGTAACCCTTGTGCGCGTGCATGATGATGCCTTCCCCACCACCCGCCCCGGCATGCGCCGCTGCATTGGCCGATTAGGCATTCCCGTTATCGAGCAGTTGTTTAAGGTGAAGCGGGCGGACCAAGCCGCGCAGTCCGCCCACGAGCAGGAGCAGAAAAAAGCCGCCCTGCGCGATGCTGCCTTGCTCGTCGATGAGCTGTTGGACGAGCCCCCGGGCTTTACGGTAAAAGACCTCAACATCAACGGCAAAGACCTCATCTCCATCGGCATCAAACCCTCGCCCGCCATGGGGCAATTGCTCCTCACCCTCTTAGGCGAGGTGCAAGACGAGCTCCTTCCCAACACTCGCGAAGCCCTGCTTGAACGCGTGAAAATGTTGAATATTGAATGTTGAATATTGAAAGTGGGGAGCCGCCTAGTGGATTCATAGTTAGGCTTTCCGTCCATCAATCCAAAAATGAAAATCCCGGTTTCACATATTAAGCTTTGTCGGGTGATAGAATGTGGGGCGTGGCCACAGTAATCGCTTGCTAAAAAGTGGACAAGATTACAAAAATCTTGACTTTATGAAAAAGTATGCTATGCTAATCCCAGCGAGGTGGGTCTAAAGGGAAACCGGAAGACGCTACATGAGTGTAGTGAAAAAACCACAATTTTTATTTGACTCCGGAAGCAACTCGCTTCCGGGGTCATCTCATTTAAAGCCATGAACCCGGATTTTCGTACCGTTGAACAGCAAGCTGATTTACTAATCCAGAGAGGAATGCACAGCTCCTTTGGATTAGGCAAAAAAGAATTAAAAAATCAGATTGTTGAGCGACTGCGATTCATTAACTATTATAGGCTTTCTGCGTATTGGTCTATGGCTTATACCGATGACACGCCAAAGCGTTTTCATCCCGGCACATATTGGGAAGATGTAATGGCTCGATACATGTTCGACCGAAAACTTCGTCAAATTTTTTTTGATGCTATTTCACGCATTGAGATAGCATTACGTACCCAGATTGCTTATAATTGGTCTAAGGAAACGCAAGAGGATGCACCGCAAAGCCGAAGTAACAATTATGCAGCTTCTTACAAGTATAAAGATTTTTTATCTAAGGTTAACACATACTATATCGATAATCAGTCAGAAGAAGCTGTATTGTACCGCAACCGATATACCGAGGCAAGGTTTTTGCCTGCATGGGTATTCGTAGAATTTACAACATTTGGTAATCTACAAAAGCTGATGGACCGAGGATTCAAAGCCTCTTCCCATGTAGTGAATATTGTTTCGAATGAGCTAGGGTATGCAGGGGACAAGGATTTCTTTTTGTCGGGTATTGCTTTACTTAAGGATATAAGAAATGCTTGCGCTCATCAGTCTCGTGTTTGGGATAGACGTTGGCTTAGCCGTAAGGGGGCATGTATTTTAAAAGATAGTCATAATTCTGCCTGGAAATTAAGATGGGATGATAATAACAATACATGGACAAATGCGGCCAACGGCGATACGTTAATTATTCAAAAAGACACCACGGCAGCCGCTTTAACATTCTGTTATCAAATAATAAAAGCCATTGCCCCTCATAGTAACTGGAAGGAGCGACTTGTGGAATTATTGGATGCTCCTGATTTTCCTGCGCGAAACGTATATAGGATATTGGGATTTTCTAATGAGCATTGGGTGAAACATCCTCTTTGGCAATAATATGAAGCTCTGTTTAAGTTTTTAGTTGCTAGCCCTACAAATTGCAATTTGTGGGGCTAATTGAGGTGAACGAAGCGAACGGAATTTGAGAGCCCCGGCCAGTCAATTATGAAAATAAAAAAAGCCAAAAATAGTGCCATACTTCGTGGGAAAGGGCTCATTGCCGCCCTTCCCCACACCCCTTCCTGCTAGGGTGTTGGGCACCTTCGGAGACTTTTGGATTCTTATTATTGTACATAACCTTTTTCTTTTAGCCACTTTTTGGTTTCTCCATTAAGCCAGATTAATAATTTGCGCATACACGCAACCATTGCTACTATTGTTTTTTTGCCGTTTTCCTTTAATCTTTTATACATTTTTGTGATAGGGTGGTCTTCTAGACGAAGTAACGAG
>CAJGCZ010000079.1 GCA_904501975.1 uncultured Akkermansia sp.
TATTGAAGCCACGCATTATGCCACCCCTAACGGGGTTCCCAAATATTTTTTTCATCTTTCCCGGGGTTACGCTGCTGCGCAGCTCCACCCCGGGCTACCATATACCGCCCCTCGCCGGGGCTCTTGAATTCCGTTCGCTGCGCTCACATTAATGCGCCCCACAAATGCTATTTGTGGGCTATCAACGGAAAGCTTAAACATCGCTCATAAGGGGCGTTCAGGCTACCAACAAAAACGGGCCGGGGAAACTCCCCGACCCGCTGGGTTACATACACGTTACAGCACAAAATTGTTGTATCAGAAGGAGAATACTGCCTGCACACCGGCCACAACGGCATCGGACTCCGCACTGTAGGCCGGATTCTTGATATATTGAACGTGCGGCATCAGCTTGCAGTAATCATTAATTTGCAGACTGTAGTAAGCCTCCAGCACATATTCTCGGTTGTTGGTGGTGGGTTCATCCACGGTATTGCTTCCCTTGAAGACACCGAAGGCTACGCCCAAATAGTCGTCCTCACGGCCGGGGATACCTTGGATTTGTGCACCGCAGGAAAAATCAAACGCTGCGCCCAAATCTTGCTTAGCGCCAAAACCGGTGCGGGCAAATACTGTTACTTCATCGCACACGGCATATTCAATGCTGGCAGCTAAGCCGGCATTTTTGCGGTTTTTGTCGCCTTCTTTCACCTGGCGGAAGAAGGGATTAAGGCGCAAGGTGGCATCGCCATCCAAAATAGTACGGCCATATTCACCCACAAGCATGTAGGAGGAGCCACCGCGGAACGGGTTGTAGCCGTAGCTGGTAGTCTCGCGGCTAAAGCCAATCATGGCGTAGCTGTCCGTATCGAGCTCGTACTGGGCAATGGCTCCCAAGTTGGCATCCGGAAGCCCCAATACCGTGGAGTTCACAAAAGCGTTGTTGGTGAAGGAAGAGAATGAATCGTTAGCTGGGCCTACCGCATCGAAGTAATTGGTCATGTTCACCATACCGGCGATAATGCAGGCGCGTTTGCCATTGAAATAATGCATGAGTGATACTTCCGGAAGCACCAAATCGTGCGGGCCATAAATATCGGCATGCACCCAAGAGCATTCGCCGATTCCATCCGTAAACTGCTGATTCGTGTCGGCAGAGCGACCATCCAGCCCCCAAGAGCCGGAGAGCTCCACACGCAACCAAGTGCCGCCGTTGACACTATCCTCAATCACGCGCTGGTTCAGCATAGCATGCAGCAACAGGTAGTTACTGTTGTTGTTTGTTTCCGGGGCAGCGCCGTTGGTGTGCCAGTAGCCATAGGCAGTGTCCACATACCATTGGGTACCGTACTTCTCGTTGGCGTCGATTTTCACCTGCCAATCTCCTTCTTCCGGGGCAAACATGTTAATGCCTTCGAGGATTTCGCCTCGCTGTACATGTTCGCCGGCGTATGCTGCTGCTGCCATGAGTCCTGCCATGGCTACGGCAATTGTTTTGTTGTATTTCATCATAAATCTTGTTGTTAAGCTTGCCTAACTTTGAGTGGTGATTGCAGCGACCTTATATGGTATTAGCGCTGCTCTTGCTCGTGCTTAGATTGAGGGGCACAGCCGGAGCAGTTACCGCTGCATCCGCCACCGCAACAGGAGCTGCCTTTGCATCCCTTTCTTTTCAGGCAAGAGCGCAGGGCAAGCAGCCCGCAGGTGAGAAGAATGCTGATGATAATAGCATCTGCCATAGTGTTGCGTTGGTGGGGTTAGTGGTTAATCTTGTACGGTGTTCGGGTTGGGGCGCAGCGCTTGAATGACGATGCCCAACAGAATGAGGCATGCCACGAGCTGGCCGGTGCCAAAGATGCCGGTGGTGCACATAAGCCCGATTTGGTAGGTGCAGAAGGAGACGATGTAGGCCCAGATGGTCATGAAACCGATGGCAAACCACGTCCATCTGGCGCTGTTCATCTCACGGCGTATGGCACCGCAAGCGGCAAAGCAGGGGGCACAAAGAATGTTGAAGAGCAGGAAGGAGAGGGCGCTAAGGGAGGTGAAGGCACCGGCTGCACTCATTTCTTTTGCTACACCGGTGGTAGCGTCATCTTCCTCCGGTGCGGGGAACAACCAAGCCACACCTTCGTTCAGGTAATCCATGAGCCCTTTATCGGCTACCGGGGCGGAGTCCTCCTCTACCGCTTCCTCCGGTGCTTCTTCTTCGGGGGCTGCGGGTATTTCTGTGCGCACTCGGGTATCTGTTTGCCACAGGGCCAGTGCCAGGGCGGAGCAAGCATTGGCTTTGCTCACATCCGGCGTGCGGGCTAAGCCGTCGTCACCTTCCTCTTCCGGCACGTTGTAGAGCTGCCCAAAGCTGCTGACTACGGTTTCTTTGGCGATAAGACCGGTGATGGTGGCAACAGCGGGCTTCCAATCGCCCCACCCGAGCGGGGAGAAGAGCGGGGCAACTGCGTTGCCGGCATCGGCCAACATACCGTGATTAATGGGGTCGCCCTCAAGGCCTTCCTGTTCGGGCAGGTAGGTAAAGTTCCAGCTGTAATTGGTGAGAGCCCACAGCAGGGCAGAGGCCAGGAAAATAACCGTACCGGCTTTTTTCACGAAGGCCTTGCAGCGCTCCATAGCGCGCATGTTGATGTTGATGCCGCGGGGCACGTGGTACTCCGGCAATTCCATCACAAAGGGGGTGTAGCTGCCGGTAAACATGTGTGTTTTGCGCAGCATGAGCCCACCGAGAATCACAGAGCCCAAGCCGGCAAAATAGGCAATCGTGGCAACGGAGGCTGTTTGCCCGATGAGGGCACCTACCAGTGCCAGAATGGGTAACTTGGCGCCACAGGGTACAAAGGTGGTGAGCATGACCGTCATGCGGCGATCCTTCTCGTTCTCAATGGTGCGGGTGGCCATTACGCCCGGAACGCCGCACCCCATGGACACCAGCAAGGGAATGACGGACTTGCCGGAGAGGCCGATGGCGCGGAAAATGCGGTCGAGCATGAAGGCTACGCGTGCCATGTAGCCGCAGTCCTCCAGCAGCGCCATCAGGAAGAAGAGCACCGCCATTTGCGGCAGGAAACCAAGCACGGCGCCTACACCGGCTACAATACCATCGGTTATAATGCTTTGCAACTGCGGGCTGCAAGCCAACTCCAGCCTGCCGAGCATGCCTACACCGTAGGCCACGCTACTCATGATGACAAACCAGGCAATGAAGTCCACACGGGCTCCGCGCCCGGTCATTCTCATGGGGTTAGCGTAGAAGGTGCGCGAGCGGCGACCGTAATTATTGGGCGCCTTTTTACCGGGCAACAGCATGCAGCTGAGTAGCAAGGCGCCGTTGGCGGCATACAGCAGCCACATCAGCCCGGTGTGCAGGGGGGCAGGAAGGTGCGGGCACACATGCTCCAGCAAGAAGGGGGCTACCATGACATACAACCAAGCACCGTTCATGCCAAGGTCGTGCAGGCGGCGCATCATGGCCGGGAAGATAAGAATCATGGCCAGAATGGCACTGAACATGGTGAGCGCCTCTGCCCCGGCAGCCTCGCTGCCGATGAAACCGGCCAGCCAGCCTCCCACAACCGGCCCGAAAAGCACATCGTTGGCCCAGTCAGTTCCCCATGTGCCCACGGTGTTGATGGCCAAGTAATAAATGGCATACATGATGCCGATGAAGATAAGCGGACCCGCCACGCGGTGGGTCAGAATAGCATCCGCCTTGGAGGACAGGCTTTCGCGCACGCTTTTACGCGTCATCACCTCAGGCATAAAGGCGCAGATGGCATCGTATCTGCCGCCGGCAATAATGGAGGCAATGTCGTCATCACAAGCGCTTTCGGTGTTGAGTCTCTGTTCCTCAATAGCGTGGCACTCTTGCTTGCTGCGGGTGCTGAGCAGGGTTGTGTCTCCTTCCAGCATCTTTACCGCGGCAAAGCGGCTGACGGCACAGTCGGCCATGATTTTGTTGACGGCTTTCTCCACCACCGGTATGTAGGGCAGGGGTTGCGGTGCCGTGGGGGCATCTGCCAGCATGTATTGCAGCAAGTCGTTAATGCCGGTTCGGTTCAGTGCACTGATTTTGACGACGGGGCAGTTCAGCTTAGCGCTCAACACCTCGGTATCAATCTTGCAGCCATCCGTTTCCGCCAAATCAATCATGTTCAGCGCCACCACAACAGGTAGACCCGTTTCCAGTATTTGGCTGGTGAGGTACAGGTTGCGCTCCAGGTTCGTGGCATCCACCACGTTAATCACCATGTCCGGCTTGCCCTCAAGCAGGAAATTGCGAGATACGACCTCCTCCGGGGTGTAGGGCGAAAGCGAATATATGCCGGGCAGGTCCTGCACTTCAATTTCCTCGTGCTCGGTCAACTGCCCGCCTTTGCGGTCTACCGTTACGCCGGGCCAGTTGCCTACATATTGGTTGGCTCCTGTCAGTTCATTAAACAGCGTGGTCTTACCGCTGTTGGGATTACCGGCCAATGCTATCGTTTTTTTCATTCCTCTGCCTCTTTCTTATACGTTTTCTACAACGATACAGGCGGCTTCGCGCTTGCGCAGCGATAATTCATAGCCGCGTACGGTCAATTCTAAGGGGTCTCCCAGCGGGGCTACCTTGCGTATGCTTACTACGGCCCCTTTCGTAAGCCCCATATCTAAAATTCTCTGGCGCAGGGCTCCTTCACCTGCTACTTTTACAACGCGTACACTCTCGCCCGGCTTGGCCAAGCGCAGCGTTTTGCATGATGTGGTGGTATTCGACATTAGGAAAGACTAACTTTAACGGCGCTGAGTTTAGTCTAAACTAACTTTGAAGTCAAGTCTTTTTTTGTACAAATGACAAAAGATTTTTGAAGTTTGGTATGGGATTTTTGATTGGTAGCGGTTGTACACGCGGGCAGCTATTAGCTACCGGCGACCGCTGGGCGTGAATCAGAAATTTTGCAGGAATGCCTTAATTTCAGACTCGTACAGTTCCGGTTCAATCAGGAAAGAATCGTGCCCCTTTTCTGAATGAATGCAGCGGTATTGAGCCTGCACACCATTCTTAACAAGGCGGCGATGGAAAGCCGAGATGGCGCGGGAGGTAAAGCAGCAATCCGTATTGATGGAGAAGAGCATGAACGGAATACCGTACTCCGCGAAGCGGCGGAATGCCTCATCTGTGCTGCGCCCGGTGATAGCCTCCAAATCAAAGGAAGTCCACATGTTGATAATGCGGATGTAGGCATTGGCATCAAATCGTTTGGCAAATTTGGTGCCTTGGTGCAGCATGTAGCTTTGGATGCTTTCTTGCGGGGTAAACCAAGTCAGCAGCCCCTTGCGGTCAGGCGAGCAACCTTTGCGCGCACGCTTAGCCAAGCCCTTTTGGTAGACGAAGTGCTTGTGGCAAATAATGCGAGCCAGAGCTACGCCGCGCAGGGGAGGGTCGTTGAGCGGGTAGCGCCCTGCACGGTATTTTTCATCCATCTCAATGGCACAGAACTGCTCAAACCCACTCAGCTTGTGCTCAATAGCCGGCTTGTAGTCTGCCCCGATAATGATAACCGTGCGCACGCGCTCCGGGTACAAGTTGGTGAAGGCTAAACTGAGCATGCCACCCACGCTGGGGCCTACCAAGGCAAAGCGCTCAATGCCGTAGTGGTCTAACAAACGCACTTGGGCGCGTGCTTGGTCGTTGGCATTCACCAAGGGGAAACGGCTGCCCCACGGCTCACCATCCGGTGCCAATGAGGCCGGCCCCGTGCTGCCGTAGCAACTGCCCACAAAGTTTGCGCAAATGATAAAGTAGCGCTCTGTATCCAAGGGCTTGCCGGGGCCAATCATGCGGTCCCACCAGCCTTCATAATACTCAGGCTGCCAAAACTCGCCCGCCTCGGGCAGGTCATCATTGTATCCGTGGGCGTGGTGACTCCCCGTCAGGGCATGAAAGAGCAGAATCGCGTTGCTCTTCTCCGCATTCAGTTTGCCATACGTTTCGTAGGCCAGCTGCACTTCCGGCAACTGCTCGCCGTTATCAAATGTAAATGCCCCGATATTGAGAATCTGTGTGCGGATGTTAGATGCCATGACGCTGTGGAAATGCTTGGAGTTAAAAACAAAAAAGGACCGGGGTCACCAACACGCCGGTCTCCTTTCTCGTATCGCGGTTGTGAGCCGCACAGGGTTACTTAACACCCTTCTTGCTCAGGCGAGTGCCGGCGGTCGTGCCTTGGCGAGCCTTGAACTTGGGGTTGCTCTTGCAGATAACATAGAGCGTACCCTTGCGCTTCACGATCTGGCAATCAGCGTGGCGACGCTTCATGGAGGCGAGTGAGGAAAGAACTTTCATGTCTCTTTGTGCGTTTGTTTGTTAATAAATGTTTCGGCCGCGACGCTTGCGCGCCGGGACGCTCATTATACTTGTTTATTTCCGTTTGTAAAGACAAAATTTGCAATTCGTCATATTTATTTTGTTTTTCA
>CAJGCZ010000080.1 GCA_904501975.1 uncultured Akkermansia sp.
GCGGTATTGGGGAGGGATGAGAACGGCTGCCGCCGTGGTGAAGAATGCCCGTTGGGCATGGTGAAGAATCTGCCTGCGGCAGATGGTGAAGAACAGCTTGCGCTGTAGTGAAGAACGCACCTGCGGTGCGTAGTACGGAGGGCCGACAAACTTCCATTTATCAACGAAAAACGCAAACAGCGCGATTTAATTTTAGTGAAAAGAGCTTGCGGAAGGTATAACGATGATGACAAATGGGAAAAAATGTGTTTTACATAGATACGGCAAGCGCGACAGCAACCATAATTCGAGCACGAACGGTTCGATGTCACACTTCCGGTTCGGACCCCGAACGGGTTAATCCCTTGCTACCGGTTGCCACCCAACTCAACAAACAACAACACACACACAACATACTATGGCTGACATCGAACAGAATTACCAAATCAAATACTGCGACAAGTGGGGTGCCTACCTTCAGCAGGAGGCCTCTCGCTTGGAAAAATACGTTACCGTCGAAACCGGGCTTAGCGGCAAGATGGTGGCGTTTGACCAATACGGCATCCTCGATTTCCAAGAGAAGACGACGCGCATGCAGTCTACGGAACTTGATGAAGCCCCGACCACGCGCCGCGTGATTCACCCGCACATTTTCACCAGAGCCGTGGGCTTTGATGAGTTTGATGCGAAGAAGCTGGCAAACATCGATATTCCGGTAAGCAAAACCATTGAAAGCCTGCGTGCCGCCGCCGGGCGCACCATGGATCAGGTGATGCTGAGCTCGTTCCTCGGTACCTGCTACACCGGTGAATATGGCACGGATGCCGTCAACTTGGGCGACGAGCAAACGATTAACGCGGATTACACGGAAAGCGGCACTTCCGCCAACAGCAATCTGACGGTTAGCAAGTTGCGCAAGGCTCTGACTATGCTTCAAAGGGCTGAGGCATGGAATGAGGAGCGCCGCGCCTATGGCGATGAGCTGGTATTGGCCTGCTCTGCAGCGCAAATCAACTCGCTGCTGCAGGAGCCGGAGGTTTCCAGCTTCGACTACAATACCGCCCGCGCTTTGGTTGAGGGTAAGATTGATACCTTCTTGGGTTTCCGTATCATTCGTACGGAGCTACTGCCTATCCGCAACGGGGAGCGCACCTGCCTGGCTTGGGTAAAGAGCAAGGCGCAATTCGGCATTTGGGATGACTTCCGCGTGAAGATTTCCGTGCGCGATGACTTGGACGAAACACTACAGGTGCGTGCCAAGTTTGCCTGCGGTGCCACGCGCCTACAGGAAGAGGCTTTCGTGAAAATCCTCTGCAACGAGTAAAGAAGGAATTGATATTAGTGTGAACCGAACAGAGGGGTCGGGGCCGGCAACGGCTCCGGCCTTTCTTGTTGGCTCTAGGTGCGCGGGGCACCGGCGTACACAATGCTGCCGCCGTCCTTACCGGCACCGGGGCCTAGCTCTACAACGTAGTCTGCCCGCGAGAGGATGCCCTCGTGGTGCTCGACACACAGGATGGTGTGGCCTGCGGCGCGCAGGCGGTAGAGGGCACGCAGCAATAAATCCACTTCGTTAAAATGCAGCCCCGTTGAGGGTTCATCCAGAATAAAGAGCAGTTTTTCGCCCTCGCGCTTACCGCGTTTGGGGGCGGCTTTGGCCAAATAGGTGGCTATGCGCACACGCTGCGCCTCGCCGCCGGACAAGGTGGTGACGGAGCGATCCAACGGCAAATAGCCCAAGCCTAAATCATGCATGGCCTGTAAGATGGCGGTGGCACCCGGTATGGGGGCAAAAAACTCCAGCGCCTCGTCTACCGTAAGGGCCAATGCGGCGGCAATGGACTTGCCGCGCCAGGTGACCTCCAGCGTTTCGCGATTGTAGCGCGCGCCGCGGCAGGCATCGCACGGGGTGTACAAATCGGCCAGGAAGTTCATGTCCACCTGCAAAAATCCGGTGCCGGTGCAGCGCTCGCAGCGCCCGCCACGCACATTGAGGGAGAAACGGCCTGCCGTGTACCCACGCTGGCGAGAGAGTGGCAAGGCGGCATAGAGCGGGCGCAGCACATCCAGCAAGCCCGTAGCCGTGGCCGGGGTGGAGCGCGGGGAGGCGCCCAAGGGGCTTTGGTCCAACAGCACCGGGCGGCTAATGGCCGCAGCTCCCTGCACCGTGCCTTTCTTCAATTCCGGCAGCAAACACTCATGAATAAGGGTGCTTTTGCCGGAGCCGCCGGGGCCGCACAGGCAGGTAAAGGCGCCTAAGGGCAAGCGCAGGGTTACATCCTTCAAATTGCGCGCTGAGGCATGCTGCAGCTCTATCCACGGGCAAGCTTCAATATCCGGCGACTCTGCCTCGGCAAAGCTCCGCTGGCCTGCCAACCATTCCCCCGTGGGGGAATGCGGGTTGCGCAGCATATCCTCATACGTTCCTTCTGCCAACACACACCCACCATTCGGGCCACTACCGGGGCCCATTTCGATGAGCCAATCGGCCGCAGCTAAAAGCTGAGGGTCATGCTCTACCACCAAGATGGTGTTGCCTTTATCGCGCAGGCGCTGAAGTGCTTGTATGAGTTTAGCGGTTTCGCGCGGGTGCAGACCGATGGTGGGTTCATCCAAAATGTACAGCACGCCGGAGAGGCCGCCGCCGATTTGCCCGGCAAGCCGAGCACGCTGCAACTCGCCACCGGATAAGGTATTGGTGGAGCGGGAAAGTGATAAATAGCCCAAGCCCAGCTCCTCCAAGCACTCCAAGCGGCGCGTGAGCTCGCCCACGGCTGTTTGCAACACATCGCGGAAGGCTGCAGGAATGCTCAGCTGCGGCAGCAGGGCTATATTTTCTTGCACGGTTAATTGGCAAAACTCAGCCAAATTGAGCTCTTGGTTGCCAAATTGCAGGGTAATTGCCAAGGCGGTAGGATTGAGGCGCAGCCCCTTGCAGGCCGGGCACACCATGAAATCGCCTTTATCCGTCTCTTTTACCCCTAGGCCGTTGCATGCCTCGCAGGCACCCTGCGGCGAGTAATGCGAGAAGAGGCGCGGCGATAAATCCGGCAGGCTAAAGCCGGTCTCAGCATTACGGTAACGGGTGTAAAAGGATTTGACTACGGGCTCACCCCCCTTCTCTTGCAGCAAGGCGCGCACCTCATCCGGGCATGTATGCAGGGCTATTTGCAGGGAGTCTGCCACGCGAGACTCGGTGCCGGGGCGTATGACGATGCGGTCCACCACCAGCTCACACACAGCCTGTGGCGGCAGTGGTGCTTGCTCTAACTCATCCAGCTCATGTACCTCGCCATCCACACGCAAGCGTAAAAAGCCGGATTTGCGTAAATCCAGAATATCGGAGGTAGAATCCGCCGCAAAGCCACTTGGCAAGGGAGCCAACAAGGTAAGGCGGGTGCCCTCGGGCTGCGCGCACAATTCGGTGGCTATTTCATCCGGGCTCAGGCGGGTGAGCAGCTCGCCGGTTTGCGGGTCGTGCGGAATGCCGATAGAGGCATACAAAATACGCAAATAATCAAGCGTTTCCGTTAGCGTGCCGAGCACGGCGCGCGTTTGCCCCACAGGCACGTGCTGCTCCAGGCACAGGGCCGGAGGTAAACCGCTGATGGATTGCACCTTGGGCTTTTCCGGGCGAGCCAACAGGCGGCGCGACCCGGCAGACAAGCAATCTAAAAAGCGACGCCGCGATTCCGCAAACAAGGTATCGTATGCCAAGGTGCTTTTGCCGGAGCCACTGGGCCCCACCAAGGCTATCAATTTGCCGGAGGGGAGTACTAAATCTATGTTACGCAGCGTGTTCTGCGAGGCGCCCTTTATCTCAATATCCATGGCTCAAAAGATAGGCAAGCGGGTGGCGGTTGATGGGGCCTTAGGCCTCATCTGCCGGGGCTGAGCGCTGCACCCATTCTCCTTGGTGTACGGCTCCGGGTTTAAGAACAAGAGAGGGTGTGCGGCACACGCCGTGCAGCTCGCCGCCACGGTGGATTTTCACCTTGCCCGTGGCTTCCACACGGCCGATTACCTTGCCGTAGATGTCTGCCGTATCTGCCACCACGCCACGGGTAAAGCTAACGGAAACACCACGCTCCACCCGCAGGTGTTTCACCTGCACCGAGCCATCCACCTGCGTGCTGTTGCAAATACGCAGCTCGCCCGAGCAACGGAAGGAGCCGTTACCCTTACCATAGAGGGTGAGGTTGTTGCATACGATGGATAGCTGCGAGAGCACGGCATCCGGCAACACGGTGACATTGCCTAAGGTGCGCACGGTGAGGCGCTGAGAATTGGGTTTCAGGTCCACATCCGTCATGCGCAGGTGCGCTTGGCAGTGGATGCAGTTGGAGGAGAGTGCCGCTGCCGGAACATGCGATTTGCGGCCGCACTCATAGCAAATCACCTCCTTACCCGGCACCTTGGCGCGGGCTCCGTAGCTAGAAAACGAGGTGAGTGCAGCGCGTCTGCTGCACTCACCCTCGGGTAACAACCCGGAGTTACAGGGCGATATGATGGGCTCTGACCTGTACTCCGGCATGGTTAGGAGAAATTATCTCGCGGCGCTTAATCCAACAGGTTGTCGGAAGCGCTCTTGGTTGCGGCTTTGCCCTTCTTGCCGGTGGCGGCAGGTGCCGGCTCTACGGGAGCCATGGAAGGATTGCCCACCTTGCAGTAACCTACGAAGACGGCGCCGTCCTGGATGGAAATCTTGGAGGCTACGATATCGCCTGCAAGCTCTGCGGTAGAGGTAAGCTCTACGCGGTCCGTTACTACCACATCACCCGTTACGCGGCCATGAATGATGGCGCTGCGAGTCTGCACGGCGGTCTTGCTCTTCTCGCCGGCCTGGATGATGGCGTTGACACCTACGGTGAGGATGCCGTCGGACTCGATTTGGCCCTGTACGGAACCGTCAACCAAAAGGTCGTCCGTGAAACGAAGTGTACCCACTACCTTAACGTCGGAGTTAAGAACGTTGCGCGTGGCAACACCGGAATTTTCCATGGGAACCTCGCCACCCATAAAACCCTCGTCCTGCACGTCAAAAATGGAGGAAGCGGGGTTGAGATCGTTCGTTGTATCGGCGCCGATAGACACACCCCAGTCAGGAGCGACAACCGGAGAGGGCTCAGGAGTAGAGGCGGGTTGCGGCACGTTTGATTTGAATCCCTTAAATTGCATAACTTATTAATTGGAAAGATTTTGAAAAACTATTCACCTAATTTGGGGTGCTGACGTGCTCTATGTTACCTTCTTGCAACTGTTTTGTCTATACGAATTTTTGTCACGTGAAGATTTTTTTTAGCAGAGAGCACGCGGCACACTTGGCACACTGTTATTTTTCCTGCCAGAGGTAGGAGTGGGTGCTATCTGCCAACTTGCCGTCCACGTAAAGCTCCATCTTCCAGGTGAGCACATCGCCGCGCTTTCTGCGCTCTTCGCCGGCAAAGAAAAAGCGCTCTGTGTGGCTCCCGGCAACCTCGCGGGCTTGGGTGTACTCTTTCTCTACGCGCAACTCATTGGCACCGGTGGAGGCTTGTGTGTAGCGCATGACGACGCGAACAGGTTTGGTGGGCTCGGCATCATACCACGTTACAAAATAATAGTCGCCCACGCAATCCGTACGCTCCTTCTCAGACTCCGCCCCATACAATACATACATGGCATGGCTGCGCAACGGCGCAGAGGCCCAATCGGTTCCGGGCTCCTCCGCTGTCTTCAACGGAATATCGGATACCTCGGTAATGCAGGAATGGTCGTACGTTTGGCATGCCCCCAGCAAAAGCGCTGCGGCTGCCACTGTGAATGAGATGGCGCGCATACAATCATAGATATACCACAAGGCTTCCTTTGTCAATAAATTTCCCCTCGCGTAGGTCATAAAAATCATCTTTTATCATTGACGCGCTGCCACCACTGTGCTATTCTCTTGGTAGAGGGATGAACTGTACCCTTACACTTTTCAGAAATATGAAACCAGCCACATTCAACTGCACAGTACTCCGCGACGGTCACCAGTCGCTGGCCGCCACTCGTATGTCCACCGAGCAGATGCTTGAAATTGCGCCCATTTTGGACACGATGGGCTTCTCTGCCCTGGAAACCTGGGGTGGTGCTACCATTGACTCCGGTCTCCGCTTCCTCGGCGAGCTTCCCTTCGACCGTCTTGACACCCTCAAGAAGTTGGCCCCCAAGACCCCGCACATGATGCTGCTGCGTGGCCAGAACCTTGTGGGTTACACTCACTA
>CAJGCZ010000081.1 GCA_904501975.1 uncultured Akkermansia sp.
CCTGATCACCGAGGCTCTGGGCAATGGCGACCGCGTCGTCCTCCGCAACTTTGGCACCTTCTCCGTTAAGGAGGTTAAGGCCAAGATTGGCCGTAACCCCAAGAACCCCGGTAAGGATGTACCCATTCCTGCCCGTTCCGTGGTGAAGTTCAAGGTTGGTAAGACCCTCAAGGAGGCAGCCGCTCAGGTTCCCACCAAGTAATCTACCACATAAGACTTAATTAATGAGGCTCATAGGTTTAACCTGTGAGCCTCATTGATTTTGAAGCATCAACGTCTACTGAATCCATAGATGTTGAATATTGGAGGTTGAATGTTGAAAGTGAATGGGGGCAAAGCCTAGCCCGGCTTACCGCCCGTGCTCAAGGCGAGGAACTCACAAATTCGCATGTCGGAATTCGTCCCTCGTACTTTCACAAATTGCCATTTTGGGCTAGGTTACATGAAAGCGCAGCGAGCAAAATCAAAAATCCAAATTCACAAATCAAAAATCCCCATCACTCCTCCTCTTCATCCTCAGGAGAACTCAGTATACCCAATTTCACCAGCGTGCGGTACAGGCCAATTCCGCCAAGGGAGGAAACGGTTACCCAAATAAAAAACATGTACTCGTAGGTGTTGCGATGCGTATTATCTCGCAAGCCCAAAATGCCCCCGCTCTCAAACAGGTCTTGGGCATCCACGCCCATGTCGTCCAATACCCATAAACAGAACAAGCCAAACACCAGCCCTACAGCCAAAATACATAGCCCCTTCTGCCGGCTCTCCTTGTCGTCTATCCACACCACAAACAGAAAGCACAGAATCAACATACCCACCATCACCCAAGCCATCAAGGCATAGGGCGAACTTAGGGAAGCAAGCATCGGCATTGTCGTCATCATTGTCGTCATCATTGTTGTTTATTAATCGTCCTCATCGTCACGGCGCGCAAGCAGCCACTCATGCAATTTGCTTGCCAACAGATAGCAAGAGCCCAACCATATAACCAGCACTAACGTAGTGCCCAAATCTCGGCGGCGCCCACCGCCCAAGGGCCAGGGCCACTCATGTATCACAGCAAACAAATCCACCCCGCACGCATCCAACACATGCATGCCGCCCGCCCCGGAAACAAAAATAAAAAGCAACACCAGGTACCATTTGCGGCGCTCATCGGCATCATCGTCCCATACCGTGAACAAATACACCGCACCCAGCCCCAACATCATGACAAAAAACAAGACGTTGTAGGTGTTTTGGTGATAGAGGGTAATGAACATGGTACGCTGACGTAGAAACAAAAAAGCGAACCGGCAATCGATTCGCTCTTTAGTACCCCCTCGCGGGCTCGAACCGCGGACAAACTGATTAAGAGTCAGCTGCTCTACCAACTGAGCTAAGGAGGCTTTATGTTTCACACAGACTCGGTACTCACAGACTGGTACCCCCTCGCGGGCTCGAACCGCGGACAAACTGATTAAGAGTCAGCTGCTCTACCAACTGAGCTAAGGAGGCACATTGTCTGTGAGCACGAACACCAATAGCCACTGAGTAAGAGGCAGCCGCTGGTCAGATTTGAACTGACGACCCACGCATTACGAATGCGTTGCTCTACCCCTGAGCTACAGCGGCAGGTGCTGTGTGCGCAGCAACTTTAGCATATCCTGACAGGCATTGCAAGCTTTTTTTCTAAAAAAATCCATATTTTTTTAAATTTTCCATTTTTGTTTATATTTTAGAGTTGATTTTACAGGGGGATGGTATAGAATAATGGCACCATGACTTACGAAGTTTTCGCAACACAGCAGGAAGCTGTCAAGACATTGGCAGCAGAGGTAGCAGAACTCATCCGCAGCCGCGCAGCTGAGGGCAAGGGCGTAGTACTGGGCTTGGCCACAGGTGCTTCTCCCCTTGGTTTCTATGCCGAGCTCATTCGTCTTCACAAGGAAGAGGGTCTTTCCTTCAAGAATGTAACCACCTTCAACCTTGATGAATACTATGGTCTGCCCCGTGAGCACGTAGAGTCCTACTGGTACTTCATGCACACCAACCTCTTCAACCACATCGACATCCCCGCCGAAAACATCAACCTGCCCAGCGGCACGGTAGCAGAGGAAGAGATTCCCGCCCACTGCCAGGCATACGAGGATAAGATTAAGGCTTGCGGTGGTCTGGATCTCCAGATTCTCGGCATCGGCCGCACCGGCCACATCGGCTTCAACGAGCCCGGCTCTGATGACACCACCCGCACCCGCCAGGTACATTTGGACGACCTGACCAAGACCGACGCCGCCCCCGCATTCGGTGGTTTCGAGAACGTACCCTGCTACGCCATCACCATGGGTGTAGCCACCATCATGGATGCCAAGAAGGTACGCCTGATGGCTTGGGGCGAGAAGAAGGCCTCCATTGTAAACAAGGCCATCAATGGCCCCATCACGGCAGATGTTGCCGCTTCTTACCTGCAGAAGCACCCGGACGCCAAGTACTTCCTTGACGCCGCCGCCGGCTCCGAGCTGTAAAGCACCCGCCGCGTAAAAAAATACAAAACTTCATACTCGGGAGCCGGCATTACCGGCTCCCGTTTTTAGCATCCGCAGCCCATGCACCTCTACATCCACGTACCATTCTGCAACAAAATATGCCCCTACTGTGCCTTCTATAAGCACCGCTTGGGCAATACGGATATACGTGGATACATCACCGCAGTTATAGCAGAAGCAAAGTTGCGCTTACCCCAAGGCTACCGCCCCACGACCATTTACTTTGGCGGCGGCACCCCCAGCATGCTCTCCCCCACCCACCTGCAACGCCTGGTGAGCGGACTGAAAGAGTGGATAGACTTCTCTGCCGTGCAGGAATGGAGCTTTGAAACCAACCCCGCCACCTTCACCCCCGCTAAGGTAGAGCAATGGGTAGAGCTCGGCATCAACCGCGTATCGCTCGGCGCCCAAAGTTTTGAGCCCCCCCTGCTGCAACTGCTGGGGCGCGAGCACAGCCCACAGCAAATTGCCCAAAGTGTGGCCATGCTGCGCGCAGCCGGCATGCCGCAGGTGAATTTGGACCTCATGTTCTCCCTGCCCGGGCAAAGCATCGGGCAATGGCAGCACACGCTGGAGGCTGCCCTGCAGCTGGAGCCGGACCACATCTCCACCTACAACCTCACCTACGAGGAAGATACGGATTTTTACCGCACCTACGGCGCCGACGCTACCGATGAAGACACGGACGTAGCCATGTTTGCCATGGCAGACTCCCTGCTCACCCAAGCAGGCTACCGCCATTACGAAATCTCCAATTTTGCGCGCAACGGTGCCGTCTCTCATCACAACCTCGCCTGCTGGCGCGGTGAGGATTACTACGGCTTAGGCCCCGGTGCCTGTGGCACTGTTGGCAACCTGCGCTACCGCAATACGGAAAGCACCGCCGCCTACGCGGCTGCCATCATGAGCGGCCAACTCTCCGAGGCAGAGCACGAGCACCTTTCGCCGGAAACCCGCCGCACCGAGCTGCTCGGCCTGCAATTGCGTACGGATGAAGGTTTGCCTGCCCACCTCTTGCGCCCGGAGAATGCTCCCTTTATCTCCATGCTTTGCGAGGAAAAACTAGCCACCCTCACCCCGCAAGGCTCGCTCCTCCTCACCCTGCAAGGCCGCTTGCTGGCAGACGAAATTGCCACAGAACTCCTGTGAAGTACGAATTACGAATTTGGATTTACGATTTAAGAGTTCGGGAGGCAAACCAAATCAAAATCCAAATTCCAAAATCAAAAATCCAAATTCTCACCTCAAATTTAGGCTTTTCATGGCGTGCACAATATGGTAGAATGGTGCGCCGCGCGTTACAGCCGCGCCCAGTAATACCATGAGTGACCCGTCCAAATTCCGCAATCTTGCCATCATCGCCCACGTAGACCACGGTAAAACAACCCTGGTGGACCAGCTGCTGAAAGCCGGTGGCACCTACCGCGAAAACCAAGAGGTGCAAGAGCGTGCCATGGATTCCATGGACTTGGAGCGTGAAAAGGGTATTACCATTAAAGCCAAAAACACTTCCATTCACTGGAATGGCTACACCATCAATATTGTGGACACCCCCGGCCACGCCGATTTCGGCGCCGAGGTGGAGCGAGTCATGAAGATGGTGGACGGCGTGATTCTGGTGGTGGATGCCTATGAAGGCCCGCAGGCTCAAACCCGCTTTGTGCTGCGCAAGGCGCTGGAAGAAGGCTTGCTCCCCATTGTTGTGGTAAACAAGATTGACCGCCCGCATGCCGACCCCATGAAGGTGCACGACCAAGTGCTGGAGCTGCTGCTGGAGCTGGATGCCACCGAGGAGCAGTTTGAAGCCCCCTTTGTGTACGGCTCTGCACGCGACGGCTACTTCATGAACAGCCCGGAGAATGAGCCCCCGGTAGACTGCACCCCCCTTCTCTTCCAAATTGTTAAGCATATTCCTGCCCCCAAGGATGCCGACCCCGAGCTCCCCTTCAAAATGCTCATCTCCAACATCGATTGGGATGACTACGTGGGCCGTGTAGCCGTGGGCCGCATTACCAGCGGCCGTGTGCAAAAGGGCGATACCCTCTACCTGCTGCAGCCGAACGGCAACCGCATTCAGGGCAAAGTAACGAAACTCTTTGAGTACAGCGGCCTGCAAACTACCGACTCTGCCGTTGGCGAGGCCGGCAACATCATCGGCATCTCCGGATTTGAGGATGTTGACATTGGTCAGACCCTCGTAGCCGACCCCGAGGGCGAGCCCATGCCCTTTGTGCAAATCGACCCGCCCACCGTTCAGATGGAGTTCAGCATCAACGATGGCCCCCTCGGCGGCAAAGACGGCAAAAACGTAACCAGCCGCGTCATCCGCGACCGCCTCATGCGCGAAATGCGCACCAACATCTCCATTAAGGTGGAGGACACCGACCTCGCAGGCGTCTTCCTCGTCTCCGCCCGTGGCACCATGCAAATTGCCATCTTGGTAGAGCAAATGCGCCGCGAGAATTACGAGGTGCTCGTCTCTCGCCCCAAGGTTATTACTCGCGAGATAGATGGCGTTATCTGCGAGCCCTTTGAAACCGTCTTCATTGAGGTGCCGGACGAATGCGCCAACGGCACCGTGCGCATTCTGGGCAACCGTCGCGGTATCCTCGAGAACATGGAAACCATGGGCACCGGCCGCACCTACATTCAGGCCACCATCCCCACCCGCGGTCTCATCGGCTTTGAGTTCGAGCTCGTTAACCTCACCAGCGGCCACGGCATCTTCTCTCACCTCTTCAAGGAGTACGCCCCCTACGCCGGCGAAATCGTCACCCGCCAAAGCAGCACCCTCATCTCCATGGAGAACGGCATTGCCCGCCCCTACGCCCTCCAGGCTATGGAAGAGCGCGGCTCCCTCTTCATTGCCCCCGGTGATGAAGTGTACGAGGGCATGATTGTGGGCGAAAATCCCAAACCCATCGACATCCCCGTCAACCCCACCCGCGAGAAGCACCTCACCAACCACCGCTCCGCCACCAAGAACGACTCCATCCAGCTCACGCCCCCGCGCGTGTTCTCTCTGGAGCGCGCCATTGAGTACATTGAGCAAGATGAGCTCGTAGAGGCCACCCCCCACTTCATCCGCATGCGCAAGCGCATTCTCGATGCCACCGCTCGCAAACGCGCTGAAATTAAATTGCAAAACAACTAAAGCGGAATCCGGTTTCAGTTTTTAGTTGATGGCCCCACAAATTGCAATTTGTGGGGCCATTTAATGTGAGCGTGGCGAACGGGATTCAAGAGCCCTGTCTTGCAAATCGAAAGTCAGACTTTAGATTTGCAAGGTTTTATCTTAACGATTTTATAATCAATAGCTTTGTTAAAGTTTTTAGTTAATGGCCCCACAAATAGCAATTTGTGGGGTTCATTGATGTGAGCGCAGCGAACGGAATTCAAGAGTCCGGAGGACGACAGACACATAGCCGGGGGCGCAAGCCCCCGGTATGGGGAAAAGAAAATCGGAGCCCCGAGGCGCC
>CAJGCZ010000082.1 GCA_904501975.1 uncultured Akkermansia sp.
GAGAGCGCAGTGCGGTTGCTCAATACTACAAGCCCTTGCTCATTCAATGGGTGCAATATTATCAACAACTGCTCGCATTGTCGCGGGGTATTCATGATAAAGCCTCGGCAGATGCTGCGGCTGAACCATGGCTGAATGCCTATGTAGATTTACATAGACGATTGGGGGAATTTGATCTCGTTTTTATCTCCCCGACAGAAGAGGAAGAGGCTGCAGCGAAGGCAGAGGTTAGTGCTACACACGGCAATCTCGATAAGCTGGAACAGGAGCTGGACGATGAAAGAGCGCGACTGAAAGAGGCTTATTATTTCAATAGTGAACAACTGGCTCATGTTCTGGCGGATGACCCAACGGCGGCATACCCATGTGTTCCCGCAACGCCGGAGGTGGCTCAGTTATTTGAGGATTATTACAAGAAATGGCTTATCGCCTTCTTTGGAGAAAATTGCCTGAGCGGAGGTCCTGGTCATTCACCGGAAACAGCCTGGATTATCGTCTCAACGCCCGGGAATGAAAAAGCCATCAAGCATTCAATTATCCGCCTTGAAAAGCTTAATTATGCAGTAAGCATGCGGGAAGCGGAGGGGTTTCGCTTTAACATGTCGCACAGCGGGCGCGAAAAGATGCCGGATGACGCCTACTTGTTTCACGTCTATCGCATTGTTCCCGACGGTGCTTCTACCGCTTACCAGTTGAAACAATACTTCCGTATAAAACGCTCTGAGGCAGTCCGGCCCTCAAAATCAACGCCTACACCGGTGAAATAGAGGAACGCTATTTTACAGAATACGCAGCCCCCATCCGATAATAACCATGGTCCCATTCCGTAAAATCCTTGCCACCATAGCCCTGTGCCTTGCGGTAGGGGCTTATACCGCTTATCACGCCACCGGGGATTGTACCGGTACGAAAGTTTCACCGGTAGAGAATGCTGAGCATGGATATGCAAGAGACTTGGAGATGTTTATACGCGACTACGTCAATGACGTCTTGCTGATTAGAAATGAGCGATATGCCGTCGGAGACTACGCTAAATCTCACAGAGAAACAGAGGCGGAGAAAATCTTTGATGACCGGGTGAAAAATTATATTGCCGGTATCAAGCAGTTGTCTTCGCTGGAAACTCTTTGCCATGATTTGTGGCGGTCCGATGTTCCCGAAGACATGCCAACGGGCCTTTGGACGGACGCAGAAGAGAGCATGAAATGGTATTTGTGTGAGCGCATAGCTCAATTCGGAACACAGGAAGCCTACGAAGCCTTATCTCGTCTGCGTAATGCTTATTCTGATGGTGCGTGGTGTGGCTTCTTCCGTTCATTGGAATGGAAATATTTGAGACAGTACTCAAAAGATCCCGTCGTTTTGAAAAGCAAGTCGGGGAAGTTTCATTAACCTTGTCGCGAAAAGTCTCCCAAACGACCTAATAAATAATGACCATGCCCACCATCCACAAAATCCTTGCCAGCACAGCCCTGTGCCTTGCGGTGGGAGCATCTTTGCTTCCTGCTGCAGAATGGGAAAACCATTATCCGGAAGAAGCCGTTGTTGTTCAAGGCGTCTCCTCGCAAATGACTGCCGATTTAGATGAGGCTTCCGTGCTTTATGCTTATTTTGCTGCCGATAGTAAAATAGCTTACATAGAAGAAAGCTTTGCAACGAGTACGGTAGCCGTATGCGTCAGATACCTTTTTGATGAGTCCGGCAATTTCACTGCTGCTTCCTGTAGAATCTCCACGCTGAGCGCTTTTTCTGAGGAGTGGACACACAGCCAAACGCTGCTTGTTCCGGGGCAACTGCTTAAGGTAGCGAGATGCGGGATAAGCGAAGCAATAGATGAACGCGCCGAGCGCATCATGAAGCGTTGCTCGGCAGATTGGGAAAAACAGCGTAATAAGCAATAATCATGGGAGATAAGCCGACGAGGACGCCTGCTGTGTGTTACCTTCTCATGGCGCTGGGAGTGCTCAGTGTTATTGGGTTGGGTGTGTGGGTATCATGCCTTGCCTCGCTGCGTGAGGGGATGAGCATGAGCCAATCGCCCATGGTGGGGGGTGCTCCCTACGTGATTGTGTTGCTCATTTTTGTGTTTGCATGGCTAAGCTATGCTTTTTTCGGTGCGGCTCTCGCTTGCAAACGCACGGCAGAGGGGGGCGCGCCCTTTCATTGGAGGGCATCCGCCTTTTGGTTTGCGGTTGCTCTTTCTCTTCTCGCAACGCTTTTCTACATGCTGAGCCCCGCCCCGGAGGCGGAATATGTGGGGCTTATCCAACCTCTTTCTCGCTTTTCCGTGGCTCTAACTTGGTAAATCTCGCGTTGAACAATTCTCGGCGCTTGACCAGGGTGGAAGAAATAGATATAATGCCCCGCAGCTGGTAAAAGTTTATGATGTTCACAAATCGTTTTTCTTACCTGTTTATACTGACGCTGTCGCCCTGTATTGTGGGATTATGCTCTTGTCAGCATGAATCATCTCCCGGTTCTTCGATTCCGGATTTGGTAGAGCAATATGGCGTAGAGTACCGGAAAAATCTGGCAGAGTTCAGAAGAAAATACCCTGCGGTACTCGCAGAGTTCAAGCAAGCCCTTATCAGCGCATATGCAGCGCTGCCGGAAACGGTGGTAGATGATGATGATTATATGCCTAACCTAGAGTATAAGGTATGGAAAAAAATGAGGGAAACTCCGTCGTTTGAATCTCTCCCCCCTGATATCCGAAATTCAGAATTCGGACTCCTGCATGGTGTATATGAGGCTTTGTGGGAAGAAATTGCAGCTGAGACAGATAGCTCGGATTCTCCGGAAAATGTAAAGCGCCGCAAAGCGATTTGCAATTTGTATAACTACGAGTTAGAGATGAGTGAATGCTGCATTCCTCCGAAGTTGGAGTGCTATATATATCCGCATGTGGAAAAGGTCGGCATTGTCCGTGTACCTCATTTAAATCCGGAGTGGGGATTGAAAGGTAACACTCGCTATGTGCGGATGGAAACTCTTTCGCCCAAACATCAGGAGCTGGTAAAATGGTACATTGCTGCAAGGGCGCATCTTTTCTCACAATATTCTTCCCAGGCCGACGTATTGCAAGAAAAACGAGATTCCTTGCTTTCCGAGTACTATTCACGCTGGAACGCCATAGGTAAATAACGCGTGAATTGATGAGGAAATAAAAAACTTGCAAAGCATCAATTTCACCTTTATGTGTTACTTTTGGGTTACAAATTTGCAAGCGTGGGGTGAACCGACCTTAATGGCACAGCGAGGGTGTGCTGAAGTCTAAAGATGCGTCAACATATCCACCCCTGACAGATGGAGCAAAGATGAAACGCTCTGTTTAAGTTTTCTGTTGCTTGCAACCAGCTCGTCAAATCGGAATTTGGAGGGGTGATTTGTAACATTCATTCACTCGGAGCGAGGGACTTTAGTCCCTCTTATGTGTTAGCCCCGCACGTATTTGTGGGACTAAAGTCCCACGCTCCGATAGATTTTGTTGCCCTTCAACTTCCGATTTGTCGAGCAGCATATAGCTACATCAATCATAATGAAAAAACTTGAAAAGCGCTCCGTTTCTGCTAAAATCAGGCGCGGCATCCTGCGAAATTTCTCCGCAAGACTATGAAACTGAACATGCATAGCAACGCTGAAGAGGGCTTGCTTCTCATCGAATTCGACGCTGAGGGGCGTGCGAAGCTGCTTGGCGATATGGAGAGAACTATAGCTCAACAGACCCACGAATCCCGTGTGCCCGATGATGCGCCACTGCATGTGGACGACGGTATGTATATTTCAGGCGGCAAAACTGCCCTCATGGATTTATACAACCGCATCTGTTTGCTGCCGGCCGACTGCAAGGAATTGAAACTTGCGGTCGGGCATGATACGCCCCGCCGGAAACGCTTCCGCATTTCTTGGCTGATGGGTGGCATTCTCAGCGTCTTATTCCTGATTCCTACAGCCGACCGCTTCTGCGTGGCTGCATCCAACGGAAATGACAACTACTGGTTCCAGATGTGGTGCTACCTTGTCATTGCCCTTGCCGTATTGCCCATGCCTCGGCTCATCACCCTACGCAGCATTTGGAGCACTCGGCTTAACGGCGTACTGGGGCTGGTAAGCGCCGGGGCGCTCATGCTACTGAATCTGGAGGTCTTCGGCCCTCCGAGTAACTATTTCTTGCTTCCGCCACACGTTTGCCATATTCTGCTCTGTCTTTTTGCCATCTTCTTCGCTATAACTGCTCTCTGTGCTTTTTTCCGGCGAGGGTTGCGGCGTGCTACGCCCTCCGAGCTGAAAATACTGAGACTAAGCGGCAAACTGCTGTTCATCCTGCTTCTGAATGCAGTGATTGCTTTTGCTTTGCTTCTCGGCTCGCTGATGCATGCCGTTCGCCATTGCGAAGGGCGGGAAGAACCTGCTTTTTGGCACTACATCGTCATCTATGTCCTGTTCTTTGCCGCCATCTGCCAGCCCCTCTGGCTGCTGGCAGAAATCCTGCCGGCAAAGCGTCTCCGGAAATACTGCTTTTATCTCGCGGGTCTCCTGGTGATACCCGGGTTGCTCCTTGCTGCACCCGTTTACCTGAGTGACGCCGACATCATCGGCATCGATTCCTACGCCTTGCGAGTTCCCCTGGCTCTCCTGTTCCTCCTTGCCACAAGCTGCGTCTTCTTCTACTTGCGCAAACGCGTGCGCAATAATGGGATAATTTGAAAGGGGGAGGCAATTAAAGATAGCATCAAGGACATGAAACACAAAAAGTTATTTATATATTGCTCTCTGGCATCGGTAATGGTAATGCTGCTGGCCTACGTTCTTTTCACGATACACTTCCATTACCTGGCTAAGCCCGCACTTTTAGCTGATATACATTTCGGTTATCCTGATATTGAGGAATCCGATTTGTACCTATCAGGGTTACCCATGCCTACAAGTAACGGGGATATTGTAATCGAATATTCCTTCGTGTATAATGATTCCGGAGAGGAACTTCACTTAACATATTACTATAGAAATACTCGACCTATCGGATGTTATAAATAATATGTGTGTTTTGCGCCATCGGCAACAAAAATGCTGGAAACGCTCAACAAAATGCCCGCCGCGCTTGAACAGAGGGGCGGAAATTGATATCATACACGTAACAGATACACGCTTAACCTCAATGAATCGCCGACTCAAAATCACGAGCTATGTAGTATGCCTTTTGGCAGTTTTTTTGGTGGAGGGATGCATATCGCTCTACACTGGGCGCTGGACCTCGGTGAATATGGGAGCAGCTTTGAATAATGCAGGCATGACCCGCCCCTGCAAGCAGAGAGTCAAGACAGATGATGGAAAATGGTTATACTACACACGAGTGTGGAAAAAAGATGATAGCTACATTGTAGAGGTGCCGATAGCCTTCGTGCCTTTTAACCCGCCTATCATTGAACACAGCGCAGGACATAGGGGTGGTAAAAAATCACTGGAAAATCGCTACTGGGAACCAACTGATGAAGAAATTGCACAATACCCTGCGGAGCTCTATTATGCCGTTTTGTCACAGAATCAATTTCGAAGGCTGTGTATAATGAGCAAGAAAGACATATTCAGTGATCCTTTTCCCCAAGTAAAACTCCTCCCTGCC
>CAJGCZ010000083.1 GCA_904501975.1 uncultured Akkermansia sp.
GCATCTGCAAGTGAGAATAAAAAAATTAAAATATGCGGTAAACAAAGGCCGATTTTGCAAAAAAAACACGACTCAAGTACGTAAAGTTGAATATTGGATGTTGCATATTGAAAGTGGGGGATAGCGCCAAGATTATTTGATAGCCCAAACGGCAATTTAGAGCCACCCGAGGGCGCAAAATTCTATAATCTGTGCAAACGGTTCTTGTCCTACCGCTCCCTATAGTGATATTGCCGCGCTCCGCGTGGCAGTAATAGGCACTGCCCGCAACGCGGGCAATATCACTGCGGTGCAACCGCAATTTCTCTTGCTCCTGCAAATATCACTTTCTGCGCAGCAGAAAATATCACTAAATGACATCACTTTTTTGCCCTACCGCTCCCTTGTGGTGATATTTGCCTTTCAGGCAAGTGATATTCTGCCTGCGGCAGAGCGATATTGAGCTTTGCAAGCTCAGTGATATTGCCTCGCTCCGCGTGGCAGTAATAGGCACTGCCCGCAACGCGGGCAATATCACTGCGGTGCAACCGCAATTTCTCTTGCTCCAGCAAATATCGCTATGCCATGTTAAAGTTTTCAGTTGATAAATGATAGTTTGTAGAAGTACGAGGGACGAATTCCGACATACGAATTTACCGCGAGCGCAGCGAGCCGAATTTGAGAGCCCCACAGGGCGCCATAAAATAGCCCGGTGGTGGAGCCGCGTCAGCGGCAGAACCCCGGGTTAGACACCCATCAATTGGAACCCCGGAGGGGTGGCATAAAGGGTGGCATTATATTGCATGTCTTTCATTATCCGTGTTTTATCAATAAATAGCATAAATGTTGAAGCCACGCATTATGCCACCCCTGACGGGGTTCCAAAATATTTTTCATCTTTCCCCGGGGTTACGCTGCTGCGCAGCTCCACCCCGGGCTACCATATATCGCCCCCCCGGGGCTCTAATATTCCGTTCGCTGCGCTCACATTAATGCGCCCTACAAATTGCAATTTGTGGGGCTATCAACTAAAAACTTTAACAGAGCGTATCACTAAATGACATCACTTCTGCCCTACCGCTCCCTTGTGGTGATATTTGCCTTTCAGGCAAGTGATATTCTGCCTGCGGCAGAGCGATATTGAGCTTTGCAAGCTCAATGATATTGCCCCGCTCTGCGTGGCAGTAAAAAAGGCGACAAGGGGCTTTTCCTCTCATTGACACCGGGGGACAACTATGTTATATATATACACCGTACCTCCATGCGCTATTTTACTTTTCTTACCGTGTTTAGCATCATCATATCCGGGGCTTGGGCAGAGCCTGCGGAGACGGAGTGCACGGTGGAATACATGAACCCCATGGCAGCCATGACGGCGCGCTATGGTCTGCCGGTGGATATTCGGCTGCCGGAGGCGTGGGGGCTAACGGAGCAGCAGCGGCAAACGGCATTGCGCCCGCCCACGGTAGTGGCGGATGGCAAGCGTTTTCGCTTTGTGTACCCGGAGGATGTGCCCCCCACGGCGGAGGCTGTAGCCAGTGGCGCGGCCTTAAGCGAGGCACAGCGCAAAAAGATGCAGCAGGCACGCCGAGCAGCGCTTAAGGAAGCCGTGTGGCGCGCCGGACTTGAGGCCGAGCTCTACAACCATGTGCATTCGGCCGCGCTGGCGGAGCAAGAGAAGCAAGGGTGCCACATTGTCATTAAGCTGGGGGAGCAAAAGGGCTACTACCGCGAGGGGACAACGGAGCTGCGTGTGTTTGATGTGTGCTCCGGCAAGGAGAGCACGCCCACACCACTTGGGCATTTTCATGTGCAAGAGAAGCGCCGCGAGCACCGCTCTAACCTGTACAACAACGCCAACATGCCCTATTTTATGCGTCTGACCCTGGATGGCGTGGGGCTGCACCAAGGCAAAATACGGCGTGCCCCTGCCTCGCACGGCTGTGTGCGCCTGCGTGAAGAAGACGCACGATTTCTCTTTGAGCACTGCGCTGAAGGCACCGCGGTGTTTATTGAACAATGATTGAGATTTTTGATTATTGATTTTGGATTTGGTAGCACCGCACGCCTGCGGCTCACCTATAAACAAAGAACCCGCACCTTGCGATGCGGGAACTTGCTGCGGCGTAGCCGCCTAACTTTCAAATCAAAAATCCAAAACCTTAAATCGTACATCAAATGTATGTTCTAATCACGGCTTTGGAGCGCAGGCGTTCAATCCATTCGCGGTAGCGTTCTTCGCTCTTCTTGCGGCACACGGAATCTTCTACACGGGCCTTAATGCCGGGGGAATTGAGTGAGGGGGGCGTGGCGCGGCGGGTTTCCAACACGCGCACGATAGTGAAACCGTACTCGGAGGCCAAGGGGCCGAACACCTGATTCTTGGGCAAGGAGAAGACGAGGTTGGCGAAGTCCACATCGTGGTCGGCACGCTTACGGAAGGGCCACTTGCCGCCGGATTTAGCGTACTCATCTCGAGAGTTGCCAATGGCGGCATCGGAGAAGCTGATTTCGCCGGCCTTGATGGCGGCTACCAACTCCTCGGCCTTGCGGAACTGCTCCTCGGGCGTGTCGTGAGCAAAGGCACCGGAGCCCAGGGGAATGTAAATCTTTTCGTACTGCACGGTGTCCTTGGTCATATCGCGATAGTCGTACTTGGTGGCCTCGTACTCGGCACGGATTTCGTCCGGGGTGGGCGGAATATCGCGGTCGTAGCGCATGCTGCGCATGGCACCAACAGTCACCTCCTTACGCACGGAGTCCTTAAACTCGGCATAGGTCATGCCGTTGGCGCGCAGGTTGTTGAGGAGCTCCTCGCGCTTACCGTTAAAGTGGTTGAGAATGCGGCGGTTGATTTCTTCCTCGATGGCGCTCTCGGGCAAGTGAATGCCCTTGCCTTCGCAATCGCTGAGCACGAGCTCGCGCTCAATGAGCTCATCCAACACGGCTTGCTTGGCCTTAATCAGCTCGCCGTTAAAGCGTCCGCCCTGGCGGGGATAGAGCATCACCAGCTCGTTGACATAAGGACGAAGACGCGCGCGAACCTCGGAGGAGGTGATGGGGCGGCCATTAACCACGGCTGCCACACGGTTCACAATGCGAGAAGGCTTGGGCGCACGGGCATTTTCTGCAGCCTGCACAGCATCAGCGGCCAAGAGGGCCAGCATGAGGTAAGAGAAACAACGCAAAATCTTCATATCTCTTCCATACTACACTATTTGTGCAGCGCTGGCAATCATCTTCTTTGTCAGGCAGCAACTTTATTCTCGCCATCCCCCGGCAAAGGTGGTAAGATGCGGGCAATTACAAGCATTTTTTCAAACTTATGGCGCTTAAACTGTTTATACCGGGGCCTACTGTTGTGACGGAGGATATATTGGCCGAGATGTGCGGGCCGATGATGGCGCACCGCTCGGCGAAGGCAACGGAGATTCAGAAGCGGATATCGGAAAACATGCAGCGAGTGCTCTACACGCAGAACCGCATCTTGCTTTCCACCTCTTCGGGCTCGGGGCTCATGGAGGGAGCCATTCGCTCGTGCACGGCAAAGCGCGCAGCGGTGTTCTCTTGCGGGGCCTTTGGCGACAAGTGGTTTAAGATTGCACAAATGAGCGGGATTGCGTCGGATTTGTTCTCGAGCACGCCCGGGGAACCGACCACGCCGGAGATGGTGGATGCCGCGCTGTCCACCGGCAAGTATGATGTGATTACCGTAACGCACAACGAGACCTCTACCGGGGTGCAAAACCCGGTGGAAGAGATTGCGGAGGTGATGAAGAAGTACCCGGATGTGGTGTGGCTGGTGGATGGAGTTTCGTCCGTGGCCGGTGCCAAGATTGAGACGGACAAGCTGGGGATTGATGTGTTGCTTACCTCTACCCAAAAGGCGCTGGCCGTGCCGCCGGGCATGTCGTTGTGTGCCATGAGCCGTAAGGCCTACGAGCGCACGGCGGCGGTGCCGCACCGTGGGTTGTATTTTGACCTGCGCACGCTGTGGGACTTTATTGATGAAAAGAATTACCAGTATACCTCCACCCCCTGCCTTTCCCTCATGTATGCGCTGGACAAGCAATTGCAGCACATTGTGCACGAGGAAGGCGTGGAGGCCCGCTTTGCCCGCCATGAGCAATGCGCGGCGTTTACGCGCGCGTGGGCGGATGAGTATTTCCGCGTGTACCCCAACCGCCGCTACCTCTCCAAAACCCTGACGGTAATAGATGCCCGCCCTCGGGGCTGCGCAGACTACATTTCCATCCCCAAACTCAACGAGGGGCTGGCCACGCTTAACTTGCAGCTGGGTAACGGCTACGGCGCGCTTAAGGACAAAACTTTCCGCATTGCCCACATGGGCGAGCTGTGCCTGGAGGACATGAAGGAGATTACCGCAGCCGTGGTGCAGGTGCTGAAGCTGTGATGTTGAATTTTAAAAGTGGAGTATACGCAACGGTCATTTTATAGCCCAAGACGGCAATTTGTCTATATCGTAGGGTGGGACTTCAGTCCCACCTTTTTGGTGGTATGGTTTGATAATAAATGTTGGACTAAAGTCCAACACTCCGATAGGATTTCCCCCACAACTAGCAATTTGTGGGGGTCCCGGAGTTTTAACAGCAAGAAAAACGCCGTACAACCCTTTTATCGGTTGTACGGCGTGAAGATGTTACGATAATGATGCCGGGGCAGAATCAGTTCTCAGAGCTGTTGCTCTCAACCTCACCGAACTCACCTTTGCGGATACGACCCATGTAGCTGTTCACATTGCGAATCCATGTGCTCGTGCTTTTGCAATACACACGAGCAATTTGCGGTACGGTGGTACGACCTTTCTCGCGGTATTTAGCAAGCAAACGAGCGAGGTCTTGAACGCAATCTTCCTTGGACGCATACTTACGCTGCCCCTTTTTACCCATGATTCCGGCAAGATTGTTCTTGCGGCGGGCGGCGCTGGAAGTTGCATTGGCTGATTCATGGCGAATAATCGCCTCCATTAACACGGGGTCCACACCATGTTTCGCGGCCGCATCATTGATGGCAGGGCGCAGAGCCGTCACGTTGTCGGCCATCGCGCTGCACACCAGCATAATGCCGGTCAGAATTGTCAGGATAGATCTCATGCGCGGGCGAGCATACAGGACGAATATCAGTTTGTCAATCATAAAATATTACATTTTTCCTGATTTTTAAGAAAAAGAAATAAAAAGTAAGATTTTTGGTTTTTGATTTTGGATTTAAAATTGAGGTAGCAGCGCCGCAAGGCATGGCAGAGCTACGCCAAACTTACCGCCCGCGTCTTAAAGCGAGGAGCGTGAACGGTGGCGCCGGCTTTGCTCTTTCCTGCGACCGGCTGGGAGCCGAATTCTACAAATCAAAAATCAAAAGTTCTGTTAAAGTTTTTAGTTGATAGCCCCACAAATAGCAATTTGTGGGGTTCATTGATGTGAGCGCAGCGAACGGAATTCAAGAGTCCGGAGGACGACAGACACATAGCCGGGGGCGCAAGCCCCCGGTATGGGGAAAAGAA
>CAJGCZ010000084.1 GCA_904501975.1 uncultured Akkermansia sp.
AATCATACTATCATTATAGTTATTTAATCCCCCATGGCAAGCAGTAAAATGAAATTATGCTAATTTTCTTTATTCCGAGGGCAAAAAATACCCCTACCCCGGTTAAATCTTGACGCCACGGCGGCGCTCATGGTAGAGTGTCGGCATGAAGAATTTGACGGGACTCACACTGGGCACCTGTCTGCTGGGCAACATTGCCATGGCCGACACCTTGCAACCGCCTACCTACGTATGCCAACGCACTACACAAGCCATCCTCATTGACGGCAAAGCCGACGAAGCCGATTGGAAGGCAGCCCGCCCCCTCTCCCCCCTGCGCGATATCGAAGGCCCGGCCATTCCTGACCGCACCCAAATTCGCATGATGTGGGATGACTCCTACCTGTATGTCTATGCCGACATGAAGGAAGAGAACCTTTGGGCCACGCTCACCGAGCGCGATTCCGTCATCTACCGCGACCCGGATTTTGAAGTATTCATCGACCCCGATGGTGATACAAAAAATTATGTAGAGATCGAGATTAATGCCCTCAACACAGTGTGGGATCTCCTGCTGACAGAGCCCTACCGCAGCGGCAACTTGGCCTTACACGATTGGAATATTCCCGGCTTAAAGCATGCCGTAAACCTGCGCGGCACACTGAATAATCCGAATGATACAGATGACGGATGGAGTGTAGAAATGGCCATTCCTTGGGTCAGCATCATTGGCCACAGCAACCACCCTCGCCGTGTTGAGGCTCCCTCAGCCAACACCACGCTGCGCATGAACTTTTCTCAGGTCAACTGGCAGGTGCAAGCAGATGCCGCTGCCCCCTGTGGTTACAGTAAAAAAACAAACAAGAGCGGTGTTACCCTGCCGGAGAGCAACCACGTGTGGGCCCCCACGGGAGAAATCAACATACACATGCCCGAGCATTGGGGGTATGTGCGTTTGAGCAGTGCCCCCGTCGGCACTTGGGAAACGCAGCCGGTGCCGCCCTCTCACGCCGTTGAACAAAAGCTCTTTGCTTATTACAACCAACAATTAGCCTACCGCAACCAACACGGGCATTTCAATACCGCTGCAAGCGCTGTGACGGAGGGCGTCTCCGCCCCTATCCTCACGCACGATTTCTTTAAGGCTACGGCTACCGTAGAGCGCACGGGCGAATGTATTTCTCTGGATAGCAATGCCACACTCACCCGCACCCCGGCTACGCGTCATATTCCCCTTGTTTACCTCTGGGTGCATGGTAATAACCACCCCGGTGATACCGTCTTCTGGGACAAGGAGTTCCGCAACTATGCTGCTGCCGGAGTCAATGTTCTCATCATCGGCGGAACCGCAGAGCAAATTGCAGCCCTCACGCCCTTAGCCGCAGAGCACGGCATGCAGGTTTATGCTTGGTTGTGGGCCGTCAATCGCCCCGGAGATGAAGTTGCCCTGCAACACCCCGACTGGTACGCGGTCAACCGACACGGCAAATCCTGCCACGCCCCGCAAGACCGACCCTTTGTGGAGTATTACCAATTTCTCTGCCCCAACTCCACCGAGGCTCGCGCCCATTTGTTGACCGAGGTCGATAAACTGGCTGCACTGCCCGGCATTATCGGGATTCAGCTAGACTACATGCGCCTGCCCGATGTTATCCTGCCCCGTGGTCTTTGGGAAAACTACGGGCTTGATATGAGCCGAGAACTGCCGGAGTATGATTACTGCTATTGCGAGCGCTGCCAACAACTCTTCCGCCAACAATATGGTAGGCACCCCCACGCAGAAGCAGACACCGATGCCGACTGGCGAGAATTCCGCCTGCAAAGCGTGGCTGATTATGCAAATACACTTATTGAGCGTATCCACAGCCACAACCTTCTTGCCGCCAGTGCCGTGTTCCCCACTCCGCAAATAGCCTCGCAGCTGGTGCGCCAGGATTGGAGCAGATTCCATATCGATTTGGCTCTCCCCATGGTGTACTACTCCTTCTACAACGAAACACCCGCATGGTCTGCCAACTGCACCGCACAGGCAACGGTGGAAACGCAAGGGCGCATTCCGTTAGCCCCCGGCCTGCACCTTCCGGACACCACGGCCGAGCTCTTCCCCGCCGAGCTCTCCCGCCTGCATGCCGTCTCTCCCGCCGGTATCGGCATCTTTTGTGATGACCTTTTTACCCCCGCCCTGCAGCAAGCTCTACGACTGTGGCTGGATAAACAAATGAATAAGTAAAGGTCTCCGCCATTTTCACCACACCCGCCCCAAACAGGGCGGGTGATTTTCTTTCTGCACCCATAGCCCTAGGCTTCTTCAATAATGAGACTTTAGCTGCACTCCTTGCTAACAATTTGAAAATTAGATTGCTGCAACGATATATATCTGGCATTCTTTGCTGCGTGCGAGGCAGAACCTCGCCAAACGACAACAAACAACAAACACAACCATGACCCAACGTAACATTACCCGCTATACATACGAGACCACTTCCTTCCAAGGATGGAGATTGAGCATCTGCCGCAAGTGGAATCAGTTCACCAAATATTTTTCCGACCGCCAGTACGGCAGCGAGGAAGCCGCTTTCCAGGCAGCTCTGGAAATGCGCGACCGGATTTACGATGCGCTGCGCAAAACCCCGGATGACCCACGCGCCGTCTTTGAGCGTTTTAAGAACGGTGATGAAGAAGAAACAGCCATACCTGCCACAGCGGCTGTCAGCAAATAACACCCGACAACAAAAACTTTTTACCGCAGAGCGGGAGCCTCCAAGCTCCCGCTCTGCTCTCTTTTTATTTGCCGTGAAAATCAAACTCAATGCTGAGAGAAAGCAGGCAAAAATCATGCCGCCCATCCACAGCCAAACAAAAGCCCTGCCCCACACTCGGAATCGGCATTTGAGACACGCGGATGGAACCGGTATAACACTCCGGTAACAGGGAAAGCTGAAGTTCAAAGTGCTCCCAATCCTCTGCGCAAGAGGCTTTATAGAAAAACTCCGGGTAGCTCTCCAGCAAGCGTAAGCGCACCCTACCTTCCTGCCGTACAGAATTAAAGGAACGCTCGTTTTCGTAGGGCATGGTCTGCAAGGTGGAACGGTACACCGCCCCTACACAAACCGGGCTTGTGCCGGTATACGTAAACCTACCATCCGGTGGCAGTAGGATGCGCCGGGCGCTCTCCGGTTCCGCGCTCGCATACACCACCACTTCCGTACCACCCAAATGCGGAGCGTGGTAGAAAGAATCTGAACCGGGCTCCAATGTACACACGCCATCCAAATAGCCTGCATCTGCCGCAGCACACTCAATGGAGACAAAACCGGAAGCGCGGCACTTTAACACCAACCACATTTCATCTTCTCTCCCGGTAGCAGATGACAACGCAGCCAAGTGAAGCACCTCTCGCCCCGGGAACTCCACCCGCTGCCAAGCCGTCACATTCTGCTCAGCATTGAGGGTTAGCACAGCGAGGCTGCCATCCATCATCAGCACCCACACACGTGCAGCCTCTCCACGCTGCACCACCCATTCCTTCACGCCCGAATGAAACAAATGCTCCGCCAGCAAGCTCGTATCGGTCGAGGTATAGCCATCGGCCTCCAACTTATACGAAAGCTCACGCAACCGCTTGCCGCCGCGTTGCACATAAAGCACCGTATTTTCCAGCCCCTTAGCCGGCATATCGGCACTGCCTACTGAGGAATGGCGCTGAAAAGCAGCATTAGTACTCGATAATACCGCACCATCCGCAGCCGACAACGCCCATTCACTCTCCGTACTACCAACCAGCAGATTGCGAGAAGGCAAAATCCAGCATATTTTACTTTGATTGTCTGTCGCTAAACTCAGGTGCAAAGCATCATCTGCCAAAGAGCCTACACGAAAGTTGCGATAATCACCCACGGCACTGGCCAATAGGGTGGTCGGTAAGCCGCGTATACCGCCCAACCAAAGGCGGTCTTGGTAGACCCCGGAGAAGGTCGGATACCCGTTCCTAGAGCCGAATGCCCCAAAACTCCAGCGCCGTGTGCGGTAACTGCTGCAAGGCTCCGCATAAAAGGAGCGAAGCGAGGCGCGCACTTTTCGTTCATTGATGAACTGAACAATATCCCAGCGATATTCTCGCATCCCTCCGCCGGTACGGAAATATATATGCGCCCCCAACTGCTCGGAGGCGGCCGCGCGGCACACCAACACCATGCGGCAAGGCTCACTCTCCGAACCGGAAATTGCCCAATTCTTACGCTCGGAGTAAGAGGTTTGGTCTATCGTGCGAATCACACTCCACTGCCAATTAGAGCAGTTGGTATGCGTGCTGACGGTGTCGTAGCTACGCCACAGCTCCCAAATGGCATTCCATTCTCCGTTTGTGCGCACTTCCCAATCGCCACATACCTCATAAGGCATGTTGTCTGCATCGGTGCGCATTACGCCGGGCAAAAATACATCCGGATAATCTGCGGCAGAGGTGCCCCCATTGAATAAAGTGGGCTCGTACCCTTTCACCGCGGTATAGTAGTAATAGAGTTTCGCGTCGGCATCATGCTCGCGGCAGATGGTTCCGTACGGCACTATATTGGATGATAAATCAGGCGTATCAATCGCCTTAAAACTGAAAGATTGATTCAAAAACAGCGTTCTGGGTGCCACGCTCATCTCGGTGAGCAGAGTTTCCCTATTAACCATCTCCGGAGTAAACGCCGGTGCCGGGTACTTGCTTTCTATTGTGGCATAAGAACCATCAGCAGTCACCTGCACACGCAATTCGGACTCCTGCTGCAAATAGGTTTCACGAGGAAATGGATCCGGTTCCAGCGGAACACACTTCCACTCCGTGTCTGCATAGCGCTCTAAACGGTAGGGTGGCAGATATGGCGAGGTGACGTAAAGCACATCGTTAATTTGCGTCGCTCTCAAGGCGGCTAGCTCTTCACAACTTGTCCACGGCGTAGCGAGCTCGTATACCGTACCATCGTCTCCACGTAAAAGCGCTCGATTGCGGTACACGCGCATTTTTCCGGGAAACAATTCCAGCATCAGCGCATCGCTCTCAGAGTAGCAGAAAGGCAGTAAACGCACGCCCCCGCCCTGCTCTGCGGCTTCGCCCACATACTCGGTGCCATGGCGGCGTTTAATCCCTCCATAGGGTAATACATCAAAATTGCTCAGCAACGCCGCTCCACGGCGATATGCCTGCAAATCAAATCGAGTAGACAGCCATGGAGTCAATTCTCCCGCTGTAAAACCGGTAATATATTGTACATCTTGCATAGCCTCCCTTCATACCACACTTTAACCACCTCTGCACTATTTCTCTACCTTCCGCAACCACTTTTCATCAGTTTCGCAACCTTCCCACTCCCCGCCGCTGCGCGCAGCGCAGTGGCGCTATCTTCCACTTCCAACATCCAAAATTCAAAATCAAACTTCAAATGGAAGAACCCCGCAAACCTTTCGGTTTGCGGGGTTCATGAGCCCTGGCGGCTATCTACTCTCGCGGGACCTATCGTCCGACTACCATCGAC
>CAJGCZ010000085.1 GCA_904501975.1 uncultured Akkermansia sp.
ACGCACCGCAGGTGCGTTCTTCACTACAGCGCCAGCTGTTCTTCACCATCTGCCGCAGGCAGATTCTTCACCATGCCCAACGGGCATTCTTCACCACGGCGTCAGCCGTTCTTCTCCCAAATACCGCGAGCGCAGCGAGCCTAACTTTTGACCGCATAACGGCAATTTTGAGCCACCCACCGTGCCACCCGTTTCACGGGTTCGGATAATGTTATCCATACGTAACGAGTGGTTTCGCCGCTGCGCGGCTCCACGCACTCGCTATTGATATGACACCCGTTGGCACGGGTTCAGAGTTCCGCTCGCCTGTGGCTCGCAGGGGAAAGCGAAGTTTATCAATGGGCTTGTGTTCCGCGCTTAAGGCGCGGGCGGTAAGCGTGGCTAGGCTTTGCCCCTCGTGCGGCGTAGCCGCCAAGCTTAACAAATTGTACCTTGTACATCGTAAATCGTAAATCCAATTCGTCCCTCGTACTTCCACATTGGCCCTCTTCCAAAGCAACAAAAAGGGGCTGATGAAACATTTTTTCCATTTTTTTCATAAATTTTGAACAAAAGTGCAAGATGAGGTGTCTCTACTACAGAAGCACGAAAGTGCGCCATTTGAGGCAAGCCCTCAGGTGTTTTTTTCATGTAATTTCAGAGTTGATTGAGTGTGATGCGGGAGCTGCCGGTATGCGACTCCCGCTTTCACTTTTTAAGGGATGCCAGTCTGCTGATACTTTTATGATAGCATGACTGGATTTTTACTTGCACCGAGCCGTAACATGCTCCATAATGTCACGCGCGTGAGTAAGGGTAAAAACAGAGATGCTTTTCGTGTGGCGTTCATTGTTCTGCTGGTAGGCGGGCTTGGTGCGTTGGGGCTGCATTTTTGCTCCGGCAGCTCGGCGGCACCCAACAGCAACATATACGCAGCAGATGCCCCCTTATCCCACACGCCCGATTCCGTTTTACCTTCCCTTATTCCGCTGACGGCAGAACAAATTGCCCGCATTCCTGTGGCAGACGGCTTCCAATGGCCGGTAGGAGCCCCCAACTTAGCCTTCATATACGATGCGCAGGGATTCGGGGTGCACAACGGCACACGCGGCGGCTACCACTCCGGGCAAGACCTGAATGGCATTGGCGGGCAAAATACGGATACCGGCGAGGCAGTACGCGCCGCAGCTCGCGGCACGGTAGTATACTGCGGCACCCCCTCAGCCGGATGGGGCAAGTGTGTTATTTTAGCCCATCGACTCCCCGGCGACCCCACCATCTACCAAACCCTTTACGCTCATTTGCAGGATGTACAAGTGGCTTATGGCGACACCCTTTGCCGCGGCCAGCAGCTGGGCACCATCGGCACGGCAGAGGGCGTCTATTTGGCCCACCTGCATTTTGAGGTGATTGCCTCTCGCGTGGTAGAAGCAGGCATTACAGCCTACCATCCCGCAGGCACCATGAATCGCCTTAACCCCACCCACTTTATCAACGAGCACGCAGCCCCGGCCTTTCCGGATCCGATGTGGGATGTCTATGCTCAGCTCAAACTCAACGAATCGTATAACTCCGGCGCACGCTGATGCGCCCCTCACCTCTAGCACACCATGAAACGCAGCATCATCATTTTCCTGCTCACCTTCCTTGTCACCGCCGGTGGTATCGGCACCTTCTACTACTTCAAGCACAAAGCTGCCCAACAGGAAACAGCTGAAAACACCGTTGCTGACGAACCTGCCGTAGATACAACCACGGAGGAAACCACCACGGTCACCACCCCGCAGGAGCAACCCTCCGCCACAGATTCCGAAACTCCCGCAACGGTAACAGAGCCCACCCCCACGGATGAAGCCACCACGCAGTCCGGTGAGGCTGCTACCACCGAAGGAGAAACCACGGACACCCCGGAACAGACCGAAGAAACACCGCAGCAGCAGCCGGAGGAACCCGCCATTACCCTGCCCGAAGGCACCAAGACCAACAACCCCGCCCATGAGGCTACACTGTTGGCCGTAGAGCACTTTAAGGCCGAAGACCCGGCCAAGGCCATTACCAAGCTGGTAGAGGAAAAGAAGATGAGCCCCGAGGCCGCAGCCGTTGTGACCGATTGGCTCAAGGAGAACGAACCCTCCGGCGTGGAAGAGATTGGCGATATTCGCAACCATGCCGATGGCACCAAAACATACCGCTACCGCGTTACCACCAAGGATGGCGCCAGTGATTTGCTTATTGACGTGCTGACGGATAAATCCGGCAACAATCCCTACATTTCTGCAGCCACCACCACGCCGTCCGACCGCACCATGCTGGATGCCTCCAGCGACTCCATGACCACGGCAGAGGCCTTCATTCAGGCCGTACGCGAAGGCAACATGAGCAAGGCCCGTTCCATGGTGAACCCGGACACGGTATCTGCCGCCACGCTGGCCGGTTTGTGCATGATTTTTGAAGAAGGCACCTTTGTGCTGAGCAGCGAGACGCCTATCCGCAACACGGTCATGTCTCCCAGTGCCGCCCTGTACTTGGTGTACGTTGTCCCGTCTGACAACCCGAATGCACCCAAGGTGGAGGCCAACCACATTGCCATGACCCTCTCTCGCCTCGAGAACAGCTGGCAGGTAACAGGCGTGGGCACCGACCGCCTGCTGGACATTTACCTCATGGGCGCTCAGAAGGAGGGTGGCCGCTACTTCCCCATCGTCAAGAACCCCAAGGGCGGCGAATCTCTGGCCCTGTACTTCGACTTTAATGATGCGGCCCTCACTCCGCGCTCCGAGCGTCAGCTGCAAATTGTGGCGGATATTCTGCGCGAGAGCAAGGGCAAGCTGGATATTGCCGGCCACACCGACGACGTGGGCACCGAGGAGTACAACCTCAAGCTTTCGGAGCGCCGCGCCGAATCCGTGAAGGAGGTATTGATTCGATTTGGTGTAGCCCCCGAGCAGATTACCACCAAGGGCTTGGGCAAAAACGAACCCCGCCAGCTCATTACAGAGACAGACGACGAAGCCCGCGTGGACGAGAAGCGTGGTGAAAACCGCCGCGCTGAAATCTACCTTGACTTTGAGGCATGAACTATAACCTGAGACCTGCCGCCAACGGGAGAGACTACGCCGCGGAGCTCAATCCCGAGCAGCTCTCAGCCGTTTGTACTGATGCACGCCATGCCCTGGTAATTGCCGGGGCAGGCAGTGGCAAAACCCGCACCCTCACCTACCGCGTGGCGCGCTTGCTTGAGTGCGGGGTGGCACCGTGGCGCATTCTGCTGCTTACCTTTACCAACAAAGCCGCACGCGAAATGCTGGAGCGTGTGGCAGCCCTCGCCGGCATGGGCGCCGGGCAAATATGGGGCGGCACTTTCCATTCTGTAGCCAATCGCCTCTTGCGTTTGCATGCCACGCGCTTAGGCTACCAACCCGGATTCACCATTTTGGACGGCGACGACCAACGCGCCCTCTTCCGTGCCCTCACTAAAGAATTTGCCGGCAAAACGACTAAGGCAGATCGCTTTCCCAAGGCGGAAACGCTGCAAAGCCTACACAGTTTAGCCATTAACACCGGCCGCAGTTGGCAGCTTACCCTGCGTACAGAATATGCTTATATGGATAAGCATGAGGAGGTAATCGGCAAGATTTTTGACGCCTACCGCACCCGTAAGCAGGAAAGCAACTCCATGGATTTTGATGATTTGCTGACCAACCTGCTGCGCTTGCTGCAGGAGCACGAGGATATTCGCACCGACCTCCAAGGGCGCTTTCTGCATGTGCTGGTAGATGAGTACCAAGACACTAACACCCTGCAAGCAGCTATTATCGGGCTTTTGGCCGGCGGGCAAGATACCTCTCTGATGGTGGTGGGCGACGACGCACAGAGCATTTACTCATGGCGAGGTGCCAACGTGGACCACATTTTTGAGTTCACCCACACCTACCCGGATGCGCAGGTGTATAAAATTGAAACGAATTACCGCAGTGTGCCCGCCATTCTGGAAATCTCTAACGCGGCGATTGCACACAACACGCGCCAATTTGCCAAAGTGCTGCGCCCCGCCCGCCCCAATGGCCGCATGAAACCGGCCGTGGTGCCCGCGCCCGATAACCGCACAGAGGCCCGCTTCATTGCCCAGCGTATTGACGAACTGATGGAAGCAGGCATTGCCGGCAAAGATATTGCCGTGCTTTACCGCGCCCATTTCCATAGCTTGGATGTGCAAATGGAGCTCACGCGCAACCATATTCCGTACCGCATCACCAGCGGGCTGCGTTTCTTTGAACAAGCTCATATTAAAGATGTTGTTGCGTGGCTGCGCCTGCTCTCCAACCCGAGAGATGAAATTGCCTTCCGCCGCATTGTATCCACCTTCCCCCGCGTAGGCGAAGCTACGGCCGGCAAACTTTGGCAACTCTGGGCCACCACGGCAGAAGCATGGCTGCAAGCCCACCCCGATGCCACCACCATCACCGCGCCGCATAGCGAGGTTTTTGCCAAATTGACGGTGCCGGCAGCAGCTCGCCCGCATTGGGGCGGTTTCCTTGCCGCTATGGATTCTCTGCACCCCGCAGACCGCATTCTTACCCCGGCAGAGCTGGTGCACTTGGTGCAGAATTATCTGGATGATTACCTGCGCCATGCTTATGAAAATTATGAGGAGCGATTAGAGGATATCAGCCAGCTCACCCGCTCGCTGTCCGATGCAGCAGACCTCGATGCCTTCCTCTCTCAAGTAGCTCTCCTCAGTGAAGACGACACCCAAACCGAGGTGGACCCGGACTGCGTGACGCTGAGCACTATTCACCAAGCTAAAGGGCTGGAATGGAAGGTAGTGTTCGTGATTTTCCTAGGCGAGGGGCTCTTCCCGCATTATAAGGTGATACAAAGCGCAGATGCCGATGATTTGGAAGAAGAGCTACGCCTCTTCTATGTGGCTATTACCCGTGCAGAAGACCAGCTGTACCTGAGCTACCCACGCTATAACGGCCATAGCTATGATAGCCAATTCTGCCCGCCCTCCCGCTTCCTCACAACCTTAGAGCCCGCCCTCTACGAGCTGTGGAACCTGTAGGGAAGGACGAATCGGATTTACGATTTACAATGTACAAGGTACAATTTGTTAAGCTTGGCGGCTGCGCCGCATGAGGGGCAAAGCCTAGCCACGCTTACCGCCCGCGCCTTGAGTGCGGAACACAAGCCGACTGATAAATGGGAGTTTGTCGGCCCTCCGTACTACGCACCGCAGGTGCGTTCTTCACTACAGCGCAAGCTGTTCTTCACCATCTGCCGCAGGCAGATTCTTCACTATGCCCAACGGGCATTCTTCACCACGGCGTCAGCCGTTCTTCTCCCAAATACC
>CAJGCZ010000086.1 GCA_904501975.1 uncultured Akkermansia sp.
TGCTAACACGCCCACCCAAGTCAAGGTCTCGCACTGAAACTCATTACCGGCCAAGATGAGCGCACCGCCCAACACTATCAGGAATAATATAACGACTGCTTTCATTTTGTTGAGAAATTAATTTAAGGTTCTAATACACAGAGTTAGCGCTCGGATGACGAGTTAATGCGAACCAAACTCACATGAGTAGATGAGGCTTCACACATATCCAAGGGCGTAAAACCGGTGGCATTGCGAGCGGAGAGGTCTGCGCCGTAATCCAGTAACAGTCGTATGGCCTGAGCATCGTTGAAGGATGCAGCAAAATGCAAGGGTGTATTACCGTCGGCGTCCGCAACATTCGGGTTCGCGCCACGCTGCAAAAGCGCCTGCAGAAGATGAACGTTGCCACCGGTGATAGCTTGTATCAAATCTATGTCTTGATGTTTCATGGTGAAATAATGTTGTTTCCATCTTCATGACGGATACAACAAACATATTGTTCATGAAAAACAGATTGTTTAATATTTTAGGTATATATTTTCAGCCACACAGCCCGATAAATCGGAAGTTGAAGGGCAACAAAATCTACAAATCCCCCTCTTCAACTTCCGATTTATCGAATTTCTTGGCGATTGGCGTCCCTGCCCGGCTCAGTTCAGAATGTAGCTCAGGACTTGAATATCCTCTTGAGAGAGAGAAACGGCGGAGTGGGAGCAAGAGACGCACTCATCTACCACGTTATTGACAAAGGGGCAATACTCACCGGATTTATCAGCTGAGCGGCAGCAAACATGAACAGATGCCTTTTCCCATTGCTCAAACACGTACTCCGCATCGATAACCTGAGCTGCACCACTCAGCAAGAGGATACAATGCGGGGAGAATCCTGTTTGAGAAAAGATTTGGGTTCTGAGCTCTCTGAGTTCATACACGGGAGAAACAACGTGGCTGAAATCCGATAACCACAGCGGAGGTTCCCCCAAGAACGACTGTTCTTCAGCCAACCAAACATCGCAACGGAGAAAAGGCTTCAGTAAGAAGAGATGCTCACGGTACAGCCAAAGTGAGGTTCCATCTTTACTGCGGCTCAGTAGACGTCCCCCATGAAAAAGCTCGCGGATTTCATCCTCGAACTTCATATGTTCAGGCTCTACATCGAGGAAGCACACTACGTCAGGGGAATCGAAAAAAGCCATCTCGTCCGCCACAACCACACCCTGAGTCATCAGCTCAGGTAGCTCCTGAACCAAATACACCGGGATATCAACTTCTTCCGAGGAATCAGAGGAGGAAATCAGTTTTATTTTGCTTGCTGAGCGCCATACTTTCAAATTTCCCAGGAAAAGCTTAAATATACAGATTTCATAGATTTTTTCCCAATTAAGGCGAAGATAAACAGAATTACCTGCGGTGATAAAAATCGCGGGCGACGCCAGCTCATTAGGCTCGAAAGGAAAGGTTAGCCTATCAAAGCTCACGGAGATATCACAGTCATCAGCATCTGTAAATTTCGCATATTGCAAAATATCAACCGACGCCTCACGATAGGAGGGCTGCCAATTGCAAGAATTAACATCACAAGAGCTCATTATGTGAGATGGGGGTTAGAGTTAGGCGCTTGAGCAAAGTCTCGGATAATCACCTCAACGTCATTCTGCAAAAGGACACGGTGGTGCAAAAGCTGCTCCACCACCTGCTCCAAGCAAGCACGGTTGCTTGTGAGGCGGGCACGCACGCGTTTTGCGCAAGAGGAAACGATGCTCTCGATGGCAGCCTCACGCTTGCGGGAAGATTTGGCCGCACCCACATAGGGCGTGTTCGGCTCCAATCGCTCATCGATAATGCGCTCCGCAAAAGCACGAGCCTGCGCAAAGTCAGAGGAAGAGCCCTCCGTCGGTTCACTGAGCAATTCTTCCGCAGCTCGCCCGGCCAAACATACCTCGATACGATTGCGCAGCACACGCGCCGTGCAGCCACCGGAAGCCATCTCCTGCGACATCAAATAAGCAAGCGAAGAGCCGCCGGAGTTGAGAGTAACCTGCACCCACTGAATACCAAGCAAGGAGCAGACTAAGGCATGCCCGGACTCATGAATGGCGATGTGGCGCACTTTCCCCGCAGAAAACGCGTCTTTCTGCGTCTCCTCGCCGAAGTATTCCTTGTGCGTGGCATCCACAATATCGCGGCGAGTAAGCTCACGCCCGGCGGAAGAAGCGAACTCAATGGCGTGAGAAAGCAGAGCCTTGAGATTTGCCGGAGTCCAGTCATAAGTGGTGGTGACGGCAAAATCCAGCACTTCTTGCGAGATGGGCATGGAAGCAGCCTCGCAGAAGGAAGAGATGAGAGTGGCGCGGTCCGTATCACTCTTCAGGCTACCGAGGTGCACGCGAGTATGCAAACGCCCGTTACGCGTCAACGCGGGGTCCAGCAACTCCGGGCGATTGGTTGCTGCAATAACAAGCACACGGCGCTCGTTAAACCCATCCAACTCAGTCAGCAAGCTATTGATAACGACATCATACATACCATGGGAGCTATCACGACTGCCGAGGGCATCAATCTCATCCATGAAGATGATGGCGCCGGTGCGATGAGCTGCTGCAAACAGCTGGTGCACGCGCTTTACACCCATAGCCGGGTTACCGCAGCAAAGATCCGCCGTTGCTACATAAATAAAGGGCATATTCAGTTCTGCGGCAACAGCCTTCGCAAAGGAGGTTTTACCGGTGCCGGGAGGCCCACAAAGCAACAGACCATATTGCGGAGTAATGCCGGAGCGGGGGCCGGTATTGATGTGCTCCAACGCGCGCATGACAATGCGCCACGGCGTATCCATGCCAACCAAATCACGGCGCTGTACATCGGGCAGACGCACAGAGAAGAAATCCGCATCTTCAATACTGGGTAGCACGATATAGCGCAAGGAGTTAAAGTGTAAGGTAAGCTTGTTATCGTTGAGAACAAATGCGGAATCAAAGGTCAAGCGACGAGCTTTGCGGCAGCGCAGTGAGGTTCGTTTCTCAATCCATTCATCAGAATAGGGCTCCGCCGTAATGTTATCATCAGGAAGTGCGGGCAACTCATCCGTCACGATTTCCAGCTCATCGGGCAAAGCATCCTCCGGAATTGCAGTATTGATGAAGAAATGCATCACGCGGTCCTGCAGAGCATCATGCACCATGGGGGTAATATTATTCGCGGAACCGATTTTCTGCATGCATTCCAAGAAGAAGACTTCGAGCTTCTCCTTATCACAATGCACCTTGAGGGTAAGGCTGAGTTGGTCGATTGCTTTATTTATAGCGAGTCGTATCATGTGACGGGTACTCGCGACATCATGATCATTGAGCAGAATAATGTCATCCGTTTTCTCCAGCAATGATTGCATGCAGCCCAATGCATTGCGCTCAGAGGTAGTGGAACCGGGTTGGTTTGACAGAGTCTCAATCACCAACTCCACCATTTTATCATGTGGTACAGAGCCGGCCTTGTCCTTACTCATGCACACGAATCGCCCCTCCTGGCGGCACGGCAATGAAAGCGTATAGATGACGATATTTTGAGCAAAGGATATATGTTCCTTGGTAAAATTGTCTTCCATCTTGCCGAGGTTTATCATTGTATCCACATAACCGAAGGCATCTTGATGTGCTTTATCCAAGTTCTCCAACAAAAGGATACCACGAGGAGATTTTTTGGCTCTTTCTGTCAATAAACCGACGTGGCCACCCCCTAACCACTCCGGGCCGCGTCCGGCCAAATCAATAGCAGACTGGTAACCGGATAAGCGAACCATATCTACAGGTTCAACGGCGGCGATTCCCATCTCTTCTTCCAATATCTGAATCAATTGGGAGCAAATATGAGTCTTGCCCGTTCCATGCTGCCCGACCAAACATATAGTCATGGGGCGCCCGGTACGAGAGGTCTCCGGGTTGGACCAATAACGTCCCAGTCGATTCACGATGGTGGTTATGATCTCATCTTGGCCACAGCATACCTCTAAAAGACGGCGACGAATCACACGCAACTTGCCCAGTAAGTTGTGGCGCTCACGGACGAGCTGCTTCGCCGCCTGCTCTTTGCGAAGGCGTACAAGGATTTTCTTAATACGCAACTTCATCGAAATAGGAGACGCCTTGATGCCATTCAACTGCAAATAATCCATCACCGCCGGTGAAGGCTCAATCAGCAAAACACAGGCTATATGGAAAGAACTGATGCGCCAAGGCTTTTGAAACCTCTCAAATATCTCACTCATAACACCGCCGTACACACTCAACAGGCGGTGCACCTCCGGAGACAGTTGTACGCTGTAGGCGGGAAAGTCGTTGTCATGCGGCGGCGACGGACGTACGCTCTTGCAACCGAGAATCTCCTCCAACGATTCAGGGTGGGTTATGTGCAAGGCCTGCAACAAGATCTCCTCTGTAATGATGCCATTCCCTTTGGTGGCGAGGGATATAGCCTCATCCATCACCTCGGTATAGGTAATGTCATACTCGGCTTGAGAGGCATCTTTTATTTTGTTATTATTGAACATATGGAAAAAAATCTGCGTTAAAATTGAAGTGGGGCATCATACCGAAAAGCAAAAATGGTATGCGTATATTTTATAGATGCGGTGAACTCCATTTTTGTTCATCAAAAGCTGAATAATTCATGATTTTTTCTTGAAAAGTTATCGCACTTCGCTAAAATAACCTCATGCAACACCTCAGCCCCGGGCTTTTGAAGATAACGGTAATCAGCGTCAGTTTACTTACCGCCTACGTAACGCAGGCGACCGAGCCCCCTGTGCCCCATGTAGAGGTAAACATAGAAACCAAGTACGAATGGGGCGTGTTTCGCTCCCTTTGCCCGAAAATCAGCGAACAGCACGGCAAGCCTTGGAAAAAGGCGCGTAGAAAACTCGCACAACAAGGAATCACGGAATTGGCGCCGGATTCCGTGGAATATGGTGTACTTGCCCGTTATTATGAGCATTACACAGCAAAAGACAGCGCTATTCAATACATTTTCGCAGCCGAAAAAGATTCAAACCTTCTGTTTGTGCTCATCATCGAAGACGGCAAGCTGGTAGGTCACAATCAAGGCATTATTACAGAAAGGCACATCACCAACCCATAAGCTCGATAAATCGGAAGTTGAAGGGCAAAAAAATCTATCGGAGCGTGGGACTTTAGTCCCACAAATACGTGCGGGGCTAATCCATAAGAGGGACTAAAGTCCCTCGCTCCGAGTGAATGAATGTTACAAA
>CAJGCZ010000087.1 GCA_904501975.1 uncultured Akkermansia sp.
CCCGGAGCGACGGAGCGAAGCGACGCAGCGTAGGCCGACAGACAATGGCGAGGACCGGCGAGCCACGGCGTAGCAAGCGAGCGCAGCGAGACGCGAAGCCGGGAGCGAAGCGACGCTCCGAGCCGGGACGGGCGCGTGTTTTTTGTTGTTAATGAGTTGGGGTATTGCAAATCGCCACAAAAACACTATAGACACAAAGCAACGCATTCTGTCGGCCTCCGCGCTGTCGCTATCGCTCCAACGCTCCGGGCTCGAATATTAGGGGGGAAGCCTACCGGTGGTTTCGTCGCTTCGCGACTCCACCACCGGCTACTGTCTTTCGCCCCTATCGGGGCTTCAAATTCCGCTCGCTTCGCTCGCTAACTTCCGATTTATCGCTCAGGGCAACTTGAAATTGCCTTAATGTCACACTCGGAGTGAGGAACTTCTGTTCCTCCTATTTCTGTTGTTGGGCTACACATGTTCTGTAAGCACCATCATATTGTGTTATCGAGTCAATTTTTTTTGCGTTTCAAAAAGAATTTGCTTGAATCCCCCCCGATGTGGTAGGATATGAATATCATTTATAACACATCAGAAATATCATGAGACACAAACACTTCATCGCCTTGTTTGCCGCAGCAGGTATACTGCTACCCGCGCAACAAGCAGCATCCTTCACCTCCCCCGTCCCAGAGTTCAGAGATTCCATTCACCTTGCCCCCAAAAAGAATAAGAAGGACAAAAATAAAAATCAAAAAAAAGCCAAAGGGAAAAAAGGCAAAACCGCCGAAGATGAGCAGGCGCCAAGCACCTTCCCCACCACGATTGCCGGGCTTACCTACGCTCCCACGACTAAAACGCACATAAGAACAAACCCACTTGGACTTACCGCAAATAATGCGGTTCGTCTTAATTGGAAACAGCTAGACCTCCACCCGCACCTCAGCCCTCACGAGGTGCATATGCACGCACGAGAGCGAGTTCCTTACAAATATCTTCACCCAACCCTCCGCGCATGGATAGAAAGAGCCTATCGCGAAAACCCGGACAACCTGATATACCTTGGATACAATGGTGATGGAACTGCACGTTCTATTGCAGAACCGGAATATCTCTTATACAGATCTGAAATGCTGCAAAAAAACGGCACTTCCGGATGCAGCATCCTGTGCAATGGTTATAATTTTGAATTAAATCTTCACAGACCCGGCAAAGCAGAACCTGCCTGGACATGCACCAAGGAACCTGCCGTGAACCCTCACACCGGCAGACCATGGATTTGCCTGACCCCCACTGAACAAAAGAAAGTGGAACGTCTCGGTTCGCCTTTATCCGATAAAGACGCGCTTTTTCTGCAAGACGTGCAGGATATCATCAATGAGAATTTTCATTATTTTTACGGCATGGCTTATGTACGGCCGGAAGAACAGGGCATCAGCAATGAGCAGCTTTTAGCTAAAGTAATCCCGAGCAAAGTCATGCTCTTTGACAAACAAGCACTATATCTCTGCCCTGGCGCCACACCCCAACAACGAAGGCTTTATTCTACTCTGGGGCACCCCATCTATTCATATAAAAACCTCCCTAGGCCTTCTTCTTATGCCATTGGGAATTGCGGCAATGGCGATCTCACAGCAATTATCAAGTCTTTTAGGGGCGAGGATAATGAATATTTCCAAAACCCATGCTTTGGCCCTAATTTGACGGCTAATACAACCACATTGGAGAAAGAGAATGTCTTTATTAAATACCCAAACTACTACTACCAGCATTGGGTTACCTGTGATGTAGATTTTTGGAAAATGCTGAAAGGCCTTCGACAGCTATGCGAAGAACAAGGGGGGAATGTAGATACAGAATCAGCCAACTCCTCGGCTCTCAGCTTGTCTCTATACTACCTCTACAAGAGGACAGAGCTGTATTGTAACACGATCACCTTGTATTTCTATACTCATGGAAATGTGGTGGATCGGAACTCCCATGTAATTATGGTACCCATTCCTCGACACTACAAAAGAATGAGCGACGAAATCGCCTTACCCGGCGTACCGGGCACAGGTCAACAAACCCAAGCAGGGCAAAACCGGGAACATTAACAACGGAACAACAGCTCATACCGGTATGAAAAAACGACATATAACAATTCTTCTGATAAGCATCCTTACGCTGGCAGCAGCCGGGGGGATGTTCTATTATCTTCACCAAAACACAGAAACACGCCCCCCGCAGAATCAACAGGAAGCGCGTACCCAAAAACACAAGAACAAGCAAGGCAAGGCTCAAAAGAAAAAAAAGAAGCAAGCTCAGCCCAAGGAAGGTCCTCAAGCAAGCGGTAGTAAGGGTAGTGTTGCTCCCACGCCCCCGGAAAAGGCATCAGCACCGGAAGAAACGCCCCCCACGCCCGGTGAACTTAGCCAAGAGGAGAAAGATAACCGGCTCTACGACGCAGCAAACCAGGGCAATGTGGACTTAGTTCTCCACTACCTTCGCGCCGGTGCTAACCCAAACAAAAGACACCCGAAATGGCAGGATTATCCCATTTATACAGCGGCACAAAAGGGATTCACCGGTTGTTTACGCATTCTGCTGAACACCGGAGCCAACCCCGACATTGGTATTGATTCGAGCCCTCACTTTTGCACAGCTATTTTTCATGCCGCCCAAAACGGCCATGTCGACTGTATCGATTTGCTCTTCAAAGCCGGTGCAACGATTAACGTAGAAAAGGGAGGCCGCACGCCGCTGCACATGGCGGCTGGGAATGGGCACACAAAGTGTGTGGCTCTGCTCATCCGGGCAGGCGCTAGGCTCGATGCGGCACCGAACCGCACGACAGCCCTCTACCAAGCCACAAAAAACGGCCACATAGAATGCGCAAAGATGCTCTTGGCTGCCGGGGCTAATCCTACGGTCGGAAGCCCGAACGCAATATCTCTGGGACGGGACATTCCGGGATTGCGTGAGGCGATGCTGAAAGCGGAAACAGAATGCAACATTCAATCCATAGCCAAAGGGCTCAGTCAGCAAGAGAAAAATGACCGGCTTGCGAAAGCCGTGTGCGATGGCAATGCCATCCTGGTCAGGCGCTACCTGGCAGCCGGAGCAGACGTCAAAGCCGTGCTGAATTACCGGACAATCTTTGATGAAAGATACCCGGAGAACGCTGAAGCCATCTTCAAAATGTTGATGGAAGCAGATGGTGGAGCGAGCGCGGATTACTTCAACCTAGAACATCCGAACACGCGGCTCTTCCTCGCTGCGGGACAAGGAGATACGGAACTGGTCAAAAAGCTGATGAAGGAGGGTGCTGATATCCACGCGACTAACAGCATGAATCAGTGGACACCCCTGCACCACGCTGCCATCAGAGGCCATGAAGACTGCCTCATGCTGCTGTTGAAAGCCGGGGCTAAGGTTAATCAGCCCGATCGCTTCGGCAGAACACCCTTGTACTGGGCTGCCTTCAACAGCCATACGGAATGTGTGAAAATGCTGTTGAAAGCCAAGGCTGATGCGAAATCGGCGGATTCTGATAACCGTACGGCGCTGTACTGGGCAGCGGAGCGTGGCAATGCCGACTGTGTAAAGATGTTGATAAAGGCAGGGGCTGATGTGGAACAATGCTACACTAAGGGAAGACTCAGATTCATCGAGGGCACGGATGAGGAGTTTCATGAACAATATTCCCCCTTGTACTGGACCGCGCTGTGGGGGCACGCCGACTGCATGAAGCTGTTGATTGACGCAGGCGCAGACGTCAACAAAGACACCGACCGCCGCCCGGCACTCCACCTGGCAGCACAAGGTGGCCATGCAGACTGTGTCAAGCTGTTGCTGGAAGCCGGGGCAGATGTCAACAAAGTCGCAAAATTGGATGAGCACACCCCGCTATATTATGCGGCCTGGGAAGGACACGAGGAATGCGTGCGTTTGCTATTGAATGCGCCCGGAATTGATGTAAACAAAGATAAGGCAACATTGAGTGATGCCATACGGAACGGCCACACAGCATGTGTGCGCTTGCTCTTATCCGCACCGGGTATCAACTTGAATCAATCTCTCCGTGAGCATAACCCTCTTCGCATGGCATTTGAGCGAGGTGACCTAGAGTGCGCGAAGCTATTGCTGAACGCTCGCGGCTTAGATATGAACAGGGCAGTAAATGACGCTATTGAACGAGGCATCTGGCCTTGGGCTCGTTATTATGATGAGTCACAGCGCACGAAAATATTTGAGCTATTGATAGCGCACCCGAGTGCTGATATCAACCGTACCGGCGCACTGGTAGCGGCTGCCACGATTGGGCATGAGGGGTACGTCAAGATGTGTCTGGATAAACCCGGGACAGATGTCAACATCAAGAACAAGAACGGCGAGTTCCCTCTTCTTGCTGCCGCTTATAACAACAAGGTGGGTTGCTTGAGCTTGCTGCTGGATGCACCCGGCATAGATGTGAATGCCGGAGCCGGACAATGGACTGCGCTGCATGGTGCGGTAGATAACAACAGTATTGTCTGTGTTGAGCTCCTATTGAACGCCAAGGGGATTGACGTCAACGCCGCAAGCAGCACCGGTGACACAGCTTTGCACCGGGTTGTCAGCAAGGACTATTCCAAAATATGGGAGGGGTGGCCTGACAAAAACCGTCGTACCGCCATCAGTCAATGGGGGCAAGCTGCCTGCCTGCGCTTACTGTTGAACGCACAGGGCATCGACGTTAACAAAGTAAACAAAAAAGGCCAAACGGCGCTTTGGCTTGCTGTGTTCAACAACAATGTGGAATGCGTTCGATTGTTATTAAATGCACCGGGTATTAACATCAACCAGCCGGATGCGGCAGGCAAAAGTCCTCTGGACCTTGCCACGGAGAAAAAACACGACGAATGCCTGAAGCTTTTGCGTGAGGCAGCCAAGCACTGACAGGAAGAAAATCGCATTCATATCTGAGTAAAAAATAAGGAAACTTCTAATTAGTCTCTACTGAGCGATAAATCGGAAGTTGGAGCACCGTTAGGTGCTCCTCGCGTGAGGCCGTTAGGCCGAACGTTCGCGCGAGCGACAGCGAGCGTTCGCGTGTAGGGGCGTAAGCCCCAAGCGTTCGC
>CAJGCZ010000088.1 GCA_904501975.1 uncultured Akkermansia sp.
CTTCTCCAGCTCTTCGTAATAAGCGGCGGCTTTATCCGGCTGATTAATTTTGGTGCAAATGCGAGCAGCCTGCAAGGTAGCAATGCTGCGCTGCTGCTCATTCTCATTTGCAGCCCCCAAGAACAGCTCAAACTGCTCCAACGCCGTGCGCAAGTTGTCATCGCCACCAATATCCGTCAGCAACTGGGCATAGGCATAATGGGCAGCACCCTGAATATGCGCCGGCACATCCGGAGAGTTGGTCTTAAAGTATTTCTCATACAGAGACAAGGCCGATTTCTGAGACTCAGCTGCAGCCTTACCACTCTGGTTTTGCGCCAGCAGGGTATACACACGAGCACGGCGATAACGAGCATCATACACCAACTGGTTATTGGTGCTGAACTTCTCTACCAAGGCGTAGTTTTGCGCTGCCTCTTGCAAGGACTGTGCGCTATCTGCATAGTTAAGCGCGCGGTTAAAATGATAAGTGGCCAACTTGTAGGCCGCAGAGGCCACAAAGTCATCCTTCTTCCCCTCCTTACCGGCGGAGGTCAGCTCTTTATACACCTCACGGGAGAGCTCTTTTTGGCCTATCTCCTCAGCGCAAGTGGCACGCATATAAAGCGCTTTGGTTTTGAGCGGAGAGTTGGGGAAATCCTTGACAAAGGTTTGCTGCAGCTCGCAAACGCGAGTGAGAATATTTTTGCGTGTAGCATCATCCAGCCCTGCAACATGGCCTTGGCGGTATAACTGCTCGGCAATGGCGTAAGTATCACGCTCGCGGTTAGCAGTCAGTTCATCTGTAGCAGCCCGTTTGGAGGCAGGCGCTGCGGCAGCCACACCCACACTCACGGCGAGCAGTCCGCTTAAAATTGTTGTTACATTCATATCGAAACGGGGTAAAATGTTGTGTATCAGAAAAACCGGAAAATGATAAACGAGAAAGGGGGAAGGGTTATCGTTCTTTCATCTCAACAATCAGCCCTTCCCCTCTTCTGCACAAGCAACGCCTTACTGGGCAGCGGCCTTTTGGGCAGCCGCACTCTCTCCGGGCATCACTTTCTTGAATCGGATGTTGTAGACGCCGGCACTGGTGCAGGCCTCTACCACGCGCACCACCTTCTCCCAGCGCATATCCTTATCGGCACGAATACAAACCGGCAGCTCCTTTTGGTTAGCCACCTGACGGCGCAGGGGCGCATCCAGCTCCTCCAGCTTGTATTCCTGGCGGTTGATGGTAATGACCAGCTCGCCCGGCTTTCTGCCGGCGGCAAGGTCGCGGGCGCGAATCTCGGCATCAGGCTCGTTCTCCAGCACCTCGCGGGCGTTCAAAATAATTTCTTCAATGGCGCGGGTGGCGTCTTTCTCATCACCGGCGGCGGTAGGCACCTCCACGGCCAAGTCTTGCTCGTTCAGAATGAACTTCTGCGTTACCACGAAGAAAATCAGCAGAATAAACACCACGTCCAGCATCGGCGTGAGCTGGAACCCAAGCGGCTCCGGTACTTTTGCGTTAAGTTTCATGGCGAGTCTCTATCAATCAAACGTCGGATTTGTCCATCATCTCTGTGCGGCCACCCACGTGAGAAATGCTGCCTAAGCGGGTGTCGCGATCACTCTGCACGGAAATCACGGAAAGAATGTGCGTTACGGCTACTTCCATGTCAGAAATATGTTTCTGAATGTAGTTGCGGAAAATCACATAGGCCAACATACAGGGAATGGCCAAAATAAGACCGCCGGCTGTAGTAATCATAGCCTCAGAGATACCGCCTGCCATCTGCATCTGCTTCACGCCCTCAAAGTTGCCGTGAGACATCTGCCAGAACGTATCCATCATACCCAGCACGGTACCCAGCAAGCCCACCATCGGAGCAATGGCACCAATATCTGCCAACCAGCTGATTTGGCGGGTAAGAATGTTGGCCTGGCGGGTTGCCTCTGCTGCGGCCACCTCGCGAATAGCATCCATATTAGCTCGCAAGTTACGCTGAATGAACAGAATAATAACATTGACCGTGCGGGAGAAGCTGGAGCCGTCTCGCTCGCTCAATGCCAACAGGCCGGAGTAATCCTTGCGGCGAATGTATGTCTCAAACGTGGTGACAATGTCCTTCGGCAACACGGCAGACGGGCGCGTTGTCCAAGAGCAGATGAAAATCGTCATGAAGGCTACGACAGACAGCACCAGCAGGCCCCACATCAGCGGGCCGCCCTTCTCAAATATATCCACTAAACCGAAATTTTCGGCAGTCTTAGCGGCAGCTTTTGTCGTATCAGCAAGTAGCAGTGTTATCATAGCAGTGTTCATGAATCGCGTTTTGTTCGGCAGAATTCTATCGCATCCCCCTCCATTATTCAAGCAGTTTGCATGTCTGTATCAAAAAATTATTTTTCGGTGCAGCAAGGGAGAGAAGAAGTCGCCCATTTTGTTATCTCTCACTAACGCGGCGGGGCTGTTGCTTCTGCATATTATCATCCAAGGGGAAGTTGTAGCGATAGCAGGTGCCGCGATCGGAGAGGAAGTAGTGCCACCACTCTTTACTGTAGTTGCGAAGGCCGACGGCGGCCATGGCGTCTCTTAATTTGAGGCGATTGGCCTGTTGTTGGGGGGTGATTAGGTTTGTGCAGGTGGCGGAGGAGACATCCAGCAGGTCGTGGCGGCCGCCCATGTCGAGCTCTTTCCCTGTTTTGAGGTCGATGAGGGTGAGGTCGACGGCTACCCCCCAACTGTGCTCGGACACGAGGCCGATGTAGCGATTCTCGTAGATTTCTCGTTTGGTGATGTTGGGGTAAAACTCTGCCTTGGTGGAGTCATCTGCCGTTTCGGACCACGCGTAAAAATCCTTCAGGGCGCGGGCGGGGCGATACGCATCCCACACCAGCAGGCCGAGGCCCTCCTTGGCAAGGGATTCGGAGGCTTTTTTGATAGCCTGCGCGGTATCTTTGCGCAACACGGCACGGCGGCCACCGGTGTAGCCATCGATGGGGCGACCCACAAAGTTGTCGTTGCCGCAGTATTTCAAATCCACCTTCACCAGCGGCGCTACCTCATCCAAATAACACATCTCTGCCGGCATGATGGGCACAAAGGGGGCCGCCACAGGAGCAACAACGGGTGTTGAAGTTTGGCAACCACAGACGACCAAAGCCACGGCGGATAGAAAAAGCAGACGCATCGACATGCCACGCATGGTAGCACACTCGGCTATGATTCTCAAGCACAATATCGGATTTGAAATACGAGTTACAAATTCCGCAGGACGAATTTGGGGTTACGCTTTACAAGGTACACCGTACGATTGGAAATCGCAAATTTTTGCTATATGTTTCGCGGTTTTCTCTTTTCAGGGTATTATCTGTGGTGTATAGTAAATAAAACACACCGTATTCCGCATGATGAAAATAAAGACCCTCACAGCCGCCCTCATGCTGGGCGCAGGGCTTGGTTTTGCCACCGAAGCCACGGACACACTTTCCCTGCAACTCTTCCGTAACTTAACCGAAAACACGGAGGGCAACATGGCCTATTCACCCACCGGGGTTGAGGCTGTTTTGCGACAGCTCAAGAGCTACAGCGCCGGAGAAACCTTGGCGGAGTTATCTGCCCTGCCCATGAGCAACAAGGCAGCCACATTCAACATCAACACCACACAGGCAGATGCCCTTTTTGTGGCAAAAAAACTCCCCTTGCAACCGAATGTGACAGATGTGGTTACGCTGGATTTTTCCCAATCAGCCCAAGCGGCCACGACCATCAACAAGTGGTTCTCCAAGCACACCAACGGCCTCATTAACAACTTGGTGCAGGCCAATGATTTCTCTGAACTGACAGCTTTTGTAGCCGCCAATGCTCTTTACCTCAAAGAGAAATGGGCCTTCCCCTTTGACCCGAACAACAGTTTCCCCGGCGAGTTTACGCTGGCAGACGGAACAACGATTGAGGTGAACATGATGAGTCGCACCGCCAAATACGCTGCCGTGAAGGGTGAGGACTGGGTGGCCATGGCCCTGCCCTATGCAGCCTCTCGCCGAGGGGGCAACAACTGCTATTTTATTGCCATTCGCCCCACCAAGGATGCTCGTGGCTTTGCTGCCAACCTCAGTGCAGACCAATACCAAGATATCATCTCTCGCCTGCGCGCTGCCCAGCATGATGGCCCTGCCACCTGCCGAGTCATTATGCCCTCGTTTACGGTAGACGGCGCCACCCTGAGCTTGAATGACGCCTTGAAGTCCGCCGGACTCAACAGGATTTTCAGTTATGCGGATTTTTCTAAGCTTACCACAGCAGAGGACCTTTACCTGAGCAAGGTGATGCAAAAGTGCTACGTGAGCGTGAACGAAGAGGGCACCGAGGCAGCAGCAGCAACGGCAGCAGTTGCCAACTTTAGGAGTCTGCCGCGCACGGTGGTGATGGATCGCCCCTTCATTTGGATTATCGGCGACCTTTCCGGCAACACCACACCGCTCTTCATGGGCATTGTGGAGAAGCCCTAACACAGCTTAGCTCCATCCGATTCAAGAATCAAGGCTGAGGATACTGCATCCTCAGCCTTGTTTCTTATAACAAAACACTCTGTTAAACTTTTCACCTAATAAATGGTAGTTTGTCGGCTCTCCGTACGACGCACCGCAGGTGCGTTCTTCACTACAGCGCAAGCTGTTCTTCACCATCTGCCGCAGGCAGATTCTTCACCATGCCCAACGGGCATTCTTCACCACGGCGTAAGCAGTTCCTCCTCTCGAATACCGCGAGCGCAGCGAGCCGAATTCTGAGCCCCTTTGGGGCGCTATAAAATAGCCCGGTGGTGGAGCCGCGTTAGCGGCGGAACCCCGGGTTAGACACCCATCAATTGGAACCCCGGAGGGGTGGCATAAAGGGTTGCGTCCTGTTGTAGTTCGTTTATTATCTATGGTATTGCAAGGAAAACATGAGTAAATATTGAAGCCTCGCATTATGCCACCCCTAACGGGGTTCCAATATATATTTTCCTCTTTCCCGGGGTTACGCTGCTGCGCAGCTCCACCGCC
>CAJGCZ010000089.1 GCA_904501975.1 uncultured Akkermansia sp.
TAGCCTCCTTGGCGATGAGCGTTTCTGCAAAAACGCCGTCTTTAGCCCAGCGCTGCAAGCATTGGAGGGCGATAGAACGAGCATTACGAGGGGCGGAAGATGAGGCGGAACGCATGGTAAAGAATTGAATTAATAGGCCAAAGCAGCATGGATGGGCAGATGACCATTCCATGCAATAACGGAGCCGGTGACAGCATTCTCGGCAGAGGGGGTGAACTCCAAGCGGCCCCCGGCAGATTCCAATATAAGGTGTGCTGCGGCAAAATCCCACAGGTTGATGCGGCTCTCAATGTAGGCATCAAAACGCCCGGCGGCAATGTAGCACAGGGTCAACGCGGCAGAGCCCAAGATACGCATTTTACGCACCTGCGATGAGATATGAGCAAAACGGCGCACACCGGCCTCGCCGGAGCCGTCGTGGGTGCCATGGCCCACAAACACCACAGCTTCGGCCATTCGGCTGCGGGTAGAGACGCGAATCTCGCGTCCATTCAGGCGCGGAGGCTCGCCAGCTAATGCGGTGTAGCATTCATCTTGCATGGGGTCATACACACAGCCCAACACCGTTTGCTCCCCTACCCTCAAGGCGACACTCACGCAAAAAATGGGGATGCCATAAAAATAATTTACCGTGCCGTCGATGGGGTCGATAATCCACTCCGGGGCGCCGGAGCTACCGGCAGCACAGCCCTCCTCCCCCAGCACAGCATAATCGGGGTAACGCTGCCGCAACGCAGCCACGATAAGCTCTTGCGTTTCCCTATCTAATTGCAGCTTGATATCGTGCGCCAGCTCCGCATCCACACGATGCACCTCGTGAAAACGCTCTTTGAGCAGCTTGCCGGCTAATCGGGCTGCTTGCTCAGCGGCAGATAATTGAGGGCGGTAATCCATGGCCGGAGGAATGGTGGTTATTTTTTTACAGAACGGTCTTTAAGGCGCTGGCGGGCGGTGCGGTGAATCTCTTTTGCCAAGTAAATGGAGGCGCGAGACATGAGCGCATTCAACGAGCTTGAGGAAGCACAGGGGCGCGTGGGGTCATCAAACCCCATCCACACATACACAGCCACGCCCAAACGATTGCAGGCCATGGACCACACACCGCCATTGCCGGGCAATTTTTCACTAAGCAGCACGAGCTTGTTTTTCACCACGAAGGGAGAAATCTCACAAACCGTATCGGCATATTCACGCTTAATGTAATCCTCCTGTCGGTTGCGCACGTTGGAGTACAGCTGCTGGCGCCCGCGGCTCCAAGCCGAGAGCACGCTGTAAAAATCGTAACCACGGCCGGAGTTTTGCAGAGCAAAGAGTATGCGGGCAAAATCCAAACGACGGATGGAGAACTTGCCTTCATACAGGTCGTGTGCCTGCTCGGGTTCCGGCAGCTCCAGTTCCGGGAGCATGGAGTGGTATAGCTCTGCCACGGCCTCGTAACCGGTTTTATCGCCTGTGGTAATAACATCCTGCGTTTGGATGTATGAAGGGGCTGATTTACGGGAGCAGGTTGCGCAGAAAAGGAACGGAGCGGCGTTTCTACCCGGTTGCATGGTGCCCTGCCAGCGGTCAATACCATCCGATACACCGCGACCGGAGATGGCAGCCAGCACCTCGCCGGCATGGTTCTTTCTGCCATCTACCACGAGCACACAGCACTGCAACAAATCCTTAAAGTCGTTGGAATCGCCACGTGTTTTGAAATCTGCCGGGCGTTTCGTGTCCGTAAAGAACTTAATGGCCGAGGCCAAGGCCTCCGGGGTTTCACTCTCCTCGTGCCAAGCGGTGGGATAATAATGGGCGCTACGGTGCTCTACAGCCATGAGTGCGCGCTCAGCGGCCTCCTCCACATACTGCTGCAAGGGCAAATCGAAGGTGGTGACAATGGCCATACCCACATTCTTTTCATCGCTCAAATCAGCAACATCGGTCATTTCGCGGCTCACCCATTGGCTCATGTAGGTTTGCACGCGGTTTTCCATATCCACATGCTCCGCCAGTTCTATAGGAGTGGCCATGGCCGCATCGTACTCATCTTGAGTAATAAACTGAAGAGAGAGCATACGCTCCAGGGTTTCGCGCTTAACCGTTTCGGCGCTTGCCATGCTGGTGCGCGGATTAAAAATAGAGGGGCCACGCACCAAACCGGCCAACACGGCGCACTCAGACAAATTCAACCGGCTCACATGCTTGCCGAAATAGTAACGGGCTGCGGCGCCGATGCCGTAGCAACTGTGGCCAAAGAAGATGCGGTTCAGATAACGGGTTAAAATCGTTTTCTTATCGTATCGATCCTCAACACGGCGAGCAATGAAGGCCTCCAGAATCTTTCGATCCATGGTTTTGTTCTGCAGCTCAAACACATTGCGTGTGAGCTGCATGGTGATGGTGGAAGCCCCCTGCTGGTAGCGCATGGTGGAGAGGTTGCGCAGCACGGAGCGCAGAATAGCACTGTAGACAATGCCGCGGTGCTTAAAGAAATCCTCATCCTCACGGGCAACAAAGGCATTAATGAGGTTTTGCGGCAGGTGTTGCCACTCTACCGGCTCATACCGCACATTAACGAGGGTTGACAAGTACTCATCCTCATAACCGTACACGGCTGTAAGCGGTTCTGAGGAAACGACCTTATCCAAATCATATCCTTCGGCTCGTACGTCGTATGAAATCAGAACACCCAACACCAGCACCAGAAAAACAAGCACGACTCCCGCCAAGAACAGAATTTTCTTCTGACCCGGCAGCAACACACGCCACCAATGACTTCTGCGATTTTCTGATGTAGGGGATTGCTGGCTCATACAGGTGATTTATTTGGCAGATTTCGCGGAGAAGTGGCGAGAGATACTCGGCACCAAGCCCTGCAAGGGGGTCTTGCTATCAATACCCAGCTCCTTAAGTTTTGCCTTGAGTCGCTCGTCGTAGTTATCGGCCTCGGCCTCCTTGCCATTCAGACGCAAGACGTAAGCAGCCTTGTAGAGCGCCTCGCGATTGAGGTCGTTGTTGCGGTCGAAGTTGGCTACCAAGCCATACAACTGAGAGGCTTTTTCATAATCGCCCATGAGGTAGGCGGAATCGCCGGCTACCAAACGAATGGAGGACAATACCGGGCCGTTGACACCGAGGTTGAGCGCTTCGCTGCACAGCTCCATGGCCTTGGCCGGCTCACCATGCCCATTCAACAGCATGGCCTTGGTCTTCAAGCCATCTGCACGACGGTGCGGGTCCGCTTCCATGGACAGATAATAATCTATCGCATCCAATCCGCCAATAAGCGTTTCCGTGGAGGCATACTGCTCAATTTCTAGGCAAGAGCGAGCCAGCGTTAACCACACGACAGCCTCTGCCACGGGGCGCAGCTTTGTTTCGCCCTCAGCGGTGGTGTATTCCTCTGTCTTTTCGCGGTCTACAGAGTCGTTAAGGTACTCTACGGCCAAGCGATAATTCTCCAGTTGGTTCTGGGCCTCATTATACCAAGCCCAACCACACCAACGCGGAACAGCCTTAGACAAGGCCTTGTACTGTGCCGGGTAATTCTTTTTGAGCAAAGGCAGTTCTTTGAGCAGCGTTTGCTTGTGTGTGTTTTTAAGCTTAAAGTAGCATTGAATCAGGCATACAGAGGCAGAGGCGGCATAGCTCTTATCGTTAAGCTCCTTGGCAGCCTTAAAGTATTCGATAGCGGCCTCGGTTTCATCCTGATAGCACAGGCGCCCCAGATTGAAGTTAGCCTCTGCCGCAGCATACTTGCTGATGTTGGAACCATCGCCCTGTGTTTCGGCATTGTCGCCGGTCTCAGAGGCATACTTAAGGAGATCGCGGAAGTAGGTCTTGGCCTGCTCCGTCTGCGGGGGCTGGCAGTTCATGCAGGCATGCGCCGCGCGTTGCAGGCAAACGGGGTAAGCAGCCGTATCCTGGTGGTGGTCAATCACCTTGCGGTAATCAGCCAAGGCAGCCTCGTAAATCTTAGACTCAAAGAAGTAGTTGCCGCGCATGCAGAGCACATCGGCCAGGCGGGTCGGAGCACTCACCTGCTCCACATAAAAATCCAGCGCTTCTTTAGGAGAGTTTTCGGCCGTTTTCTGCTCGCTCCAAGCTACAAACAAGCTCCATGCCTTCTTGTAGGCGGTATCCTCCACCAAATAATCCGGCAGATTATCCATGTCTACATCGCGATAATAGGTCCAAGCATTCTTCTTGTCGGACTTCATCATGTGGTCCGCATAAATCACACGGGCCAGGTTGGTGCACTGCAGGTCCTTCGTTTCCGGGTTCGCATCCGTGCCGTACAGGTTCAGGTAGGTCATGCCGTAGGCAGACAAATCCGGCAACTTAGCACCGGCTGCCTCATTTTCCGCACGCCCGTTCTGAATCTGCTGCAAGCAAACGATGAGGCGATAACCGGCATCGGCACCGCGGCTGGTGCGCATGGCCTCCTGCTCTGCAAACTGGAAGAAACCGGCAGCCTTCACATAATCCTTATTCTGCATGTACACCTGCCCCAAGATACCGGCACAGGCAGCACGCTGCTGAGGAATGCGAATCTCCTTAAGGAAGGGAGAGTTCTGCATATCATTGGGGTACTTGGTGCGGATTTCATCCACCTTACCGGCTTGGAAGAGGGCCATAATGATTTCCATCTTCGTTTCGCCACCGTAGTCTTTCATGTTGGAGAACTTCTCCAGCTCTTCGTAATAAGCGGCGGCTTTATCCGGCTGATTAATTTTGGTGCAAATGCGAGCAGCCTGCAAGGTAGCAATGCTGCGCTGCTGCTCATTCTCATTTGCAGCCCCCAAGAACAGCTCAAACTGCTCCAA
>CAJGCZ010000090.1 GCA_904501975.1 uncultured Akkermansia sp.
CCCCGCATAGTTAATCCATGCCACATCCTCCTGCTTCTCCAAGTACTCGGCAACCTTCTGGGCGTTCTCGCAATGGCGGGGAACACGCAGGTGCAGGGTTTCAAGACCCAGGTTGAGCAAGAAGGCATTCATGGGGGAGGGGATGCAGCCCAAATCGCGCATCAGCTGAACCGTGCACTTGGTAATGTAGGCGCCCTTGCCGAAAGCCTCGGTGTATACCAAGCCGTGGTAGGAGTCATCGGGCTGAGTCAGGCCGGGGAACTTGTCTGCATGGGCAGCCCAGTCGAAATTGCCGCTGTCTACCACAACGCCGCCCACCTGAGTGGCGTGGCCATCCATGTATTTGGTGGTGGAGTGCATCACAATATCGGCCCCGTGCTCAAACGGACGGCAGTTCATGGGGGTGGCAAAGGTGTTGTCCACAATCAACGGCACGCCGTTTTTGTGGGCAATGTCAGCCATCTTGCGGATGTCGAGCACCTGCAGGGAGGGGTTGGAGATAGTCTCTGCAAACACGCACTTGGTGTTGGGGCGGAACGCTTTTTGAATTTCCTCCTCCGGGGCGTCTTGGTCCACAAAGGTTACCTCAATGCCAAGCTTCTTGAAGGTGACGGCAAACAGGTTGAACGTGCCGCCGTAAATGGCACTGCAAGAAATAAAGTGGTCGCCTGCCTCGCAAATGTTAAAGATGGTATAGAAGGAAGCTGCCTGACCGGATGAGGTAAGAATAGCTGCCACGCCACCCTCCAGCTCGGCAATCTTTTTAGCCACACACTCATTGGTAGGATTTTGCAAACGTGTGTAGAAGAAGCCCGCTTCCTCCAAGTCAAACAGGCGAGCCATCTGGTCGCTTGTCTCATACTTAAAGGTGGTGGACTGGTAAATCGGCAGCACGCGGGCCTCGCCCTTCTTCGGCTGCCAGCCGCTCTGTACACAAATGGTGTCTCTGTTCATATCTAATCTGCAACTTATCACATCTCAACGCACGCTGCAAGACTATACTGTGCCTGTAGGAATTATTTTTGCCAAGCTCTTCGTGCTTTGTTTCATTCCCCCCTCCACAAAGCGTAATTTGCATATCTGTCTTCTCTTTCTCCTTGACAATCATGTGCCCTCTCTGTATACTCTCCGCCCGTATGGAGAACCTACCGACAAATTATGATCTCTCGGCGCTCGACACGGAGGCTATGCGCAGCCGTCTTTCCGAGCTCGGGAGCTATCTTTGACCTCGAATCCCTTGAAGCTAAAGTTGCAGAGCTGGATGAGCGCATGAGCGCCCCGGATTTCTGGGATAATCCTGAAGCTGCCCGCGCCCTCATGGCCGAGATTAATCCCATGAAGCGCCGCTTAGAGCAGTTCCGCTCCTTAGAAAGCGGGTTGGAAGATGTGGAAGTGGCCGTGGAAATGGCCAAGGAAGACAGCGACATGGCCGGCGAGGCTGTTGCTGAGTACCACAAACTGCAAAAGCGTGTGGAGGAGTTCGAGCTCATCACGCTGCTGAATGGCCCGCACGACAGCTCCGGTTGCTACGTAACCATCCATGCCGGTGCCGGTGGCACCGAGGCTTGCGACTGGGCATCCATGCTGCTGCGCATGTACCTGCGCTATTGCGAACGCCATGGTTTTAACACGGAAATCATGGAAAGTACCGATGGTGATGAGGCCGGTATTCGCTCCGTAACCTTTAAGGTGGAGGGTGAGTATGCCTACGGCTACCTCAAAAACGAGCGCGGTATTCACCGCTTGGTGCGCATGAGCCCCTTCGACTCCGCCGGTAAGCGCCATACCTCATTCAGCTCTCTGGATGCCACGCCCGATATTTCTGACGATGTTGAAATTGAAGTGAAGGAGTCCGATGTGAAGATGGATACCTACCGCTCCGGCGGTAAGGGTGGCCAGAACGTGAACAAGGTGGAAACCGCCGTGCGTTTGACGCACCTTCCCACCGGTATCATCGTGGCCTGCCAAACCCAGCGCTCCCAGCTCCGTAACCGCGAAGAAGCCATGCGCATGCTCAAGGCCCGCCTTATTCAGTTGGAGGAAGACCGCAAGCGTGCCGAGGCTGACCGCCAGTACTCCGAGAAGGGTGATATTGCCTGGGGTAACCAAATTCGCTCCTATGTGTTCCAGCCGTACCAAATGGTGAAGGACCTGCGCACCGGCGTGGAGTCCGGCAACATTCAGGACATTATGGACGGCAACATCGATGCCTATATTGAGGGCATGCTGCGCCACAATATGTAATATTGAATATGGAAAGTCGGAAGTTGAGAGTTGTGCCCTGCGGGGGCTGCTTCAACTTCCGGCTTTCATCTTGAATCTTTAGAGCTGCCATGCTGCAAATCGACGTTCTGACTCTCTTCCCCGAGCTTATCACCACCCCGCTCTCCCAAAGTATTATGGGGCGCGCGGCAGATAAGGGTATTGTTGAGGTGCGCGCCCACCAGCTGCGCGATTGGGCTCATGATAAACACCACCGTACAGACGATTATCTTTGCGGTGGCGGGCAGGGCATGCTGATGAAGTGCGAGCCCCTCTTCGAGGCAATCGAAGAACTGCGCCGCGACAACACCAAGGTGATTCTCATGACCCCCCAGGGGCGTGTGTTCTCTCAACCCGTGGCGCGTGAGCTTGCCGCGCCTTGTGTGGATGGGGGCGATGCGCATTACATCTTTGTGTGCGGGCATTATGAGGGCGTCGACCAGCGCGTGATTGATACGCTGGTGGATATGGAGCTCTCCATTGGTGACTATATTTTGACCAACGGCGCCATTGCTGCCGTGGTGGTGATAGATGCCATCGCGCGCCTGCTGCCCGGCGCCTTGGGCGATGCCCGCAGCAGCGAGGAGGAGTCCTTCTCCGACGGCTTGCTAGAGGCCCCCGCCTACACCAAGCCCAACGTGTTCCGTGGTATGCCCGTTCCGGAGGTGTTCCTCTCCGGTAATCACAAGGCCATTGCCGAATGGAAATTGGAGCACGCCTTGGAGCGCACCCGCACCAATCGCCCGGATTTGTACGAGGCTTGGGCCGCCGCTCACCCGGAGCACTTCTCCCCCAAAAAGAAGAAAAAACGCACCCCTCTCACCCATTATAAAAACCGCAAACCGCTGGATGAAGGTGCAGAGTAATACCCTTGCCGGGTGTTGAAAATCATTTGTGTAAATAAAATTTTGCACGTGTAAACAAGTTGTGTTTACACGTGCGGTTTTTAATCAAGAGAGAACAAATTAAATAACTGTTCGAACAATAATTCCGGCGTAATGTATTCTGCTACAGCCTTGCCATGTTTGCTTTGGATATGGCTGCGAATGCTTATCCATTCTCCTGAGTTTGAGGGAAACATGGAAGAGAACCGTTTCACGTCCTCTTTTAATGCTGTTGGCAAAATGAGGCTGCTCTGCTGGAAGTCGCCCAAATCTGTCAACATGTAGAAAATATCATTGCGATGTTTTGCAATGTTGGCTTTGCTCTTATCTGACCCTTTAATTGCGCCACTCGTATATTGTTCTTTAAGGTTGAGGTAGGCTCGTATTTTCAACATAATCAATGCCGGAACGGACAATAGAGACAGATTGTTCACCCGGTTAACGTGTTGCGTCAAAAAGTGGTAATAGTCATCGTCTAGTACAATGCAAGATAATCCGGTGTATTCATCTTTGCTTTTAACCGGTGCTACAGTGCAGGACTCATCTAATGATGGTATATTTCCTTTGCGGCTTAATAATTCCAATTGTTCCGGAGCATTTGTCTCGGCAGGCGATATGAACCGATACATAACTTTTTTCGCTTCTCCGCTGGGGGTGTATTTTTCCCATTGTTTGTATCCGGATTGGTTTACGAACTGTAAAAAGTGCTCTACAAAATCAGGATGCAGTTGTTCTAATATGAGGACAATATCTAAATCTCGCGTAGTTCGGAATCCCGGGGTGTAGTCTTTGTACCAAGTCGCGCAAGCTGCACCGCCTATCAGTACATACGATTGCTGATAGGGAGAAAAATAGTCGCAAAAATAGCGAATTTGAGTATGTATAGAGTTTACCATGGCATGGCTAAGCTGCTGAGCTCTTGGTGAATACGAGCATCATCGTGTTGCTGTAAGCTCAAGATTAATGATAATACGTCAATGGAATTATCATTTTCCCTAACAAGGAGATGGGGCGCATATTTCCATAATTGGATGGCACAGCTGGCCTCTTCTTCATCCGGTAAAGGGTTGATGCCGGCAGCTTGTAATAATTGCATAGCCTGCTTTCTGTCTGTCGCAAATACCGGTAGAGAAGGGGGTTCTAGCAGACTCAGCTGGCTCAGTGCACTCTCACCCCCCGAGAGTGCAATCATGCCTGCCGGTGGAAGACAGGGAAGATACAGAGTATTTTGCACGGGGGTGCGAAGCTTGCTTTGGGCGCGACTCCATAATTCTTGTTTGTTGTACAAAAATTCCAACTTGCCCGTGCGATTGTGTTCGGAATAGACACAAAGACCAACCTGTACCAACTCTTCTTTGGCTTTGCTTATCCACATCTTGCTGTAGGGTAAATCTGCTGCCAATTGGGTCAGGCTTTTTCCTTCAATATCGCCGATTAGTAAATGGCGCAAAAGAATCACCTGTGCCGCCGGATTCAAATGTGGCACGTTTGCTGCTTTGGCTGATTTTTGCCTGCCTTTGGTTCTGATAATCCCTTCCTTAATGTAAGCTTGCCCCACGTCGCTGATGTAGGATAACCCGGCCTTAATATAACGTTGCTGCATGTAAAAAGGCAGGGAGGCGGTGTAAAAGATGACAGGCAGCCCGAAAGAG
>CAJGCZ010000091.1 GCA_904501975.1 uncultured Akkermansia sp.
AATTCGGCTCGCTGCGCTCGCGGTATTTGGGAGAAGGAACGGCTGCCGCCGTGGTGAAGAATGCCCGTTGGGCATGGTGAAGAATCTGCCTGCGGCAGATGGTGAAGAACAGCTTGCGCTGTAGTGAAGAACGCACCTGCGGTGCGTAGTACGGAGGACCGACAAACTACCATTTAGCAGCCGTTTTTTTAATCCGAAACGGCAATTTGTTGCCGCCCACCGTGCTGCCCGTTGCACGGGCTCAGGCCAAAATACAGCAAACGCCGCTACAGTTTCCTGTAGCGGCGTTTGAGTAAAAGGCAAGCAGGTTTGCTTTAGCGGCTGTAGTTGCCGGGGTCCTGCGTGATGGTAACATCGTGCGGGTGACTCTCCTGCAAACCACCGGTGGTGATGCGAACAAAGCGAGCGTGGTCGCGCAGCTCCTGCAGGTTCTTGGCGCCAAGGTAGCCCATACCGGAGCGCAGACCACCAACGAGCTGGAAGATAACGTCTGCCAGCATGCCCTTGTAGGGAACGCGAGCCTCCACACCTTCGGCCACCATCTTGCCGCTGCCGTTCTGGCCGTAGCGGTCGCCGGAGCCGGCACGCATGGCACCCAAGGAGCCCATGCCACGGTATGTCTTGAAGTTGCGTCCCTGGTAGTGCACCACAGCGCCGGGACTTTCCTCACAACCGGCAAGCATGCCACCCATCATGATGAGGTCGGCACCACCGGCAAGAGCCTTCACGGCATCGCCGGAGTAGCGGATACCGCCGTCGGCAATCACGGTTACACCGGCAGGACGGGCCACGGTGGCCACCTCCTGAATAGCGGTAAACTGGGGCATACCCACGCCGGAGATGATGCGGGTTGTGCAAATGGAACCCGGGCCTACACCCACCTTAATGGCGCTGGCACCGGCAGAGATAAGATCGCGAGCGCCGTCCTGCGTTACCACGTTGCCGGCTACCACGGGCTTGCCGAGCTCGCTGAGCTTCTCGATAACGTGCAGCACACGGCTGGTGTGGCCGGTGGCGGCATCAATGAAGAGGGCATCTGCACCGGCATCTACAACAGCCTGAGCGCGTGCAAGGAACTCCGGACCCGGGCCTACGGCGGCACCGCAACGAAGGCGGCCGAAGCTGTCCTTGGTGGACTCCTGGAAGGCCTCGCGCTTGCGGATATCGGTATCGGTAATCAGACCGGCCAAGCAGCCGTTTTCATCAACAAGCGGAAGCTTCTCGATGCGGTTGCTGTAAAGAATCTTGCGGGCTTCCTCCTGCGTGGTGGCGGGGGTACCGGTGATGAGGCGGCTCATGGGGGTCATCACATCAGCAACGGTGAGTTTCTCCAAGTCATGGCCATCTACCACACGCATATCGCGACCGGTGATAATGCCTACCAGCACATTGCCCTCCGTTACAACGGGCAAACCGGAGTAGCCGTGCTCAAGCATCAGCCCCTTCACGCGGCTGAGGGTCATATCGCTGGTAACAGTAAGCGGCTGAGTGATAACGGCGTTTTCAAAACGCTTTACCTTGGCTACCATGGCGGCCTGGTCGTCAATGCGGTTGTTGCGGTGAATAACACCCAAACCACCTTCGCGAGCCATGGCAATGGCCATGTCTACCTCCGTCACCGTATCCATCGGGGCGGAAAGGATGGGTAAGCGCAGCGGGAATCCGGCGCAAAGTTGAGAAGAGGGATCGGCCTCGCCGGGAAGAATGGTGCTCAAGCACGGAAGCAGGAGCACGTCGTCAAATGTAAGTCCAAGCTGAATTTCTGCCATAGCGGAGAATATAACGTATACCACCCATTTGCAAGCCTAATCTGACAAAATCTGCTTTTTTTCTGCATTTTTTTGCCTGCGCAAGGGCTTTTTGCGCCAAAAATGCTTGCAACCCGGCCTTAATAGAGAGCAATCCACTCCAAGTAAAAGCCCCTTTCCCTAGCGAAGGGAAAGGGGCAAACATGAAACTACAAATCAAAGAAAAGGGATTAGCCCTGGTTCTCAACCTGAACGAGGCGGAGGGGCGTACGGGAGATGAGCTCGCCGTCAAGCGTGATGTCTACGGAGTAGTTACCGGACTTCTCGAACTTAAGACCCTGGAAGTTCATGATGAGGTTGCGGGTGAAGAAGGAAACACCCTCGGGAAGAGCCACCTTGAGGTCGCCAACGATGGGCATGCGCTCCGGATCAAGAGCAACACCATCCTCGTCAACGATGGCGATACCCAGCTTGTGGTCACCCTGGTCCTCAGGCATCATGCAAACGCGCAGAGCCAAGGAGCATACGGGGTGAATAACGGGGAACTGGCGGGCAAAGAGAGTATCAAAGGCACCCTGCACGCAGAGCTTGCCCTGATAGTCGGCGGCGTAGTCGCAAAGAACGGCAACTTGAATATCCATGGTATGATGTATGTTTAGATTATTGAAAAGTACGCTCTCCGTGAATATACGGAACGGAAAGAGATAACATTCGGAGTTATACCACAATATTCTCTCATTGCAAGCTCAAAGTTCTCTCTTTCTGTCATGCTGACAAATAAATATGCAAGAAATCTCTCCGTTGCATTTATACTAGAATCCCCGCGCCGTGTATACCAACGCGGGGATTCTATCTTTTTATCAACCTATCTGCTATTTCAACGGCGGCGGCGGCGTGCAGCCAGAGCCGTCAGCGCCAGCAAGCTGAGTGTTACCGTTGAAGGCTCGGGGATGGTGAGGCTACCATCGTTGATAAGCTTACCGCTCAGCACCAAGTTGACCACGCCATTCTCATTTTGGGTGGAAACAAGGCTGTATTCGGCATCGCTCAGCATACCGGTAATATCGCTACCGGCCAGCAGAAGTGTATCTGCAGCCAATCCATCCGCATCCTCGGTAATAACAACGCGCATCTTATCCAGCAGGTTCTTCAGCGCATGCTCGTCCATGGTAAGAGAACCAATATTTTGCATCAGATTCAGGTTAAAGCTCAGCGTTGCCCCCTTCTCTTCTGTAAAGGTCTCAAGAGCAGCGCCGCCCAGCTCCAATACAAACTGAACATTCTCACCCAAGGTCACTGCATTGCCCGACATATCAATGGTGGAGTATGCCAAAGCATCCCAGCCGTGTGTTGCCACATCCTCCGTTGCAGCCAAGGCGGCATCCGCCAAGGAGAAGCTTACCAGTGTTTCATTAAGCTCCAAGGCGCCTTCAAATATCTGCAAACCGGGAGAATTGCCAACTACCAAGGTACCGCCCTCCATGCTCAAATCACTGAAGGTACCGCTACCCATCACTGTGCCGCCATTTACCAGTATCACATCCGTCATGGAAATGCTACCGTCATTTTGCAGCATAGCGTTGCGGCCCTCCACAATCAGGCTCTCACCCGTCATGGTTGCTCCGCTACCCACCTGAATACCGGAGTCGGTCTCAGTGCCGTCTACGGCGGTTGAGGCAATGTATGCCTGCGAGTCATTCTCCACACGCACATTACCCTCAAGCACCCCAAGGCAACCAAAGTACAGCGAGGAGGATTCATCTGCATCATGGCCATTGAAAATCAAATCACCATTGCCATGCTTATCCATATTACCCTCACCCACAATACCCTCTGTGGTCAACTTGCTGCCCTCCATCACATGCAGATGGCTGGTGGCATCCTCATCTGTAAATACGGTAATATAAGCTACCCCCAAGTCCTTCTCGGTATAGAAGTGGCGCTCCTCATCCTGGTTACCACGGAAGGAGAGCAAGCCCTCGAACGCGCCGCGATTCTTGATATAGGCGGAACCTTCTACAATGACGATATCGCCATCACCACCGTCATGGTCTTTCTTGTTTCCGTTACCATTACCGTTCCCGTTGTTACCGTTGCCATTACCGTTGCCATTACCATTGTTGCCGGGCTTGGGCTTCGCATGTCCTTGGCCGGGATTGCCGGGGCGGCCGCCATGTTTCGGATTCGTGCACCCCTGGTGTCCCTGACGGCACACGGCATCTATCACCACAGAGGCACCATTACCGATGACAATATTTTCACCTTCACTATCATCAATAATAACGGCATCCTCCGTTACAGAAACAATCCATTCATTTGTGCTGGTGTAATAAAGCGTACCCTCCCTCCAACTCAGAGAAGCGGCATCCACACCTGTTACGCTGTTAATGGCAGTCTCCCATTGCGAAGCATCATACTGCGAAGTATTGTCCAGAGACAAGAGCTTATACTCACCCGCCGTCATGATATCGGAGTTCATCACCACAATATCCATGCCATTAATGCTCATGTCGGCATTAACAGCCAGCGCGGCAAGGTTCAGATTCTTCTCTCGCAGGTCAAAGCTCAGGTAGCTACCATCTTGCATCGCAAAGGTAGATGCCGTCAGCGTATTGCTACCACCAACAACCAAGCCTGTTCCACTGCCGAAGCGTACTGCAGAGCCGGCACTGTTCAGCACCGCATTATCCAGCCACACCTGGGCATCGCTATCGGCTGCTGTGCGAAACCCGCTCGTCTGCAGGATTGCACCTTCCTCCATGCGCAGTACACCACCGCCCAAGGTTGTTGTACCCACTACTGTATTCGTGCGAGAATTGGTGATTTCCTGTGTGGTACCTGCA
>CAJGCZ010000092.1 GCA_904501975.1 uncultured Akkermansia sp.
AGCATTTGTTTTGTAGTCGATACGGCAATTTAAGCCACGCATTCTGTCACCACAGGTTCCCTGGGTTCCATTTAAATTTCTTACCCTAACAGGGGTTCCGCGGCTTCGCCGCTCCACCCCTGCCTAACGTCCGTCGCCCCGCGTTGCTGGGCTGCGAATTCCGCTCGCCTACGGCTCGCAATCACCCCTTCAAATTGCGGTTTATCGAGCGTAATATCGAAATCATCCACCTTGCTCAAGGTATTTTGCTCTGCAGATATTGCGTTCTGTGTCTTCATTTCTTTCATCGGAAGTTATGCTGCACGCCCATTATAACAAGCTCGCACCAAAATAGCAATGCCGAATGCATTCTTCCGCCCAGCTTTATTAAAGAAATGTAGAATACATGTTGACATTTGTCAACATGTCCGTATAATAGCGCTTGTCATGAGCTCCGCTTTATTTCTATGCACAGGTAATTCCTGCCGCAGCCAGATGGCTGAGGCCTGGGGGCGGTGCATGTTCCCGGATGGGTGGCAGGTTTTTTCCGCCGGGATAGAGAAACATGGCTTGAATGCACGCATGCTCACTGTTATGGCCGAGGTCGGCATGGACATGAGTAAACATTTTTCAAAAACGATAGACGAACTCCCGGCGGGGCTTTCATGGGACTTGGTGGTGACGGTATGTGATCGTGCAGCTGCAGCTTGCCCGTATTACCCCGGGGGAAAACTCATTCATCTACCTTTTGATGACCCACCCGCCTTGGCGGTAGGATTACCTGAAGCGGAGGCTTTGGCAGTCTACCGCAGAGTGCGTGATGAAATACGCACAGAAATCGAGAAATTAACCAAATGCTTACAGAATGACAGCCATGGATTGTAATTGCAATGACTCTGAAACAGTAAGTTTGTCACACGAGGCTGCAGCTGCGGTTTTTAAGGCTCTCGGGCATCCGGTTCGCTTGCATATCGTCAGAATGCTGCTCAATGGCGAACGCTGTGTCTGCGAATTGCACAAGGGAACGGAGCGCGATTTGTCCACGATTTCCAGCCATCTCAATATACTCAAGAATGCCGGGGTTGTCGTTGCTGAACAACGGGGGAAGAACATCTATTATCGGCTGGCCATTCCCTGTCTTTCTTCTGTCTTAAAGTGTCTTGTCGCCTGATGTAAATTAACCCGTGACGGTTTTTTTACATTAACGATTTTAGATTTGTCCAAATATAAATACAACAATGAAAACAACACACATCACCATCTACGGTCCGGGGTGCACACGTTGCACAACCTTAGTCAGAAATACAGAAGCAGCCGTGCGAACGCTACCGGGGATGTTCGGGATAGAGAAAATAACGAATCCGCTGGAGATAGCGGAAGTCGGGATTTTCAACACTCCTGCGATATCTATCAATGGAACAATTGTCCGGCAGGGAAAAGTACTGACAGAGGAACAAGTGAGAGAGCTGATACAGGCGTTTCTTGCTCATGAGCGGACACCTACCGAGACCGAAAAAGAGGCGGCCTCCGCATGTGCATGCGCTTGCCAAAGAGCAGATAGCAGCAGCAAATCACCCGCAAACCGCGAAAGCGGGGCAGAAAGCCAACTCGGCCATGGGTGGAAAACCGCTTTACTTCTCATAGGCACCGGCGTGCTGGCAGTTGCGGCACTCAAACAAATACAACCGGAAGCCACCGTTGAATCGGCAAGCACCCCCATACCGCTAGTGGCAGATAATTCTGCAGAGCTGGTGTATTTCACCTTTGGAAAACGCTGCCCGACATGTAGGCGCATGGAGCAATGGGCAAGGGAGGTTGCCATGGGGGAGGGGGTAGCGTTTGTGCAGAAAGAAGCGGATGCAGACCAAGTGAAGCTCTATGGGCTCACGGCAAAAACTCTTATATTGCGAGATGCTCAGAAGGGGAAAGAATGGGAGAAGTTGTCACGCATCTGGGAGTTGAGTCGAGATGAAGTTGCTTACAAGCAATATGTAAGAGAACAAATTAAAGCTTATAAAGCGAGATGAGTATGCTCTATCTTATCCTTGCCGGAATGGCTGCTGCAATGGCGCCTTGTCCCTTAGCGTCTAATCTGGCAGCTGTTGGTTATATGTGCCGGCACGTGGGCTCACGCCATCGCGCCCTGATGGCGGCAGTGCTTTATACATTGGGGCGCATTTGCTCTTATGTTGCAGTAGGGCTGCTCATAAGCCAAGGATTGGCAGGAGCCCCCGCTGTATCGCTCTGGCTCCAGGAAAGCCTGCCTTTGTACTTGGGTCCTATACTCATTATCTCCGGACTCATTCTCCTTGAGTGTTTGCGCATGCCCTCCATCGGTCGTCGCCCCGGTAAAACGCTTACACACAAACTCGCAAACAGTGGCTTATGGGGCAGCTTTTTGCTGGGGCTGCTCTTTGCGTTGGCATTGTGTCCTCCCTCAGCAGCTCTTTTTTTCGGAACCGCTTTGCCGATTGCTATCCAAAGTGGCCCCTGGGCTTGGGTAGCCATCGCGTTGTTTGGTTTGGGGACGGCTATTCCCGTGGCTGTATTCGCCTTGTTGTTGGTAACCGGAGCTGAAAAAACAGCCGGTTTTCTGCGTTGTCTTCCGACTGTTCAGCGTTGGGGAAAACGTCTTGCCGGAATCAGTCTTTTCCTACTCGGAATGTGGATAACAATAACCGAACTCATCATTTGATATGAAAAACAAATCAGAAATTAATACATTGTTGTGGATGCTTGTCCTCTATGCCTCCGTTTTTTTCATGCCGTTAAATAATCAGGCATTTCAGACAGCCCTACAAGCCACTCTGGATTTGGCGAAATGGTATGCGCAGGAGCATGTTATCCTATGCCTCTTGCCCGCCTTTTTCATAGCCGGCATCATTGCGGTATTCATCAGTAAAGAGTCAGTGTTGAGGTATCTGGGCGCCCATGCTCCGCGTTGGCTTTCATACAGCGTTGCTGCTATATCAGGCGGCATTCTCGCCGTATGCTCCTGCACTATTCTACCTCTGTTTACCGGCATCTACAAGAGAGGGGCAGGGCTTGGCCCAGCCATGGCCTTTCTTTACTCCGGTCCGGCTATAAGCATGCTTTCCATCATTCTGACAGCTCGCATTCTGGGCATGGAAATGGGGGTAGCCCGTACCGTTTGTGCCATGGGGTTTTCCGTCGTCATTGGCGTGATAATGGCTTGGGTTTACCGCCGGGAAGAACTGCTGAAATCTGTGGCTCAACACGAAAACAAGCAGGAAGAAACGCCCTCCGATTCGTTCGGGCAGACAGCCGTGCTTTTTTTTGCGATGGTAGCTGTACTTATCTTTGCGAACTGGGCTGCTCCCGGTGAACAAAGTGATTCCACTTGGTCTTTCGTCTATAGTCATCGCTGGTACTTCGTAGCTGTTGCAGCAATGCTCATGTGTTGGAGTATGGTAGAATACCTGCGTATTCCGGCCTGGAAAGTGTATACCGGTGTGGTCGCAGTAGTTTTGACCATTGCTGCATCCGTGGTTTTCATTCCTGTGCCCATTTTCACCCCGCTGCCTCCTATGGTGGTTGCTCTTGCGGTAATTTCTCTCATTCTACTCTCCGACAAAAGAGCGCTGAATCGCGAGTGGGCATTAGCATCCTGGGACTTTGCCAAAAAGACCATACCGCTTATGGGAATTGGTATCATCATTACCGGAATGCTGCTCGGTTCCACGCATGGTACTACAGCTATCCCCGGGCTGATTCCCGCAGAATGGGTACAACTCGCAGTTGGTGGAAATGGCGTGCCGGCCAATTTCTTTGCCTCCTTTACCGGGGCGTTCATGTATTTCAGCACTCTTACCGAGATTCCGATAGTTCAGGGACTTCTCTCTTCCGGAATGGGCAAAGGCCCGGCTCTGGCATTGCTGTTAGCCGGTCCGTCACTTTCGCTGCCCAATATGCTGGTTGTTTCAGGCGTGATGGGATGGAGAAAAACGGCAGCCTATGTGTCGCTCGTCATCGTCTTATCCACGATAAGCGGTTATGTATACGGCAATTTCATAGGCTGAGCCCTTAATGCGGCCAAACCGACACCTTGCCGGGTAAGAAAAGACGCAACCCGGAGCAACGTCCACTACAGATGCGTCCTCCTCCCGGCAAGGTGTTTTTGTCTCTTGCAGCCTCCCCTCTCCCGGAGGAAGACGAACGTGAACGCCATGCCAACACGCCAAGAATTAAACTTTTGCTCTGTTCAAGTTTTCAGTTGATTGCAAACTGCTCGATAAATCGGAAGTTGGAGGGGTGATGCGAGCGCAAGCGAGCGGAATTCAGAGCCCCGGAGGGGCGCCATACAATAGCCCGGCGGTGGAGCGGCGAAGCCGCGGAACCCCGGGTAGCGTAAAAAAAGAAAATTGAGCCCGGAGCGACGGAGCGAAGCGACGCTGCGTAGGCCGACATATAATGGCGAGGACCGTAGCGAAGCGGAGCTCCGAGCCGTTGTGGGCGCGTGTTTTATAATGTTAACGGCATTTTGAAACAATGCCGAATTCCGAGCCACGCTTTATGCCACCCCTCCGGGGTTCGC
>CAJGCZ010000093.1 GCA_904501975.1 uncultured Akkermansia sp.
CGCGGTATATGGGAGAAGGAACGGCTGACGCCGTGGTGAAGAATGCCCGTTGGGCATGGTGAAGAATCTGCCTGCGGCAGATGGTGAAGAACAGCTGGCGCTGTAGTGAAGAACGCACCTGCGGTGCGTAGTACGGAGGGCGACAAACTCACATTTATCAATTGCAGAGGTTAACATAGCTTGCGAAAAAAAAGCGCCGCGGGTGCGGCGCTTAACCTTGCAAATGAATGCAAAAAATGCAGTAGAGCTATCAGGGGCAGAATGTTTTCCACTCCGTCACAAGCGTGCCGTGGCCGCTCTTGATAACCGTGCCGTGCTTATCCACAATAGTGGCGGCGGGAATACCGCTGACCGGGGTGTAGCCGGGCAGAGTTTTGGCGGCGGGGTCGGAGTCCAGAATGGAGGGGAACTTAATGCGGTTCTCCTTCACATAGGCCTTGGCGGCAGCCTCGGTGGAATCGTGGCTCACAAGAATCATCTCCACGTTGTCCTTCTTCATCTTTTTGTACTCTTTCACCAAGGTAGGCACAATAGATTTGCAGGCGGCGCAGGTAGAGGAAGAATGCAGGTAAATGAAGTAATTAGCCTTTTTGGAGGGTTTGCCCGTCAGGAACTTTATCTCCTCGATGGCCTTGTTGGCAGAGCCGGGGCCGGCAGAGACGGGCTGATTGGTCAGCTGGCGCCACTGCAAAATCATGCGTCCGTGGCCGCTGGTAACGGTGTTGCCCTCAGCATCCACCAAGCAGCAGAAGGGAATACCATTGGCGCGAACAATGCCGGGAATGCCGTTCAGGTTGGCGGGAAGAATTCCGGCGAACTCAGCCTTATAGCTTTCCAAATATCTCTTAGCGGCCGGTTCATCCTCGTTGGCAATCAGGATGATTTCTACACCGGCTTTCTTCATCTCCGGGTACTGCTCAATAATTTTGGGCATCACAGCCTTGCAGGGACCACACCAAGAGGCAGACTCCAAGAAGAAATAATGTGTGGCGGTGGCATCGGGCTTAGCCTCAGTGAAATAGGTGGCGGCAGCCAATTTTTCGCCCATTGCACTTACGGGGCGCTCTGCTTTTTCGCCCTTGCCTTTTTTAGACTTTTTGGACTTCTTAGCTTTCTTCTCCGTTTGGGTGGTAGAAGCCTCATCTGCCGCCTGCGCCACAGGCAGCATACCGGCAAACACACCCACCAACAGTGATAAGTAGAACCATGATTGTTTCATATCGCGGCCTATGGTATCACGTTGTTGCAGAAAAATCAACGCTTATTTCTTCTGTCCCTTTGGTTCCCTCCCGGAGGGTAAAGACAGTGTATAGCAGACCTACAAAAAGAGGAAGAGGCGAACGACCTCTGAGTCATTCGCCTCTTCTTTTACCACTATAATAACATGAAAAAGACAATTTAATTGATAGGTCGCATCCCTGCGCCTGATTTGTATAAAGTATATACACCGCCCGTTGTCTTTTTGTTCAAAAAAAATTGAAAAATTATTCTTCAAATGTTAGAGATTTGTTCCAACCGTCTCGTGGTGTTTCAGTTTTGGGAAAAATGGCACGGGCCTTATCGCGGAAAGCTTTGGGATTGGGCAGGGAGGGGCTGTAATGAGTTAACCACAGTTCCTTAACCCCACCGGCTTTTGCGGCAAGCTGGGCAGCCTCTGTAAAGAGCATGTGCCTGTTCTCCAATGCCTTGGGTAGCATTTCGTCTTCGCCGTACATGCCTTCGCAAATAAACAAATCGGCATCTGCCGCCATGCGTTGTATCGTGTCCGTAGGGCGAGAATCCGTGCAGTAGGTCAGCTTTAATCCCTTGCGGGGCGGGCCCAGCACCATGTCCGGTGTATAGGTGGTGCCTTCGTGCTCAATGATTTCCCCTTTTTGCAATCGGCTCCAGAAAGGCAGGGGGATATTGAGCTCTTTAGCCTTGGCTGCATCAAACTTACCGCAGCGTGGCAGGGTAATGCTGTAGCCGTAGCAAGGAATCCCGTGATTTACGGCAAAGGCCGTAATATCGCAATCCAAAAAATACATCAGCTCTTCCTGCGAATCCAGCTCGCTCACGTACACCTCAAACGGCAGGTTCGGCGCAATGCTGCGCAGGGCATTCACGGTGCGCTCCGTACCTACGGGGCCGATGATGGAGAGCGGCTCTGTGCGCCCCATGTTGCCCATGGTCAGCAATAGCCCGGGTAAGCCGCTGATGTGGTCTGCATGCAAGTGGGTAATCAGAATCTTATCCACCGGTTTCAGCGTTTGGCCTGCTTCTTGGGCGGCAATCTGCGTGCCCTCGCCGCAATCAATCAAAACAGCGTGCCCCTTGTAGCGCACCATCAGCGAGGTAAGCCATCGATTCACCAGCGGTTGAGTGCCGCCTGTTCCCAGCAAGCAAACATCTATCATGGCTGCGAGTGTTACACAGTCAGTGTAATGTGTCAAGTGTTTCTTGCCAAAATGTCAGAATACTGTTATACTCCGGCCATGAAGATGCTTGTTTTCGGCGGTAGTGGCAGAACAGGGCAAGTGATGGTGCGCGCAGCAGAGGCTGCGGGATGGAGCGTGCTTGCCCCCTCCCATGCGCAGTGCGATTTGGCGGATGCCGAGGCGGTGTCCGCCTGCGTGTTGCACAGTGGTGCGCAAGCGGTGGTGAACTGTGCCGCCGTAAGTGGGCTCGAAGCCTGTTTAGATGACCCGCTGCAAGCTCATTTAATCAACGCCGTGGCCCCTGCGGCCATGGCCTTGGCCTGCCGCCACACGGGGGCGCGTTTTGTGCATTTGTCTACGGATTATGTGCTGGAAGGGCGCAAAGCCGGTATGAAAAACGAAACCTGTAAATGCAAGCCCTTGAGCATTTACGGCGAGAGTAAACGCGAAGGCGAGCAACAGGTGGCCGAGGCCTTGCCTGCCGCCCTCGTGCTGCGCGTGTCGTGGATTTGCGGTAATCCGCAGAAACCCTCATTTGTGGAAAGCACCGTGGCCAAAGCCTTGCGCGGCGAGCCTTTGGCCGCCATTGGCGATAAGGTATCCATGCCGACGGATGCAGAGGACATTGCGCGCGTGGTTTTAAGCCTGCTGCCTACATCCACCTCGGGGGTGCTGCATGTGTGCGCTACGGGTTCCCCCGTCAGTTGGTATGATTGCGCCCGCCTAGCCTTGCAGCAGGCGGTGCAGGAGGGCGCTTTGCCTGCGCTGCCGCCCATGCAGAAAACCCGCCTGGCAGATGCCACCTTCTTCCGCGAGGTACGCCCTCCGCACACGGCCATGTGCAACGCCAAATTGCTCGGTCTTGGCGTGCCCATGCCAAGTGTGGAGGAAACCATTGCCCGCGTCACCAAGCGCTTCTTGCAGCGCGGGTGAAAAAGCTCACAGCTTACTCAATGTATCGCGCAGCACCTTATCGCGCTACGTTAAAAATGGCACCATCACGCCCTTCAAAGTCCTCATGAAGGATGCTAAAGGCACGCGCCTTCAGCACCTCTTCCTCAAGTCCGAAGTCCGCCATTCGCAGAAGAGGCAATGATGACGACCAGTCTTCCGAATAACATCGTGCCGTTTTACCCCACATCCTCTAACCCGTGTGCTCTTTTTTACTTGCCTCATTCTGCTTCATCATGTAGATTACAGTAGCGTTAGGCAACCGTACACTCAATTACTCACCCTCCGAATACATCAAAAAACTATGCTTTTTCATATCATATACCATATACTTGCATCATTTATTTATTTGTCTGTTAGTTTTGTAAATCCTTATGAGTCTTGCGGTTTTGAGTACTTGTTACTCTATAAATGTATATTACCATTTATCTTTTTCGCTTCGGTAGCAATGTTTTTTCTATTAAATTCGAGGAAATCTATTAAAACTGTATTTTTGTGCAATATTTTGATGGCTTTTCCGCTTAGTTTTTTAATACATGGAGTTTGCGAGCATGCAACTTATTCATGGCTGAATTTTTTAGCACTTATACAAATTGTGTATTATATCCCCTTAATAATAATCCAAATATATAAACAACTCACAATAAGTAATGTTGTTTCTTTATTTCTATTCGTTTTAATTTTTACATGCATTCTTATATGGGGTCCATCAATATATGTAACATTATGAATGCTTATTCAGAAAAATCACTACGTGCAATTTTTTTTACATTTGCAACATTCATTTGCGGTATGTGAACCAGAATTTCCACTATAAGTAACAAAGAAAATGACAAGTATTTATAAAAATCGGTTTTGGGTTTACCTGTTTTTGATGATATGTGCCTTCAGTGGGCACGCCCAACAGACAGTTAACAACACAGAGAATCTCCAACAAAATAACCGGCAGTATGCAGAAGTTTCCGAGTATAATGAATTGATTATATTTAGGCGTTATCTACTGGAATTGCAAACTTTGGTTCAACATGAACGATTTGAAAAAAACGAAGGAGAAATATTATTACTTCCTTCAGAATTAAAACAACGAGTCGAACAATGGTAC
>CAJGCZ010000094.1 GCA_904501975.1 uncultured Akkermansia sp.
CAATGCGCTCAGAACCTGTTGAGCCAGCTCCGAGTACTGGTGCAAATATCCGCGTTTACGGACGTTGTTTGCTCGCTCCGCTTTAGTCAGCGGCTCTTTATCGTATGCAATGTGGCAGATGAGGTCGAAATCATCCAAATCTTTCTTGCCGGAGGCTTCCCTAAGGGATTCGAGCAAAACACCTCGCTCCTGAAGAACGTCAATGATAGCCTGTTTCTTCTCTTCTGCATTCCACTTTTGAAGGAACTCATCAAGTGAAGCGAACTCGCCCAAGATGTTTCTCTTAGAATAGTCTATAACACTCTCTGTTGTCAATTTGCCATCTACACCATAGTATTGTACACGCTCATTGAGGATATGAACGTCTACTCCGTTGATGCGTACCTTTTTCTTGTGCTCAGGCGGAGGCTGCGGATCAACATTGGGAGGGTCGACTACAGGCGGGTCAACAGGGGGATTTTCATCATCTCCTGTTGTGCCATCCCCGCCTCCTTGATCATCGCCACCATCCGGCTGCAAGTCAATGACAACTATGGGTTCACCGTCAAAGTCGGGGTCGGCAAACAATCTGCTGGCATCCCGGAAATCCATAATAGTGAAATACTCCTTGCCGCATTCAGGCTTCAGGCGTGTGCCACGACCGATAATTTGCTTAAACTCGGTCATGGATTTTATGGGGGAATCCAGCACAATCAATTTGCATGTTTTGCAGTCTACACCGGTGGTAAGGAGCTTAGAGGTCGTCACAACTGTAGGATATTTGCAATCGGCATCAATGAAGTAGTCCAACTGAGCCTTACCTTCTGCATTATCCCCGGTTATACGCATGATGTACTTAGGATTCTGCGCAATGAGGTCACTATTCTCATTTACCAAGGCTTGGCGCATTCGCTCAGCATGCTCGATATCCACACAGAAAACGATGGTCTTAGCAAACCTGTCGTTATCCTTAAGGAATCGAGTGACACGTTTCGCGACCTGTTGCGTACGCTCATCGATAATGAGGTTGCGGTCAAAGTCTTTGATATTGTATTCTCTATCCTCTATTTCTTCACCATCAACATCACGCTTACCCGCCGGAGGTCGATAACCTTCTAAATCTTTATTGAGCCCTACACGAACCACCTTATATGGAGCAAGGAATCCGTCATCAATACCTTGTTTTAAACTGTACGTGTATACGGGCTCACCGAAATACGAGATGTTAGAAACCTCCTTTGTTTCTTTGGGGGTGGCGGTAAGTCCGATGTGTGTGGCAGAATTGAAATAATTTAAGATTTTGCGCCATTGAGAGTCCTCTTTTGCGCTACCTCGGTGACACTCGTCAATAATAATCAGGTCGAAGAATTCGGGCGTAAAGGCGCGGAACGGTTCCTTATTATCATCCCCGGCCAATTGCTGATAAAGAGCAAGATAAATCTCATAGGAGCTGTCCAGAATCTTATTGCCGTCAGCATCCTTTTGTTCGTTTTCTCCAATCTTGTGCATCACCTTGGCAAATGGCTTGAAATCCTGAGTCATCGTTTGGTCAACCAAGATATTGCGGTCTGCTAAGAAAAGAATCTTCTTCTTAGTGCCGGATTTCCAAAGGCGGTGAATTATTTGGAACGCTGTGTATGTCTTCCCCGTTCCGGTAGCCATAACCAGCAAGATTCGATTCTGCCCACGCGCGATGGCTTCAATGGTTCGGTTAATAGCTATGCGCTGATAGTATCGTGGCGTTTTATCCCCCGGTGCAAAATAGTACGGCTCCGTAATGAGTTCTTCTTGTTCCGGCGTATATTCTTCTCGGGTCGAGTAACGCTTCCACAGTTCCTCTGGTGAAGGGAACTCATGAAGAGCAATTTCTCGCTCTGTCCCATTCTTCATGTCGTGCTCCAAGAAGCCATCCCCATTGGAGGAGTACACGAAAGGGATATCCAAAGTTTTAGCGTAATCAATACCTTGCTGCATGCCATCGCCCAAATGGTGTTTATTATCTTTTGCCTCCACAATGGCAAGAGGTAAATTCGGACGATGATAAAGGACGTAGTCAGCACGCTTTCTCTTGCCTCGTGCTACGGTGTTACCCCTCACGATAACTGCACCATCGGTAAAAGCGTATTCCATACGGATTTGCTTTTTTCTGTCCCAGCCTGCGTTTTCAATGGCGGGAGTGATGAACTGGAGTTTTATTTCCTCCTCTGTCATCTGCTTTTTGGTGATTACTGTGTCCATGGATATTGTGAGTAGGGCGTTCTGCCGCACGTGATTCTACCAAAGAATGCCGATTCTTTCAAGAAAGAAAGCATAGAAATTACTATGAAATCTTTACTTTAATCCATTATCATTGTCACAAGTATGCTGATTCCCTGCGAAAACAGGCATGCCGAAAATAAAAATCCCCCCCGGCGGGGGGAACCTTGCCGGGGGAGGAATTGCCAATAGTGGCGAGAACTGGAGGGTGGGGCGGGTTACGTTGCTGTTTTTCTGACTCCTTGTCGCCGGTGGCTGCGCATGCTGCGTCAATAATACCACAGGTTCACGCCGAGGGGCTGGAGTACCCAGTTGATGGGGGTGGCCACGATGGATAAGGGGACATCCACCACGGTGGCGACCCAGCGCAGGGGTTGAATGGCGGTGTTTGCCGGGGAGAAGTCCGCGTTCAGGTGGCTGTTGATGATGCTATGCGCCCCGCGCGGCAGGGTGATGGTGCCGGTGGTGGTACCCTTCGGCAAGGGGGCAGCTGTGGCGGGGATGAGCTGCTGCACGTGAGCCGCCAGGTGGGGGGAATGCAGATGCTCTTTTGCGACCACGGCGTAATAAATGCCGTCTTTCGGGTGGCGGTATTGACTGAAATCACGGTGGCGCACTTGTGGCTCCATGACCGGGCAGCCACCTACCTGCAGGCAGTGGAACCACTTGGCGCGAGCGGGCAGGTAGCGCACCGGTATTGCTATGTAAGCCGTGTTGCCATGCGTGTGCACGGTGTAGAGCCTGTCTTTGGGGGTGCGCAGTTCCGCCGGCGGCAGGGAGTCACAGCGCTCCACCGGATGGGTGCGCCCTATGGTGTTGAGGGCGCCGGCGGTGTCCACCGTGGTGCAGGCCGGGGCACATAATGCCACGGCCAGAGCGGCGGTGAAGGCTCGTTGCTTCATGGGGGGCGGGGCTTATTTTTTTGGCTTTTGCTTGAGGGGGACGGCGTGGAATGGCTCCGGCTTCTTGCCTTGGAACTTGGGGTTCATGGAGGCGATGTGATCATTGCTGATGAAGAAGGTGAAGGAGCCGCCGTTGGCTTTGTCCGCGGCGTCGAGGATGTGGTCGAAGACGCAGACGCCGGTGTTGCCGGGAGTCTCAGGCGCGACAAAGATGCCGATGGCCATGGCGGGGCGTTTGAGCCCCTCGCGATCCTTGATTTTGTAGGTGATGGTGTTTTGCCCACGGCGCAGGCCGCCGGAGATGATGTCCGCGCGGCGCTCGTCGTCGAATTCATGGACGGAGACGCCGTTGATGCTCATCTCGATATTGCGGCCTGGGCAGTCCACGAATACCTTGCCGATGAGCTCCGGGGCGCGGCAGGCGGCGGGGGTGCCGGGGATGCGATCGTAGGGGAGGAAGCCGTCTTGCTCTTTGAGGAGGGTGAGGTCGCGCTTGTAGAGGCGTTTTTTGACATCCGGCAGCTGGCTGAGGTCGAAGAAGCGCGTTTGGTCGAGCTTCCAGCGGCCTTGCTCGAGCACGAATTCGAGCACGTAGGCGTTTTCACGTGCTTTGCCATCCCCGAGCTGGAGCTTGCCCACGTAGGTGGCGGCCATGGTGTTGCCCTTGCAGCCCATGAGGGTGCCCACGTACACAAAGTTGTCGATGTTGGGGGCTTCTTGCGTGTGTTTGAAGAAGTCTTTGGGGAACTGGCCACGCTGGGAGACGATGAGGTTGCGCACTTTCATCTGGCGGGAGCGGGTGGTGCTGGCGCGCCAGGCCTGCTCGTTGCCGCGAATCATGCTCAGGCGCCAGGTGTTGTACACGGTCTCGACCACTTGCTTGGCTTTCTCTTGGTCGGGCACGG
>CAJGCZ010000095.1 GCA_904501975.1 uncultured Akkermansia sp.
ACATAAAGGGTAGCGTTATATTGTAGTTCTTTCGTTATTCTCGCTTTATCAATAAATAAGCTTAAATATTATAGCCGAGCATTATGCCACCCCTGACGGGGTTCCAATATATTTTTCATCTTACCCGGGGTTTCGCTGCTGCGCAGCTCCACCACCGGGCTACCATATTCCGCCCCTGGCCGGGGCTCACGAATTCCGTTCGCTTCGCTCACCTCCAATAGCCTACAAATTGGTAGTTGTGGGGGGGAAATACTATAAGTCCCACCCTACGTATGGACAAATTGCTATGTGTGGGCTAAAACTTAAACACAGCTTAATGCTTCATTTTCTCGGCCAACGAGGCATCGCAGGGTACTCGCAAGCCATTAGTGAGCACACCCACGCTCAAGGCGGCGGCAAGCTCCATACGGGCAGCTTTGTTACCCGCAGCAGCCAACACGTGCAAGCGCAGTGCTTCTGCATAGCGGGCAGCGTGCTCTTGCATCGGCAAATGAGGATTCAAGCGCTGCAACAACGCAAGCAGCAACACAGGCATCATCTCTGTGCCGGCAGCATCCATCGCCTCCTGCCACAAGGCTGTATCCCCCTGCTCGGCTGCCGCCGGGGCCGGAGCCGAGTCCTGAGTCATCACAGATTCCCCGCCAAAGACCGCCCTCTTCGCCTCTTCTATCACGGCGGGGTCCAGCGTCAACGGCGCGGCGCAGAGCATAGGAGCTGCGGCAACCACGGCCACCAAAAGGAAGTGAGAGCGCTTCATCGTTTCAGACGCTGGGCACGTTTACGCGAGAACGGATCCGTCACAGCCGACCAAGCATCCTGCAAGCCGGAGTCAACAAACCAAGGTTGCTTGCGCAATTCCTCCATCTGCTTGTTAATTTTATTTTGCTCGGTAGCCCAAAGTTCAATATCGTCATCATTCACTTCCTCCGGGGCAGGAAGTTTCTCAAAAATATTCAAAATCTTGTCCGCAGCCTTCTTTGCCGAAGCCTCATCCGATACCGTAGCCAGCAGCTCGCCGGCCTGCATCAAGGCAGCAAACTCCGCAGCCATATCAGCCCCCTTGCCACTGGCTTTTTTCTTAGCCAAATCCAGTGCAGCCTTTGCCGCAGCAATGGCATTTTCGTCACCGGTGCGCTTTGCCTTCCGCAAGTTTTGCTCGGCTTCTTTCACGGCAGCACGGCGCTCCTTGCGCAAATCGGCAGCAGAGGGTTGCTTTTTATCATCGGCAGCCTCCACCATGGTCGTCCCAACAAGGGCGGCCAAACAGCACATCATTATTCCTGCATAAAACGGTCTCATATCTTATACCATCTCTCTAGCATAATTCGCGCAGAAAGTCAATTCTCAATGTATGGCACCCGAATATTTAGCGCAGAAACGCCTTAAAATGCGATACAAAAAGTAAAGGTTAAACACCACACCGCAAACCGCCCCGAGATGCAGGATAGCAACCCGGGGCGGAAAATGCTGACGCGACGCGCGCACGCACAGCGCGCAGCGGGAGATTAATCCCACTGATTGTTGAGAGATTTGGTTTCTTTCTTCACCTCCATATTGCGCTCATGCTTACCGGAGATGGAGGGAGGATTAGCCACATCGGCAAAGAAATCCAGCACCACAATCTCATTCTTCCCTTGCTTGAGGAAAGATGCAGGGCAATACAGGCGCTCCTGCGGGCCGATGTTCCAATAACGGCCAAGAAGATGCCCATTCACCCACACATAACCCTTGGGCCACGCGGCCATATCCAAGAAGGTGTCTGCCACCTCCTGCAGCTCTACCTCGGCCTTAAACACGCCGCCCAAAGCAGTCCCCTGCGGTTTGCCGGGCACCACCTGCGGCACCGCTGTGAGCGGATTAACACGCAGCGCCCACTGATTGAGCGTACTGCCCCCCAAGGTAACGGGGCCGATAATACCCTTGCGGTCTTTCTCCATGTAGGAGCAGAAGTTTACATGCCCGAAGGTATCCACCACAATGCGCAGCGTTTCCTCCTTATCTCTCTTGGGCAGCATAATGCCGGTCTGCCCCTTCATGCGGTTGATATTACCCACATAGGTATCGCCCACATACACTTGAGCAAAATCATGTGCTTGGCAGGTCAACTGCGCAGCCTCACCGGCGGGAACTGGAGCAGAGTACACGGCAATACCCTGGTTTTGCCCAATGCTTTCCAGCGTGCAGGGCGTATCCATACCCTCCTTCACCTTCTTCATGCTCAGCATGCACAGCGGGGCTTGGGCTTGCGGAGTAAAGGCAGCAATTTCCATCGTAGCCGGGGTGGCAGGCACAGCGGGAGCCTTGTCCTTCAGCTCCGGCAGAGCACCAAGAATAATGTCGCGGTACTCAAAGTATTCGCGGGTCAGGTTGCCGTGCTCACCTACGGGGGAACCGTAGTCGTAGCTCGTTAAATCGGGCTGGAAGTTACCCCCCTTCTCGTTACTATTGGCACCGGCAGTAAGCCCGAAATTGGTACCGCCATGGTATACAAAGATATTGAACGATACACCGTCTCGCATATACCAGCGCACGGAATCCAAGGTCTTGCGAGTGGGGGTCCAGTTGCCTTCACCCCAGTGGCGCAACCACCCCGGATACGTTTCGCTGGAGAACACAGGAACCCCGGGTGCAATGCGCAAAGCATTGCGCATATCAGCGACGCGATCTGCCGGGTCAAGCCCTACAGCTACCCCCTTGGGCACAAAACGCAGGTGGTGCATAGAGGAACCCTCCGACACATAGAACGGGCCCGCCCCCTTCTGCGTCCAAAAATCCTTCAGCCATTCTATGTAGGCCAACTCATCGTGCGGGGACTTGTAGCTGCCGTACTCGTTCTCCAGCTGCACCATGAGAATCGGGCCACCATTGCGGCTAAGACGCGGAGCGGCTATCTCAGCCATCTTCTCCAAATAGCGCGTCTGAGCCTCCATAAACTGAGGATTCTTGGTGTTGCGCAGCGGGGTCACATCGTCCTTGATTAAGTAGGTGGGCAAACCTCCTAAATCCCACTCGCCACACACATAGGGACCGGGGCGGAACAGCACCCACATGCCCTCCTCCATGCACAAATCAATGAAGGCGGCAATATCGTTATTGCCGGAGAAATCCCAACTGCCATCCTCCTTTTCCAACAGGTTCCAGAAGGTATAGAACGCAATCGTGTTTAAGCCCATTGCTTTAGCGGTGCGAATACGGTGCTGCCAATACTCGCGGGGAACACGCTGCGGGTGAATCTCGGCAGAGCGAATCTGGAACGGCTTGCCATCCAGCATAAACTCGCGCCCGCCTTCACCCCCAAAGCTCATCACAGCGGCCTTGCCGCTCTCGGGTTCCTGAAAATTCTTCATGGCCTCTACCCCGGCCATGGCGCCGGTTGTAGTAAGCACAGCCAACATCATACTTGCAGGTACGATTTTCATGTTCTATTCTCTACCAAATCAACGCCTATTTGTCAAGTAGAAATTAGGCATCATACAGACCAACATGCGCATGGCACCTCCAACTCCCCCTACTTTCTTCGAAGGCCGGAGAAGAAAACGCTCGGTTAACACGTTCGGTTGATATGTGGTAGTTTGTCGGTCCTCCGTACTACGCACCGCAGGTGCGTTCTTCACTACAGCGCAAGCTGTTCTTCACCATCTGCCGCAGGCAGATTCTTCACCATGCCCAACGGGCATTCTTCACCACGGCGAAAGCCGTTCTCAGCCCTCCCCAATACCGCGCGCGCAGCGAGCCGAATTTGAGAGTCCGGAGGACGACAGACAAATAGCCGGGGGTGGTTCATCGAGGCGTAGCCGAAGATGAGAACCCCCGGTAACGCATGAAAATGATGTGGAGCCCTGTAGCGTCTGAGGCGCAGCCGAAGACGCGGAAGGCCGACAGATAAGGGCGAGGGCGTATGCCCGAAGCCATGAGCGGCGGCTCC
>CAJGCZ010000096.1 GCA_904501975.1 uncultured Akkermansia sp.
ATTGGGTGGTGGTTCTAATCCACTATGCGCATCCGCGTGCTGTCCGAGATGTCTGTCCGCTTGCAGACTATCGAGCACCGGATGGAGGTGTACCACATGCAGCCGCCCCCGGTGACAAAGCAGACTCCACCAGCGGAATGACAGCCAAAGAGGACAAAAAGACACCCGCAAGGGTAGGACGAGTGCCGGGGCTCATTCTTGTCCTAGTCTTGCGGGTGGTGTTTTGTGCTAAAACTCTCTACCTAAACTCGTAGCCGAACCATTTATTGTTCCTTGCCGCCAAATTGTATCAGTAGGTTATATATAGAGCTTCCCTTTTTTGAGAAAAAGAAAGGGGTAACTTTCCAGTCATCTTCGTCTTCTCCGGCCATGATATTGGGATTCGCTCCGGACTCCAGCAGCAGCCGCACCGTATCTTCATGACCTCTCCATACCGCAAAGTGCAAAGCCCTGAGCTTTCTATTGCCTGCGATGTTCGGGTCTGCTCCCTGTGACAGCAAGTATCGGACGACTTCGGTTTGCCCCGTCCTCGCAGCTAATTGCAACACGCTATAGTCGGTAGACGGCTCCTCATAGGGGGTATCTAATTTATTGCGAGCCTCGATATCAGCACCGGCTTCTACAAGCTGTTTCACCACTTCGATATGGCCGAACATGGCGGCACCCATAAGAGGCGTGCATTCCAATACGCCCCGGATATCCGGATTAACGCCGGAGCTCAGCAATTTTGCGACTTCCTCCGTATCTCCGGCAAGGGCGGCCCGGTGTAAGGGAGTCCATTGTTGTTCCACAACCTCATCCTTAGCCCCGGCCTGCAATAGCATCAGGGTCGTGATAGTATTCTCTGAAACAGTAGCTGCATAATTCAGAGCTGTGTATGTTTCTGAGACAATACCATCTTCCGAGGACAGCGCATGGGGATTAGCTCCCCGAGCCAACAGATATTCTACGGTCGGTTCAGCATCGGAATACACTGCAAGAAAAAGCGGTGCATCGACATTCTGAGTTCCATCCAACGATAATCCCGCCTTGCAGGCTTCGTCTATCACCGTTCTCATGTAATCCTCTTCCGGTTCTTGGCTGAAAGCCGCGTAATGAACCATGTTCTGCCCGTAATTATTTACAGCGTGTACATCTGCTCCACCTTCAATCAAAGCCCGCACAACATCTCCCGTTGTGGCTCGCATCAAAGGGGTGCCACCCATACTTTCCTCTCGTTCATTGGGGTCAGCTCCCTGCTTTAGCAGAGCGCACACTTCGTCCGCTGACAGTCTTGCGGAAAACCATGTCTTAGTATTCATAGAATCTCTGGTGGTGGAACATTGAGTTTGAGAGCCTACCTTATTTGCAGAAGCATCATCACAGGCCGTACCCAACAGTAGCGAGGCAACAAGCAGAAAAGACGTATAAAGTGACTTCATGACAAATAGGAGCTTACGAATCGCGGGGCATTATATCAATTTCTTCCCCTCTGTTCAAGCGTGGAGGTGGATTATCCACATTTTTGTCGTTTTCCGCGAATGCTGTATTTCATTTTCCATGACCTCTTACAAGCGATGCGACAGGCTCCCGAATTGCGAAGCCGATTTCATAAAACGCTTCTATCCAATATATTATAATGCGATTTCATATTTGCTTGGTCTGAACGTAGGAAAAACGAAAAAAGCGATTTCCGGGCGCAAATTTCCCAAGCTGATGGCTCGTTAATTCCAGCCTCCGTTTTTTCGGAGAAAAAACTTCGGCTTGGCAAGCCTTTGAGTTTGCCAAGCCAACTTTTTTATGCAGCAACGCGAAATAAAAAAGGGAGGCTGCCACGCTGAAGCTTCAGCGGAAGCGGGCAAACCACCGTGGCGCATTACATGCGGTAAACGAAAAACTCTGCAATTCCAATGCCTACCTCTCATTTCTACTACGTTTACATTCTGCGTGATGTCGCTACAGGCAAACGCCATTACACAGGCGTGACGCATGATTTGCAAGAACGCTTGGCTATGCACAATGCGGGACATGTACCGCACACTTCCAAATTTGCACCATGGTATATTGAAACCGCAATTGCTTTCCGAGACAAAGAAAAAGCCTTTGCATATGAGCGATATCTCAAAACAGGCGCTGGCAGAGCATACGCTGTAAAGCATTTTTGATTTTCAATACCCACGCGCGCTTAGGCATTGCAGGGGACTTCGCTAAAGCTACGCCCACCCTAGCGCTCGCAAGCCCCGCCACCGCCCTGCCGGGCGCAAAACGGCTCCAAAAGGCCAAAAAGCCTACTTGTCTCGGCGAAGCTTTAGCGGAGACGGAAGCATGCCTACCCGTCACGGCGTAGAAAGGAGGGCGCAAGCCCGAACTCGAAGCCGGAAGCCTCTTTTTCTAAACGCGAACGCTTTTTAGGGTCACTAAAGATGCTTCGAATCTATAATCCGCTGATTCTGTGAGCTTCCGTCTTCGCACTGCGTGCTACGCCGCGACAAGTAGGCGATTTTGAGTAGATGGTGACTCTGGGGCAAGCAAAGATGCTTCGAACTGAGAAACCACACAGAATCAGCGGTTTAAGTGTCATTTTTCACCGAGTGACAACCTAAGTTGAAACATCGCTTGCAAGGGGATAAAAAGACACTTGCAAGCGATTGACGGATGCTGGGGCTTATTCTTGCCTAGACTCGTTTTCCGGATAGGGAGAATCCTACAAGTGAGACATAGAATCAGGACGTTCGGGGTCATAAACACGAGTGTAGTCCATGTTGGGCTCTATCCTCTCTTTGAACGGAAAGCTCAGAGGCATGAACAGCAGGCTCAGGGGGATATCGGCCACATGACCGATTGCGGTCAATGGCATGAGCGCATAGTTATACCAGCTGCGGCGAGCGGGAAGCTGCTGTGCTACCTGTCGTGAGTCGGTAAAGTTATAGCGTCCCAGATATTCGGCTTTCGATGTATCAAAATCGGGCACCACGCGAAACTCTACCACCCCTCCCCCGCGGCTGCTGTCTTCACGCATGCGGATGTATCGCGGGTTCACTACTTCCGCAATCAAAGTCACCCCTCTGAAACAGACTACTCCTTGCTCTCCCCATTTGTTTGGGTGCGGCAGGTGCTTTGTAATCAGATTTTCGCCGGTGATAACGATGCGGGATTCCGGGTGCTTCTGCAGTTCTTCTTTTGTATAGGGGGTATTGAGAGTGAGCACTCCGTATGGACTTCCCAGCGGATTCGCATAGTCAATCCCCATACGGCGTTCCGGCACATACACCAGAGGCATATCAATGTAGAGTTGTCCGTCCTTACGATACAGCTCCACCGTACACTCAAAAGGTGGATACTCATCACTGCCCATGCGGGAGGGGAGTGGCCTGGCTACAGTTTTACCTATGCTGTCAATTGTATCGCCCAGGTCACTGCGTACACATGAGCTCAGCCCCAACGCCGACAGGCTCAGGGCTGTGGAGACCAGGATTCGGGAAATGGCGGACATGCTAGTGTGTAAAATGGTGAGAGGAAGCTAGGTGAGCTGAGACTCAACGGTTGTAAACATCGCTCATATTCAACCCTGCGTTCATTCCGACTTGGCGGCCGGGCTGTGCGCGTCCAGCAACTCGCACATGCGCTGCCAGATGGCGTATTCCAGAGTATCGCGCAGGAGGGGGGCGGCATCTGTTCTTAATCTGCTGCGGATGGGCGGATTATCCCGGAGGATTTGCAGGGGCAGGCGGGATTCCGGCTCGTCATACTCGTCTGTACCGGTCGGAAGAAGTGTGGGGTCTGCGCCGTATTG
>CAJGCZ010000097.1 GCA_904501975.1 uncultured Akkermansia sp.
CATTGTTTCAAAATGCCGCAAACACCAAAAACACGCGCCCACCCCGGCTCGGAGCTCCGCTTCGCTACGGTCCTCGCCATTATATGTCGGCCTACGCTGCGTCGCTTCGCTCCGTCGCTCCGGGCTCAATTTTCTTTTTTTACGCTACCCCGGGGTTCCGCGGCTTCGCCGCTCTACCGCCGGGCTATTTTATAGCGCCCCTCCGGGGCTCAAATCTAGGCTCGCTTACGCTCGCAAAATTACCCCACCATCCCCCCGTCAAATTCCGATTTATCGGCTAAGTCCGGACAAAAGCACCCATGCATATTTTGTTAGCGCTAACTCCTTGACCGAAGCGCGGATAGATAGCAGAATACGCAGAATGAAACAAACACCTATAGCAGCGTTACACACAAAATTGGGGGCTATCATGGGCAATGCGGAGGGCTGGTACATGCCGCGCCGCTATACCAACTTGGTGGATGAGCACATGGCGGCGCGCGCCTCTTGCGGCATTTTCGACATTTCTCACCAAAGCAAGTTTTCCATACAAGGCACAGGTGCTACGGAATGGATGCACTCGGTATTCAGCAGCGACATCAACACTCTGGAGGATGGGCAGATGCACCGCAGCCTGCTGCTCAACAGGCAAGGCACCATTGTGGATAAGGTGCACCTTTGCAGAGAGAATGCGGAGCACTATTTCATCCTCGCCTCAACCTCGCAGGAAACGGCGGATGACGAGCTTTTGCGCAGCAAGGTGATGCGGGATGACATCAAGCTGCGCAACGAGACCGAGCAATGGAGCGCCATGCACTTGCAGGGACCGGACAGCGAGCAAATATTCCACCGCGTGCTGCCGGATGTGCCATATTCCATCCCGGCGAGCTTTGCGCGCCTGCGTTACCGCGGGGAGCAGATATTGCTGGTACGCACGGATGCGGAGGAACCGGGGTCGGAGGGATTTTTGCTGTATTGCCGAGCCAACAAGGGCATTGCTTGGTTTGAGGCTTTCTTGGTAGCAGGCGCCATACCCTGCGGCATGGATGCCCGCGAATGCCTGCAATTGGAGCACGGCACTTTCACCGTTCCCGCAGGGGATGAAGCGCTCACACCCCATGCTGCGGGTCTGGAGAAACTGAGCCGTCACCCGCACAAACCATCCGACAAACGGCTCATGCCCATTCGCTGCATGGAGGAAAGCGACACCCCGCGCAAGGGCGACGTAGTGAAAGACACCAAAGGCCGCATCGTGGGACACGTGGTGGACGGCTGCATATCCCCTGCCCTCAGCCATGGCGTAGCCCTCGCCCTGGTCCACACCACCTACTGCTCACCAGGTACACCCTTGCGCCTCATCATCCACGGGCTGTCCATTCCGGCCATGGTCACGGATGCCACCATCAACTGAGCACCGGGGACTAATTACATTCATTAGTAAAGGATGCAGTTGATTAACGTCAGCCCTTCAGATGGTGCTTTATAAGATAAATGGCATTCGATGACAAGCGATGGCGCCAGTTTGCGGAATTTAGAGAACCAGAAAAGAGATGGAGCGATAAAGATTGAAGCTTACAAAGGCACGCTCACTAACTGGTATAAAAAATGAGAGAGAACAACATAAACTCAATCAACGTGACACATCAAACAGCAGCACGAAACAAGTCGCACGCCCCCCCTTAAGACCGATTAAAATAAAAAAACAATAAAATTGCATTGATTTGATGAAAAAAAACTGCTATTCTCCAATCAGCTAAACGTGTTCTCAATTAAACAAAATTTCCCTTATGACCTTTTATTCCTACGATGACGCGGTATATGCCCTCAAGGCTGATGGCAAGAATATCTGTAAAATGTCCTACAACATTCGTGACAATGAAGAGTTGGCTTGGATTGCTATCGAAAACGGAGCATCAATTCATGACGTGTCGTATAGGTTACAAAATGATATTAACTTCACCTTAAAATATGCGAATTACTGTGAAAAAGTAGGAATTGCAGAAGAGAATTTTTTCAGAGCATTGCTATGCGCTCTGCATTCGTTAAATTTCTTAGAAACATATTGCTCACAATTTAACAACGAACCAGAGTTTATAATATTACTCAAACTTGCCTTTGGCTGTAAATACGAAGCGCCTATTCAAGTATTGAATGAATACGAGGGAGAAGAATTACGGAATATCATAAATCAGTATCACGTAGACTTAATAAATGAGTTAAAGGAGGAGTATTACTCAAGTTCATATCACGAAATGCAAATGAAAGCAGGTTTTGAGCCTGCCAACTTCATTCGTAATTTTGCCTTATGTGCTAGAGCTGAGAATCTACCGTTCATTCGCATTTCGGAAACTATTCAAAAAGCAATCGAAAGACTTGATTCCCAAATGGACTGTTTTCGTTCACGTTCAGGCTCTGGCTCATACCCAGAACGATTCATGGACGCTTTACTCAAACAACTAAATGTAAACTTTGAACGAGAAGTAATTTTCAATTGGAGCAAGCCTACTGAAACTAATAAATTGGATGGAGCTAAGCGTTACGATTTCTATCTTCCTGAGTCAAACACGATAATTGAGGTACATGGAGCACAACATTATTCCGGAGGTTTTGAAGTATTCGGAGGTAAAACGTTGGATGAAGAAAAAGAGAACGACCGGGTAAAGCAGGATATTGCAATAAAAAATGGAGTGACCCATTATATTATCATCAATGCAGCAGTCTCTAGCATACCTTACTTAAAAGAATCCGTTTTATCAAATTCCGATTTCATGGCGTTATTCGATGTATCGAATATAGATTGGTGTGAGATTAAAAATTGTGTACTCGGTGAATTGGATGATAATTTGCCGTTATACGAATTAGAAAAATCATATTATGAAGATTTATATTCTTTGTTCTCTATAGCCGTGTATGAGGAATGTGAAATATTGCCGACAAAAGCATTTGGCGATGGATACACAGAGGAAACTCCGAAGCTTACAGAATGGAAAGAAACAGTATACCCCAGCAGCAATGGTTTATATCCTCACGAAATCGTCTTGCTATCAAAGGTAAAAGGGTTACAATATCCACTGAATCCGGATAAGGTTGCAGGGTACTGGTTTTATGAGTACGGCATTACAAACATTCAACCTCTAGTTGAGCGATTAACCCATAATGGATTCCTGCAAATAGGAGATTTGGAATGTACTCTCGAATGTTCGACATACGCAGAGGTGAAAAGCTTTGCTTCAAGGAAAGGTCTCAAGAGTAGAGGCAAGAAGATAGAAATAATTTCTCACATATTGGCAAACGTCCCGTACTATGAAATTCAGAAAGCCTTTCCTGAGCTGTACTATGACCTCACAGATTTGGGTGAACTTGAGCTGATAGAGAATAGCTATATTCTTGATGCCGTCGCAGTACCGATGCTGGATCCTTTAACGCGTATTTGGTTGGCGCAGCAACATCCCTATGAAGATATCTACGAAGTAATTCAAGAATATAGCAATAGCGAGTATCTGAACGACGCGTATGAAGATGGCGAGGAATACGGCATTAGTGACGATGATTATACCAGTGAAGAGGATTACGATGATTTAGAGGATTACGATGATTTAGAGGATTACGATGATTTAGAGGATTACGATGATTTAGAGGA
>CAJGCZ010000098.1 GCA_904501975.1 uncultured Akkermansia sp.
AAGCCAACAACAGAGCGTTCTCATGGTCATTGTGGGCATTCACATCCGCCCCCGCAGCCAGCAGCAAGCGCACACACTCCGCATTACCGCTGCAGGCAGCATGCATCAGCACGGTGCGAGAAAAGACCTCATCCACAGCATTCACATCCGCACCGGATGTGAGTGCCATCTTTAAGGCCTCCACTGAGCCGGACTCAGCGGCGGCAATCAACGTCTTGTTTTTTGTGGCTTGCTCCATTGCTGTTGCTGTGTTGAATTTCTCTTATCAGGCGAATCTTAATGCCCCCTCCTGCCCCGTTTTTTCACACAGGACAGGGGGTATATGAAAACAGAGTTTATTACTCTACCTTCCAAGTAGACTCCACCTCTTCGTCGTCATCGTTCAGCTTGGTGGTATAGACGACAGTTTCCCAATTCCACACCTGATCGAGCATCTCATCCCAATTCCAATTATCAGAGTAGCCGGTGGCACACTCATCGGGAGCCACAGGATAACAGAGATTCTTCCATGAGCATCCTTCTCGTTTCAGCCATATCGCAACAAATAGCACCTCCTCATCGTTCCACCCAGAGGTCTCTTTGACGAAAACTCTCACAATCATCAAGCGGTCATTTTCACCAACATTCAACAACTCGGGAAGGTCTCCCTGTATACAGCTTCCAGGCTCGCTAGCGCGGAAGATCCTACCCTCAATGACCTTAATTGACGAATTTGCTCCGGCTGCTTTCAAAATTAACACGCATGTAACATATCCATTCCGCTCAGCGATTCCCAATGCTGTATCCCCAAACCCATTTACAACATCGACATCCGCACCGGATTCAATAAGAATTTTAACACATTCAGCATTTCCATTTTCAGCAGCAATAAACACCGCAGTTGATCCGCAAAAATCCTCCTTTGCATCCACATCCGCTCCGGCGGCAAGTGCCAGCTTTCAAAGCCTCAACATCACCATCCTCGGCGGCATTAAACAAAGCCTCATTTGCTTCTTCTTTAGTCATACTCGTAATCTATTTGTTAGTTTTTTTTCATCAGGCACCATGCCCAACTTCACATTGCATCCCCCCCCCCCCGACAGTTTATCAAGAAAATAATGCGTTCTAATCAAAGTTTTTTTACATCTTTATTTTCACATCTCTCCGTTCCTTTTTTATGGAGTATTTTTCAATCGAACGGAAGCACTCTCGGAGAAATCAGCACGTTAAACTTCGGCGTTACCCCCTCCCTCTGCCCCTAGCATGTGTTTAGACAGAGGGAGTGAGAGAATCATGCTGTCTTATTCTGACTTTTTCTTTGTAGTCGTTTTCTTAGTAGTGGTTGACTTAGTGCTTGTAGACTTCTTGGCCGTAGACTTGGCAGCACAAGTTTTTTTCGCTGCAGCCCTAGCTGCAGCGCGCACGGAGGCACGCGCTTCTTTAAGCAGCGTCTGAATTTCCTTTTTCTGGGGCTGAGGACAGGTGGATTTCGGCTGAGCTTTCTTGCCTGCCTTATTTTCAGCATTAACATCAGCGCCTGATTCAATAAGCAACTTCACCATCGCCGGGTCGCCTAGCTCAGCAGCTTCAATTAACGCAGTATTTCCATGGAATCCGCCGGCAACATTGATATCGCACCCTGCTTTAATGAGGCATTCCAGTATCTTTATGACTCTGTTGTGGAAACAAACTACTTCCTCTTCGCTGTTACATTGACGCTTATGCCTCATCTTCTCACCAAATTCAGCAATGACATAGCGAAGCATAGGCTCGTGAGCATCATACTTGGCCTTTCTATTAACATCAGCACCGAAATCTATCAAAAGCTTAATCAGTTCCGGAGAAGCTTCACAAGAAAAGTCTCTTCCCTCTATTGCCACACGTATCAAATCTATTTCTTTACAAGCTAATGCAATGTCTGCTCCATGCGATATCATTAGCTGCAATTTATCCATACTCCCTGTACGAACTACGTCTGACACCATATCACTATCCATAGGCGCACCTGATTCTAACAAAAGAGCGGGCAATTCTAACGGAGCCCAATAACTAGTAAAAGCGTGAGATAACGAATCCCTATCAGCTACAGCACCTGAATTCAACAAAAGTTTCACGACCTCTACATATCCATACCTAGCAGCTGAACCCAACGCATAGAACGGTTTATATGCTGCTTTCAAATTAGGATCAGCACCGGCCTCCAGCAATAGTTCTACCATAGCCAGCGCTTCGGACTCATCTCTAAGCACGTTAGATGCAGCTCGCAAAGCACATCCGTCCCTATCGTTCACATCCACACCGGCTTCTATCAACAGCTTTAAATTTTCAGTAGAACAACATTTAGCAGCGTAGCCTAGTGCACCGCCCACCTCGGAGCCAGCATCAAGCAGAATTTTTATCATTTCCCGCTTTTTTGGCAAATCTGGCAAATCGTACTTACGCATACACAAGTTTGTCAAGGCGTTTGCCTCGAACAAACTATCTTTTGCTTTATTCACATCCGCACCGGCCGCCAAAGCGGCTTTCAAAGCCGCAACATCACATTTTTGCGCAGCCTCAATCAAGGCCTTTTCTGCTTCCCTCTTAGTCATAAATCGACATTCTATTTGTTAGTTTTTTTCATCAGGCTCCATACCCAACATCACCCCGCATTTTACCCCCCCCCGACAACTTATCAAGAAAATAATGCGTTCTAACCAAAGTTTTTCACCGTTTTTTTACATCTTTATTTTCACATCTCCGAGCCTTGAGATTTTTTTGAGATTTTTTACCTCATTTTTTCAAAATTTACTTGACGCAAATCAAAAATCATGCTATACAGAAAACCGTACGGGGCATGAGCCCTGCACGTCTGTCTAACAAAACCAAAAACTGTTTATCATCGTTATGAATACTACTACCATTGCGACTGCGGTCGCGTTGCTGCCGATACTACCTGAGCATTGTTGCGCCGTGCCTACGGGGCACCGTGTGATAAGCTGAGCGTGAGCCGGTTAAGACCGTTCTTCCCCTGCGTGAGCTGTGCCTACGCATAGGCATAACTGTGGCCGGAACGGGCGGTTGCACCGGCAAGCACCAACACCCCGAATCACCATGTCCAAGATGAAGCAAGCACTCGATGGCGCCACCGCTCATGTGGTGACATGCAGCCCCCAATCATCATCATATTAACCCAATAATCCCCCCCTCTTTTTACAAGATGAAACAAAACGCAAAACAAGAACAAATGGTCATTGCCCTGGGCAGTGAAATCGGGCTTCCCTACCAAGTGTGGCATGAGGAGAAGCAACAGTGGATTAAGAGCGAATCCGACAACCCGATACGCGACCGTGATGTGCCGCGTCCCACCCACCGCACGGTGTTGGAGAATGCCCCCATGGGTGGCTGCCGCAGTGTGCGCATACCGATACCGCCGGAATCACCGGTGGTGCGGAGTGTGGAGAGCCTACAGGACATGCTGCACTATTACCGCAGAGAGGGTTTGCAGCTGGCGGTGGAAGATGCCGAGGGAGGCGAGCCGGTGCGCATTTTGGCCATACGCTTTGTAGGCAAGCAAGTGCCGGCCTTCATACCCACCGTGTACGAGCATGACACG
>CAJGCZ010000099.1 GCA_904501975.1 uncultured Akkermansia sp.
AAAAAAGGAAATGGAACCCAGGGAACCTGTGGTGACATATAATGGCGAGGACCGTAGCGAAGCGGAGCTCCGAGCCGGGGTGGCGCGTTTTTTCAAAGCATTTGTTTTGTAGTCGATACGGCAATTTAAGCCACGCATTCTGTCACCACAGGTTCCCTGGGTTCCATTTAAATTTCTTACCATAACAGGGGTTCCGCGGCTTCGCCGCTCCACCCCTGCCTAACGTCCGTCGCCCTAAAGGGCTCAAATTTAGGCTCGCTAACGCTCGCAAAATTTCCCCACCATCACCCCTTCAAATTCCGATTTATCGAGCCGGGTATACAGATTAGAAGCCTCCATCTATTTTTTTAATGAGAAATCAGCATCGGCATAGTGATAACCCACATTTTTGCCGGCATCATCATAGTAAAGGATGAGATAAGCAGAAGTGCAAGGTGGAGCCAAGCGGAGGATAATGGAATCGTGATGGGTGGAAACGGCACGTTTTTGCGCATCCGTCAATTGTTCCGGCAAAACACGCCTTGCATGTACCGCAGCATCATCGCGAGACCACGAAGCCACCACATAAGCAGGCACGGATTCCAAGGGGTGGTTCAATCGTTTATCCGCAACCGCCGGTAAGCATCCGAAAAAATGACGGATACCGCAAGGGCAACAGAAGTCCGCACCGCAATCATGAGGCTGAACAGCTCCTGTGCCATGGGAGAAATGATACAGCTCCACCAACTTGTTAGCTGGGTCCAGCATGGCTATATCCAAGTACTCCTGGTTGAGATTGAAACGGCTCGGGTGCAGATTAGCATACGGGCTATCATTACAAAGGTAAGCCAATACCTTGGCTTCAAAATCAGGGGTACGAATCACGGGCACGCGACGGCGGAAAGCATCATATATGAGCTGCATATCCTCATGCCCGGACACATAGGCCAAGTAACAGGCAATATCCGAATCCGCAGCGCTATCCGCCGTACACAACAGGATGGAATAAGGCAGGAACAGAGGCAGCAATCGCTCGCTATTGTGACGCGAGGGCTTTGCCAAATAGCCATACAGAGCATTCTTTAAGCAGGCGTTGTTGTAGAAGTCATGTTGCTGCAATCGCTGAATTTCTGCCAGCAGCAGCGCGATTTCTCCGCGAACGGAGTCATAGTGAGGGTGCTTAAACTCAGCAGGTAACGATAGCACTTGCCGCATATGAAAATGCGGGTGTGTGTTCAGCTGTCGGAGCGTGCGGCACAGCTCATATACGCGAGGCAGCACCTGCTCGGCATCAGCTGCTTGCTGTACGTTTGCAAGCAATTTTCGGAAGGGGATGATAATCTCCTGCTGCAAAGTGCGCATGTGCGTTTCCAAGGGAAACTCCGGGGGAAACTTCTGAGGATTCCTGATAGGCTCCAGCGCCACATGCGGGATTTCATCCGCTAAATCCTCCGCTCGCGCAGAGTCCGTTGTCCGGTCAGCCTCCAGCAGCTGACGTGAATAGGGCAGGAACTGCGGGATGTATTGTTTTGCCCGAGAGGAGGGATGAGCCAAATGACTGTACACAAAAATGCGCAATTTTTCATTCCCGTAAAAATCCGCCTGCGAGAGTCGTGCCACCTCATGAAACAGCGCGACCTCCGCTGCCCTGAGCTCAGCAGTCTGAAGTGATGCGGCTTTCCGTCTATGCGCAGGAGAGCACGCATCATACATACTGACGGCATCCGCCTTTCGGCACTCTCCGGACAAGGCGAGCAAAGCCTGCAAGCTTGCCTCCGTATGCTCAGCACAGGTAGTTTCATGCAAAATTGCAGTTGCCGGCTGCACATATTTTTGCAAAACCCACGTCAATTGCTTTTGCGGATCGTAGAATCCCGAATCTTGCTCAGCAGGGGGCCACATTTTCCCCGCGCACAGCCATACGCCAAGCAAGCTCAGAGCCCCTATGAAGAGGCACATGATAAAGGCATGTTTCCTAATGCACATCATACGGTTAAGTTGTTTGTAAGCTCCGGGGGAATGACGTGACCTATGTCAGCAACCGAGTAACAAGCGCAAAGGTGATAGAGAGGGACCGTTATTCCCCCATTTTGCCGCGGAGTCTACGCGGTCTGAAGGGATATTCCCGCGGTGGAGGCAACTGGATGAGGTTGGCACCTTTTTCCGCCTTGGGGCTCCAGCCGTGCAGGCTGCAGTACGCCAAGAAATCACGCATGAGGCATTTGTAGCTCATGGATTTTTGAACAGTTGCGGCATTTTTCAGCACACGCTCCAAGAGTTCCTCAGCATTGTGGTCATGCATTTTGGTATAAAACAAACCGGGATTTTGCAGATGCATGCTATGGAAAGTATGGAATACCCAATCTTGTGTTTTCTCATCAGATGCTAACGCCTCCACAAGGTGGTGCCGGTATGCCTGCACAGCATAACCGAAGACGACATTTTTACCGACGTGAGATTCCACGGATTCCGCTGAATAGTCTATCTTCTCGCTCATGGTCATATATTACGCCCGGTGTGCCGTGGTGTCAAGCAATTATAGTCGTTGCCGAAGAGACACACTTCTTTCCTCCAGCTAAGAGAGCGGAAAGTGCGTGCGCTGCCAAAAAGTTTTTGCAGTTTTGGGGCGTTCCCTATACATTTCAGGGTACTCCGAATGTTACACCGAATCAGCAGCCATGCCCCACTTCTCGCCCATTTATCACGCCCCCTTCCCCACCCTACTCGGGGTCTCCGTTCTCGCTCTCTCGTGGATTCTCTTTGCGAAAGATTAAGATAGCCACAGTACTAAAACAAGCTTAGTGCTATTTTTTTATTACAATTTTATGATATTGCCCTCCGTGATGATTTATTTACTTCAGAAAGAACCATAGAGTCTGTTCTACTAATCTCTTCATATTCTTACCGTATAAAAAATAATGATACAAATATGCATCAGTTTCGGTCCTAGCTATATATATTACGTTTTTCGACTCTGATAATACCCACTCTGTTTTCAACAATAGATAATATATTCCCAAATACGTAGTAGTTGTTATACCTGGCACCACATCTGTTTCCTCTAAGTATAATTCATCATAGAACACAGCATTAGGAGGAACCATGCCTTTTAGAACCTTTTTCACATGAAATTTTCTTGTAGCCTCAGTTTCCGTATCAGCGGAGCGGTCATAAATCACTTCAACTTTATCAATTTGAACAATGATATCACAAGTTGACATATATTCTTTAATTTCCCTCTCACTCCACATTCCCCCCTCTCCTTGCGGAAGCCAAGTATAGAGACGTACTTCCTCATCTTCCGGATTTACTGTATCAACCTTATCCTCTTCCGGGGTACTGCGCAATGTCTGCACTGAGAATTCCGGAGCTAACGATGTCTCCGCAAAACAGCGCCAAAACATCACTAAACACAGCAACAAGAAAGGCGAAATAGTATGGTGAAGCATATGA
>CAJGCZ010000100.1 GCA_904501975.1 uncultured Akkermansia sp.
GTTGACGTTGATTTCGCTCATTGTCTTGTATCTCTTGTTAGTGGGTTGATTTTTCGTGGCTGCGGCAAATCGACCTTAAGAGGTGCGGGTATGATACCACCTTATTCACATTATGCAAGTCAAAATTCACTTATTTTGAAATTTTTGTGCATAAAATGCCACCTGTCGCATTTTATATTTGACGCTGCGCCTCCTAGCCTGTATACTTCGAAGCAGAAACAACTCAACAATATGGAAGTAGATAACAGTATTTGGACGTGGTTTTTGCGCATCTTAGATGCAATGAATCTTTTGCCTAATTTCTCCACCACCTTGGGGATTTTCTGCGCAATAGCATGGGCCGGCACCTTGATTTCTGTCGGTATGTTTATTGTCTCCATATTTGCCGATATGGCAGATGGTGCAGATGCCGCTGATGCCGCCGGCGCTGTGGATGGAGATGCCGGTGTGTTCTCGACTCGCGCCATAATTGCGTTCATTCTGGGTTTCGGTTGGGGCGGTTATCTCGCCGTTGTCAATGGCGCCGGTGCCGGCTTGGGGATATTCGTAGCTGTAGTGGTTGGCTTGTTCATGTTCTTCCTCGTGGCAGGCTTGATGAAGTTCATATATAGCCTCAAATCAGACGGTTCGCTCAAGTATGATACCTTGGTCGGCATGACCGGTACGGTGTATGTAACCATCCCTCCGGCCGGAGAAACCGGTGGTCAAGTACAAGTAAGCCACCCCAGCCAACTGATTACCATTGCGGCTGTGCAGGAAGGCTCCACTCCTCTGCCTCCGCAAACCCGCATCGAAGTTACACAAGCATCAACCTATCAGGTAACTGTGCGCCCTGTGTCTGCCGCAAAATCTCAACAATAATTAACAATGAATATCAATATGCATAATCTGTTGGCCTCCGCGAGTTCCAATGACTCCGTGGGAGGAATCGTGGCCATCGTGGCGCTCGTCGTGTTTGTGCTGGGTACAATAGCACTGCTGTTCAGCCGCTACAAAATGTGCCCTTCAGATAAAATTCTCATCGTTTACGGTAACGTAGGCGCGGGCAAATCCGCCAAATGTATTCACGGTGGCGCCACTTTTGTGCTGCCCATCGTCCAGAATTACGCTTTCATGGATTTGAACCCCATCAATATCGATGTTCCCTTGAAGGGCGCACTTTCCAGCCAAAACATCCGTGTGGACGTGCCGTCCTCTTTCATCGTGGGTATCAGCACCCAGCCGGAAATCATGCAAAACGCCGCCAGCCGTCTTCTCGGCCGCACCCGTCAAGATATCCGCGACCTTGCGTCGGAAATCATCATGGGTCAGATGCGCGTGGTTATCGCCTCCCTCACCATTGAGGAGATTAACGCCGACCGTGAGAAGCTCATTAAGGGTATCACCAACGGTGTGGATGTCGAGTTGCACAAGGTAGGTTTGTACCTCATCAATGCCAACATTACGGATATTCGTGATGCTTCCGGTTATATCGCCGCTCTTGGTCAGGAGGCTGCCGCGCGTGCCATCAATGACGCCATGATTAAAGTGGCGGAGGAAACCCGCCGTGGTGAAATCGGTAAAGCGGAGGCTCTCCGTGACCAGACGGTGCAGGTGGCTATGGCCAACGCCGCCGCTGTCGAGGGTAACAACGAGGCGCAGATGAAGGTGGCTGATTCCAATGCCCGCCTCAAGGTACGCCAGGCAGAGGCTCATCGTATCGCCGTTGTGGCGGAGAAGGAGCAAGCTGCTAAGGCGGAGGAAGCCGGCTATATCGCCAATCGTGAGGCGGAAATGAAGCGCGCCGAGTTGGAACGCGCAACGCAAACCGCCAACGAAATCGTTGCTGCTGAAATCCAGAAACGCAAGCAGGAAATCGCTGCCGAGGCCATTGCTGCCGTGTTGGTGAAGGAGCAGGAGGGTAAAGCTCAAGCCCTCGTTATTGCCAACAAGGCAGAAGGTGACGCCGCTCTCGAGCTTGCCAAGGGTGAGGCTGAGGCTCTTCTCCTCAAGAAGAAGGCAGAGGGTGAAGGTCTTGAGCTCGTTGGCCGTGGTCAGGCTGCGGCCATTCAGGCTGCGCTTGAGGCTAAGGCAAACGGTTTCCGCCAGATTGTGGCTGCTGCCGGTGATGCCCGTTCTGCTTCCGGTCTGCTTGTCACGGAGCAGCTCCCGCAGATTGTGGAAACTCAAGCCAGCGCCGTGCGTGGCCTCAGCTTTGACAAGGTTGTGGTCATGGGTGGCGGTAATGATAAAGCCGGCTCTGTCGGTGGCTTTGTGCAAAACTTAGTCACCGGTACCCTCCCTCTGCATGAGCTCGCCAACAGCGTTGGGGTAGAGCTCCCCTCCTACCTCGGTAAGTCCACGGACACTCAGGAATCTGCTTCCGCTCCGCAGGCTTAATATAGGGGCTCTTTGCCTAAACAATCTTTTGCCCCGGCCATTGGTAATGATGGCCGGGGCTTCTTCTTCAGAACGCGCTATCATAGTTGAAGCATTAGCTTATATGGACTCAGAAAAGCATGTGATAATGGCGTTGCAGCGCCGTATTGCTGAGCTCGAAACCGAGATTTCTCGTTTGCGTGAGCTGCTGTCGCAACACAATATTCATGATACTGATGGCACTGTCCCACCTCAAGATGAGTGCCGTATTATCTTCCCGGAAATCACCGCTTGGCACGCTAAAACGCTTTATTCATTTTTCAAGGGTCGCAAAGATGTATACAGCAAGAGAAATACAAATAAAGACGGCAAGGGGGTATATTACCCAGTGTGCCGTAACTTTTGGCAATTGGGAAAATGCCCCCGCCGGGACGGCGTAAAGACGCGTTGCATGGATTGTGAAAACAGAGAATGGATTCCGCTGAATCAACGAGTTTTGATAAGACATTTGAAAGGCGAAGACCCGAAAGGGGCTGACGTTGTAGGTATTTATCCGTTGTTGGAAGATGAGACTTGCAACTTTTTGGTTTTTGATTTTGATCACCACGATGATGAGCTGCCGATTGATTGGACCGGGGAAGTTGATTCTCTTCGTTCGCTGTGTCAGCAGTTATCCATTGACGTGCTGGTAGAGCGCTCACGTTCAGGAAATGGGGCTCATGTATGGTTGTTTTTTGCCACACCGATACCGGCAAAAGAAGCTCGGCGATTTGGTTCGTGTTTGTTGACGAAGGGGGCTGAGCTTGTACAGCAAAAATCGTTTTTAGCCTATGACAGAATGTTGCCTGCTCAAGATACCATGCCAGAAGGCGGGCTAGGAAATTTGATTGCATTGCCCTTGCAAGGTAACGCCTTGAAATCGTCAAATAGCGCTTTTGTAGACGAAAACTGGGCTCCGTATCCTGACCAATGGCAGAAACTGTTGCAAATTAAGCGCTTATCTCATGATTTTGTAAAACGAAAAA
>CAJGCZ010000101.1 GCA_904501975.1 uncultured Akkermansia sp.
GCATTGAAAATGGAGTTGGCATAGCACTGAATCTGGTAGCGGTCGCTGTCATTGTACTGCATCACCACGTCCACAATCACATCGTCCTCCATGGTCTTGCCGTCGTACTCCACCTCAATGTGGCGCACACCGTTCATGGCGATGGGTTCTTGGGTAATGAGGGTCTTGTTTTCGCCCAGCTGCTTCACGAACTCGCGGATACCATCCGCATAGTAGAAGGTCTCGCTACGCTCCTGGCCGCTGCGCTCGTCTACCAACTCAATCACCAAGCCGGGGTTAAGGAAGGCCAGCTCGCGCAGGCGACGGCCCAACAAATCAAACTTGAACTCTACGGTATCGGTGAAGATGGTCGGGTCCGGCAAGAAGGTGATGGCGGTACCGGTCTGCCCTTCCGGGCAAGTGCCTACCACATGCAGTTTCTCCGTGGTGCGACCACGCTCAAAGGTAATGACGTGGCGCTGCCCACCGCGGCGCACCTCGGCCTTAAAGAAATCGGAAAGGGCATTCACGCACTTGGCACCCACGCCGTGCAAACCACCGGAATACTTGTAGGCGCCTTGGCCGAACTTACCACCGGCGTGCAGGTTGGTAAGCACCAACTCCACAGCGGGAATACCAAACTTGGGGTGGATATCCACCGGAATACCACGGCCGTTATCAATCACGGAAATGGTGCCGCCCTCGTGAATCTGAATGATAATCTTGGTGCAATAGCCGGCCAAGTGTTCGTCAATAGAGTTATCCAGCACCTCAAATACGCAGTGGTGCAGGCCTCGCTCATCCGGATCGCCTATGTACATGCCGGGGCGCTTGCGGACGGCCTCAAGGCCCTCCAGCTTATCAATCTGCGCCGCGCCGTACTCTTGCTGTGCCCCGGTTGTTACTACCGTCTCGGTATCCTCTGGGGCCGTGGTGTTTTCAGTCATACGTCGGCCATTATACGCGCGTATACGCGCGCGCGTCAATATTATACTACGTCATAACGAAAATAGCCCTTGTACACGTGCACAAGGGCTCGGTGCATTAATGGCGCCGCGCCAAGCGCAGCAAGGCATCGTAAGCCAGCGGCACGCCCTGCGCCGCGGCTTTACGGTACCACCAAGCCGCCAGCTCGGGGCTTTTAGGGGCACCGTTACCCAGCTCAAAGCACTCACCCAAACGATACGTTGCGCCGGAGTGCCCCAAGCGGGCAGCCTGCTCAAAGCAGTTCACACCGCCGGAGGGGTCGCGCGGGCAGCCAATACCCTTCAAATAGCATTTACCGAGCTGGTAGAGCGCATCGGCATCACCGGCGCGTGCAGCTACATCAAAGAGCTGCACAGCGCGCTCATAGTTGCGGGGACCGCCTCGCCCGCGCATCAGGCGCTTGGCCAAATGCATGCAGGCATTGGGGTCGCCGGCATCTGCCAAGCGTTGCAACTCATCTGTCAGCTCCTCACTCATTGCGGCAGCACTCCGGGGAGCGACTTAAGGTACTCTGTAATGCCGTTAAGCACCATTTGCACGGCAATCATAACCAGCACCGTACCCATAAGACGAGTCAAGGCCACCGTGCCTTTTTCGCCCAGACAATTTAACAGTTTGCCGGAGAAGAACAGCAGCAACGCGGCTGCAGCCCAAGCAAGCAGCATGGCAAGAATGCCCTCCATAATCATGTTCTCGTTGGCAGCCATGGCTGCCTGCATCATCACCAGGGAAATGGCAGCAGGGCCCACAATCAGCGGCATAGCCACGGGCACAATAAAGGGCTCATTGGCATCTGCATGAGCCTGCGGGTCATGAGAAGCGACGGAGGGGAACACCATGCCTACAGCAATAAGGAAAAGCATGATACCGCCCGTCAGGTTCAACGAACCGCTACTCAAACCCAGCCAACCGAGGATTTCATCACCAAGGAAGAAGAACAGGAAAAGCAAGCCCAGCACAATCAGCATTTCGCGCACTAAAATAGCAAGGCGGCGTGCCGGGTCCACCTTTTGCAGCAAGCTCTGCACTAGGGGTGCGTTACCCGGAGGATCCATCACCAAGAACAAGGCACTGGCTGTAGCGATAATATATGACCAATCCATAACTGTATCAGAATTCTTTGTTTGAGAAAATGAGTGTAGAGACTAACACATGCAGTAACATATACCCCACGGCAATGAGCCCCAAAGAGCCCAGCATACCCCCGCTAAGGGCTACGCCGCCGGAGGCTGTGTCTGCAACATTAAAGATACTGAAATCGGGCAGCAACACCGCCGTTACATTCTCTGCCCAATACATCGATTCACTCACCCCGCCATCACCCATACCGGCATTAATGCCGCTGAAAATCTGGTGACGGAACATCCCCAAGAAATAGGCCCCCAAGCCGAAAATCATGCTCACTATGGTGCCACTGGTAAAGGTGGAAAAAAGCAGTGTCATAGAGGTGAGCACCCCATACCCCAAAAACATGGCAACAATACCGCGCTGCATATTCCAGCTGTTACCGGCATCCGCAATCTGGGCTAAATAGGGCTGCATCTGCTCTGCGGTGGCCCCCTGTTTGGCAAGCAGCTCCGTCATTTCCGCACTGAGCATCCCCTCTCGCACATGCAATATGGCTACAAGCAGGCCATCCATCACCAGCATCATAGCCAACAAAATACCCCATACCCCCAGCAACTTACCCAGCAGGTATTCAAAGCGAGGCACCGGCTTACACAATATAGTGTATAATATACGATCCTCGGCGTCGCGCGGTATCAGCAACGCTGTGGCACCCACACAAAAAATAAGCCCGAACAACTGTATGCACCCCAAGGCTATATCCTTAATGAGCTGCAATTGGTGCAGCCCCCGCGTCTCGGTGCCTAATTGCCCGTGATAAGGCAAAAACTGCAGAGCCATGAATCCCACCCCAAACACGGCAAGCACCCAAAAGAGGCGCATGCGTATGAGCTGGGTAAAGGTTACGCCCGCCAAGGCCGTTACACGACCGGGCATACTCGCTACGCTGCGCAACCCTTCCGTCATGGGCTCTGCGGTTTGTCAGAACTTACTTACGCGGAGCTTGCTCACCGGCTTCGATGAGCTTCCAGAAGGAGCGGGAGTTACCCAGCTTCTGGTCCTCATTACCGCTGCCCATACCGGCGCGGAACATGAAGTCTTTGAGCGAGTCGGCATGCAATACTCGCTGCACTACCACACTGTGGTCTTCCATGGTGAAATA
>CAJGCZ010000102.1 GCA_904501975.1 uncultured Akkermansia sp.
AATCTGCGCCCATTTATTCAGAGCCATCTTGGGAAATGTTTGATGAAGAATTGCAAATTCACTTCTCCTCCGGCATGTCCGGCGAAGCAAAATATCACCGCTACAATATAGAAACCGGAGAATTGACAACAGAGGGCATTTCATCGAGCTCTGAAACTGAGGTACAGCCTGAATAAAACGCGCGCAATCCTCCAACATCAAAACAGTACCGCATTAGACCATGCCCACCATCCACAAAATCCTTGCCACTACAGCCCTGTGCCTTGCGGCGCTGGGGCTCAGCTCTTGCATATCGCTCAACACCCACAGCGGAATAGCGGAGTACGTCCGGTGTTTCCCTGCTCAATCGCTCAATAGCGCAAACGAAATCCAACACAGGAACGGCCGTTATTATATCAAGGCGGAAATCGTAAACGCCATGATTTGGCGAAATCAGATAGACGGTATCATTGATTCGGGCCCCTTTGCAGCTCCGGGTCGCAGAGACCGAGTTCAAAGCCGGACCGACTCTTACATCTGGTTGCCCATTTCTGCGCAAATGGCTAGCCGCCTAACGAATCAGGACAAAACGGTAATGATGGGCGAGCTGCTGGAAGACGTTACAACCATACTCCGCTACCGCCAGGCCATACCCCAATCAGACGGAACCATTATCCCCATCACCGCGACATTAAAAGATTACCAAAAGCGCGATGTGTTGATTATCTCCCCCGAATGGAAAGAAAAAGTACAACAGGCGCGCCGTAGCGTCTATTACTCACCATTCGCGGATACTGCCCCCTTGCAAGCCAGCGGTAATTATTGGGCTAGACCCGCCGCTTGCCTGACGGCCGTGTTCATTGACCTGCCCGGAACCATCGTGTTGTCTGCATCTGCCCCCATTATCGTTGCTTACGGTCTCTTGTGCGGATACGGCCCGCCCTGAGCCACCCTAGGCTTTCACAGCAACAAAATGCCCCCCGCGAGCGTCTGTTTATTAGAAACTCTGCACTTTCTGCAATTTTTTTGTTGCGGAACAGGAGCCGGGAAGTATTATTGATATGTAAAGGAGATAGAGAATAATGAAGATTTCCCTCCACAGAAGTGAGCGCATGAAGCGGTTTTGGTGGCGCAAGTTGTGTCCATGCTTATTCTCCTTGTGCCTCGTGTGGGGGCTTGTGGGCTGCATCACCCAAGTGAGTTCCGGAGATGCCTTAGAGCATGTGGGGCGTAAAGTGCGTTGGAGCAGTACGGTGACTTCCTGTTATGAATCGGGGACGGGGAGCAACAGGCGCATCTATGCTCAGGTAGAAGCCATGTATCGTGAAAACCGCGGAGCAATCGTAAGCACTTGTTCGATAGATTTGTGCTCTTATCCCACAGGCTGGCCCTCTCGTTCTTTTGTAGCAGGTAGTGAAGAAAAGCGCTACTACTACATACTGCTCTCTGCGGAGGAAGCAAAGAAAAAACTGGGGCTTCATGTATCGGCGCCTCCGGCCTCTGCTCCGCGTGTGCTGACAGAAGCGGAGTTTGCCGTATTGCCAACCCAACGATTGAACATTTCTCAGAAACGATTGGATAGGTTGGATTCTGCACTGAATACGACCATTCTCCGGCACACAGATGCTTATTTATACTCAACCTCTCATTATTTACGCCGCCCGCTCAGTTATGGCTTGCGAGCTGTGGATTGGCCGCTTACGGTGGCCATCAATGCCGGCACAGTAGCTGCGGGGGCTGTTTGGCTAGTAGTTGGGGGAATTCCCTATCTGATTATAGATCAGGTGGCCGATGCCGCGAACGACACAGCTCAGCCAACTGAACAGCCTTAACCTGTATCAAGAAAATCATGTACACCCCCCGCAGATTCCTCCCCTCCATAGCCATGCACTGTTTCTTCCGTCTGTTGCTTTGTCTGTCGCTCGTGTTCTGTAGCTGCACCGTACAGACATACAGATATTTTGCCGATAAAGCGCGGGAGGGAGAATCCATTTATATACCCGACGAAACAGAGAAGCACGGTGGAGTACTCTTCTACAGAGTAGACGGCAAAACTTATGTGCGTGGCATTCGCAGTCGCACTATGGCAAAATCTACTCGGTACGCTGAAGATTACCTGCCTTTCTCTGAAATCAGAATACGAGAAGAGCATTTCGCTATTGATGATGCAACGCAGAAGAGCGTTTACGGCGAAGTAAAGTTGCAGCGATTCCCCAATGGAAGACGTTACTGGAAAAAAACGGATTCTCCGTGGTTAGACTCCTTGCCGGATAACGCCCGCCCCTTCCGCAGCTCCGATAACTTGCTGGGGTTCGAGAGCGGTAAAGTAGTCGGCGTGGTCGATTCGGAAGAAACCCGCCCCATGCGAGCCACCTCAAAAGCGCTGTATTACTACCCGCTAGCCGCTGTTACATTTACCGCGGTGGATGTACCCCTTACCCTGGCAGGCAATGCTGTTTTGGTGTGCGGCGGAGCTGTGTTTCTCTCCGCTGCCGGCTTCGAATCTCTGTTCTATGGAGTGTGTTCCGTGGGCGAGTTCAGCAAAGATGCGTTTGCGACAGAAAAAGAGGAGTAGGCCCCACCGATACAAAGTGGGGACGAGAGCGGCATGAGCTAGAAGGATTTTGTGGACGATAGCATAGGCGAAATAGCGGATTTTTTTGCAATTTTTTGTTGCGGATTCGGTGACGGGAAGTATTATTAATACACAATTGAGATAAAGAATGGAGCCGGATAGCCAGGAAAGATAGGGTATTTATGTCGGAAGAAACACAAGTGATGTAAGGAAAGGAGAACCGCATGCCACGCTACACACTCAGTGACCCATACCACGATTTCGACTCCGAAGAAGAGCGCGCTTGGCTGGATGCCATTGCCGCCAAGCAGGGGCGCGGAATCACGGAGCACGATTTACACTTGATATTCCAAGGGTATTTGCCCGCCGGTACGTATGCGGAGTGCTGCTGCTACCTGCGCCCCCTCTATAATTTTCTGCATGCTCACCAAGCCTACCACGACCTGTGGGAGAATCTTGTGGAAATATGGATACCCATGCACTTAAAGGAGCTACAGGCAGATGGTACA
>CAJGCZ010000103.1 GCA_904501975.1 uncultured Akkermansia sp.
CTGCATGACACTACGTCACGCAGCCGTTTTTTGATGAATAAGAAGATTGATTTACAGCTTCTTCCACGGAAGAGCAGCCAAAAGCTCGTCAAAACCGAGACCGGTACCGGAGGGCACCTTAAACTCAGGCGTTACATCCATTCCCAACACTTCGGAGAACGCATTGGGGCGATAGACATGGTGGGTAACCAAGCCGCACAGGGGGATTTCTTCCTCCGGCTTGCCGGTGTAGAACTTAGCAGCGTTGTAGGCAGCCCAGCACTGGCCCAGCGGGTGGTCCAAATATGTGGTAAACACGGGCAAGCCACTGTTGCTGTGGTGGCGGGCGGGTTTTACCAAGCGCATCATGGGCTTGCTGGTGCGAGCAGGAATATTGCTGCTGGCCTCCTGCACCGGCATATCATAACCAAGCGGCATACCGGCATCCTGCAAAGCCTGCCATACGTTTACATCATAATAGCAGGGGTCTTCCACAAAGTCGATGCGAGCCTTCATGGCATCGGAGAGCATATCCCAGAACTTCAGCGCCTCCTCTGCGGTAAGCGTGTTGTTGAAATCCACACGCCACTTCCAATCCGGCACCATAGAAGCGAGGTTGGTCAAGCGCTCTACCGTGGTAGCCAACTTAGGAATCACCTTAATTTTACCCACGCGGAAACCTCTTTGGTGCAAGTTGTACACCTGGGAGGGGGTTGCACTAACCGTCAGCGTAGCATGGCTGCGGGGAACACTAAGCCCCTCAAACAGGCTTACCCCCTTAGCGCGGGCCTCGCCGTCCAGCTCAATACATTTGAGGGCACGGCTACCCAAGCGCAGCGGAGAACCTTCTTTCAGGGCCTCCAGCTCGTATTCCAAGGGAGCATCTCCCAGCTCCGGCCATGACTGAAGACAAGCATAGCCGCCGTTGTCACCACGCAGCAAAACGCCCTCACGCGGCTGAGCAGCAGAACGTGCGCTCAATGCGCCCACAGGATAAAGTGTATACGGAGTATAGTGCATGTGCATAATCTACTCTTTATCGTTGCGTTTGTCACGCTCATTCTGTGTATTACAGGCATTTTAGCGAGTATAACGCTTATTTTTGGCAGAATGGCGTCATCTCACTTCATTTACGCTTGACAGGATTCGGGTACGGGAGTAAAAGACTCTGCATGTTCTGGGAGATGAAAGAGCAATTACTGACAGGCGGAGTATTATCCCTCATGGCCGGTTTATGCACGGGCTTGGGTGCAGCCTTAGCGCTGTTCCTGAAAAAAACAGACACCCGCGCCTTAACCTTTGCCTTGGGAGCCAGCGCCGGTGTTATGGTGTATCTTTCCTTCATGGAGCTGATGCCGGAAGCTACATCGATGCTGGAGGGGGTAAGCGGCAGCAAATGGATTGTTCTGGGGGCCTTCTTTGGCGGCATGGCTGCGGCAAGTTTGATTGACCACCTTGTGCCGGAGGATGAAAACCCGCACGAAGTTCTTAGTTTGAATGAATTGCAGGATATCAACACCTGCACAACGGAGGAATGCCGTCTCCGCGTTCGCCAACGGGTGCGCCGTTCTGCCATGATGTTTGCCATCGCTATCGGCGTGCATAACTTCCCCGAAGGCATGGCCACCGTTGCCGCAGCCTTTGATAACACAGGCATTGCGGCATCTGTTGCCCTGGCGGTTGCGATCCACAATATCCCGGAAGGCATCACCGTTGCAGTCCCCCTGCTCTATGGCACCGGCAGCCGTCGCAAGGCTTTCCTCATCGGCACCCTTACCGGTTTGGCAGAGCCCTTAGGGGCTTTGGTGTGCATGCTGATACTCTTACCGTTCATGAGCACCACCCTACTGGCAATTCTGTTTGCCATCGTGGCCGGCATCATGGTCTTTATTTCCTTCGACGAACTTTTGCCCATGGCGGAGCGCTGGGGGCACCACCACTTGAGTATCTACGGAGTTGTTGCCGGTATGCTTATGATAGGCCTCCTATTATAAAGGCCAAGATACCCACAACTAAGGTAACCAAGCACCAGTGTGCAGCCTTATCGGCAGCCGCACGAGCTCCCTGTATATTACCGTTGTCGTACAAGGGATTAACCTGAGCTGCATAATAAAGAGCAACCAGCCCAAGGGGCATGCAGCAGCAGAATGTTACCAAAACACTCTGCCACAAATGATTAGACGGGCGCCCTCCCTCTGATTGTGCCGCTGTAACAACCATACCGGGAAAGCGAGACAAAGGCAACCACGCCGCCATACCCTCTTGCGCGTACAGGTAGGTCCGGTTAATCACTCCGGCTTTGACCATAAAAAGCACGATTTCGGCCCTATATGGCCCTTGCGGAGTCTGTTGACCGGGCTTCAGGATGTAATACTCATCCGTCATGATGATAAAGCAGATTGCTTTTGAATGAAATACAAGCCGGTATAAATGCGAGGGTCTATCGATTTACCGGCAGCGATTTGGGCAGCCAGCCATGCATCAATATCCGCCAAAGGTGCCTCATGCACCGTGATATTCTCATTGTCAACCCCACCGCCCTCTGCTATTTTGCGTAGGCCCGTGGCTAAAAAGAAGGAAAGAGATTCCGAGGTAAGCCCGGGTGAAGAGGGGCCGGTAAAAAGATATTGCACCTGCTCGGCTTCGTAGCCGGTCTCTTCCAGCAACTCGCGGCGCGCAGCGGCTAAATCGGACTCAGGGCCTTCATCTCCGCTTAACCCGGCGGGAAAGCAAATACTTTGGCAGCCAATTGGCGGGCGGTACTCCTCTACCAAAAGCACATTTCCCTCGGGGGTGCAGGCAAACACCATCACAGCCCCGGTTTGATTCACGCGCTCACAATACTCCCAATGGCCCTCACGAACCATATTGAGAAACTTACCGGCATACAATGTTTCCATATTCTGAAAAAATGCGGCA
>CAJGCZ010000104.1 GCA_904501975.1 uncultured Akkermansia sp.
GGCAACTCCATCTGGCGATCAAAGTCGGATTTGAAAAGTCTGTCCTGGGTTACTCTGTACTTTTCGAACTCATTTTCGGCGTGTTCCTTGGCAATCTCGGCAGATATTCTGCCGGCATCTTGCAGAAGCTCCCGGTCATCAGCTTGCAGGATGCGGTCTAAATGACGAGCCCAATCTTCCATCGTCATGGGTATGTGGCGTTTGGCTCGGTTCTCGGCCAAGTCAAGATAAGCGCTCACAATACGGCCGAGCTCTTCCAATTCATTTTCTTTCAGGTAGTTTTTTGCTACCACTACATCCGTCTTGACAATTTTACCATGCGGAGCCTTTTCCCAAGTTGTCAGTCCCATGTGCTCCACCTCAGCATCAGCTCGCTCCATAATCAGCTCTGCAGCGGTATGCCCATGGACAGCATAGTGCAGCTTGTTCTGAACCTTAGCATAAAAGGCGCGGGTTTCCGGAGCATGGGCATCGTAATCCATGCTGGTAGCATAGATATCTGTAATCTTCTGGTAGAAGCGGCGCTCGCTCAAGCGAATCTCGCGAATCTCTGCCAGCAGGTGCTCAAAGTAATCCTGCCCCAGAAATTTGCCGTTCTCCATACGCTTGCGGTCAAGCACATAGCCACGAATGGCAAAATCTCTCAATACCGCTGTAGCCCATTGGCGAAATTGTGTCGCCCGCTTACTGTTAACTCGGTAGCCTACGGCGATGATAACATCAAGGTTGTAGAAAAGTGTTTCTCGGTTAACGTTTCGATTCCCTTCTTTTCGAACCTGTCGGATTTTCCGACAAGTTGCCGTTTCATCCAATTCTTCTTCAGCATATATGTGTTGAATATGCTCCAAGACATTCGTTCTTGAGCTTCCATACAACGAAGCCATCATTTGCTGAGTCAGCCATACAGTATCATCCACAAGACGCACCTCTATCCCCTCCGCATCGCCTTGCATGACGAAGATTAGGAACTCTGCTGTACTATTGCGAATCTGTTGGTTCTTTTTCATAGCATGAAAAAAAGCAGTATGAAACGAGAGGAATAAGAATCACTACCGCACCCGCATTATACCACTTATCTGATTTTTTTCCAGCCTAAAATGATCTAGGCATCATTCTAAAAATTTCCCACAGAAGGCATGAACGAAGCATTAAAACGCCATTTGTCTGAGTTGTAGCCTGAACGGAGCAATAAACTGCCAAAAATGGCATTTTTTGCAGTTTTGGCAAAATGAAAACATTGATATATCAATGTTTCCGTTTTTAATCCCGCAAAAAAATGATGGCAGAGTCCCTGTGAGTTCTACCCCCATGAAGCCCCCTGTCTGTACCTCTGCCAGTGCTATATCAATAGCACGCTCCAGCGTGCTTGATGGCATGGCAACATCATACTTGCGCCCCGCATAACAATAGCGACAGCGTAAGTTACATTGGTGTGTCAGTCACAGTGTAAGAGTCAGATTGCCGAGCATTGCTCAGTTTTCCGGTTGCCCGGCTTGCTTATTCGGCTCGTCATCTAGGGGCGGAAGATAGGGGACATCGCCGCCAAGGATTTGGGGAATCTCTTCCGGCTGTGCTGCAGAATTGCCTTCAGGTGACTTTTCCGGCTGCGCTACCGGATTGTCATTAGGCACGCTTCCCGGAACACTCTGACGTCCCACGAGATTCGAAAACGGATTACCATCACAAGACGTAAGGCTTGCGCATAATACGCCTACTGAATAGAGAAGCTTCTTTTTTGTTGATGCTGGTTCGATTTTCATGATGGAAGAGACTTAGTTTGTTGCCTGGACAGTTTTGCCGAATTGTTGTTTCAGCGCCTCCTGAGCGCGGGGATCGCCTTGTATTGCCGCTATAGTAAAATACACTTCGGCAAGTTTACGGTCTTTTTTCACCCCTCTTCCCTGCAGGTAGCGCCAGCCCATCCAGCGGGCTGCATTAGCATCGCCCATGTCGGCAGCAACCTGATAAAGAATGATGGCATCCTTTTCCGATACATCAACTCCATTGCGACCTTCGGCAAAATCTACACCGCGTTCGCGTACAAAATCCGGCGTTCCACCTTGCGCAATGCAGTGGCTGAACACCTCATAGAGAGCAGCATTACTGCAGGTAGTGGGAGAGGTGATACACGCGGTCAGATATTCGGCACACTCGGCATCACGAGGAACATCTGTACCTTTGCTGTACATGGCAGACAGGGTCCTAAGTGCCTCTGCATCTCCCATAGAAGCGGCAACATAAAGCAAACCAATACCATAACGACGATTGACCGCAACCTTGCCACGATATAATTCAAGGCCCAGCGAACGAATACCCGCAGCATCATTCGCGGCGGAAAGGTTTTCATACTCCAGCGTAAAAAGGCCTGAATGAAGACGCCATGGTGCACCTTCCGAGGGAGCCCCTTCCAACTGAATCTCCAATTCTGCAGCTTTTTTCAGAGCAGCCTCGCGCAGTTTCGGAGAATAACCGCAGTCCACCATGTATTCGGCAACGAGGCGAACGCTCGTCATATCACCATCGTGCAGCATCTCCAGTCCCCATTTCTCTGCTGCTGCGGTGTTCCCCTCGGCAAAAGCAGCGTTCATCTTACCCAGTTTTTCTTCCGGGGTGAGAGCCAGGGTGCTTCCGGCCAGCAAACTGAGAAGACAAATAGATTTCAATATATTGTTCATGCTTGTGGTTGTATGTTGTGTTTCTTATTTTTTTTAGAATGCTGTGCCGGCGGCGCTTTGCGCTGCAACACTATAACCGGCCAGATTAAAGCTCCGGCCAACAGTAGCAAGAATACTGCTAGTAAAGGCTGGAAGAACAGTTTAGCCACGCCCACCGTCAGCAGGCTCAGCA
>CAJGCZ010000105.1 GCA_904501975.1 uncultured Akkermansia sp.
GGTGAAATTCGAAAAATCGGAGCTTCCCGCACTACGGCTTACATTAAAACATAACCCAATTCCATCGCAGGGAATCGAACACCGCATATAGGGATACCTCATGCAGAATAGATTTTTCCCAGCGTTGGGGGCGTCCTAGTCTTGCGGCCTATCCGGGCGTATCAACGAGGAGCCTGAGTGCTATTTTGTGAGTTGGTTACAGTTCGGCCGGAATCTTGAGGAACTCGCTCATGGGGTACGGTTAAAAATGTAGAGAAATTCGCCAACTTTGTGCCCGACTCGCTTCCGCCCGCCCTCATCTACGCCGGCGCGGATATGGGAATATTCCACAATGTGCAAATCTGCAACTTTACTCACTACAACAACATCTTTTGCGAGACATAAGCATATAACGGCAAGCCGAACACCGCTCGTATGCGGAGAAAGCGTGCACTGCGTTTCCGTAGACTATCTGTATTCAAAAATATAGAAGATATACATTTATGTTAATGCACTTCACAACCGAATCTGTACGATATAGAGAAGGATTGCTCAACGTGGGAAAAATTGAGATTGTCCGATCAATTAGATGATCAATATCGAGACTCACCGGCAGACTTCCTCAGCTTCATCACGACGGTTCCGCCAGCGGTGCCAGTCTGCGAATACGGTGAAGCGTGGGACTATATATCCAAACCGGGCGAATTGCGTTCATTGGAACGAGGATGCAATCTTCACATCCTCTTGAACAAGCTCTTGGGCCGATACAGCTAACCACTTAGCCGGAAGCAATCTTCGTACTGCTTAAGTTTGAAAGTGATTTCTAGCCGGTGTATGATTTCATACTCCCGATAATGTGTGTTTGGTACTCATTGTGTTAACAAGTGATAAATATCCGCATGCCCTCTCATACGAGCCCAGTCAGCCGCCGTTTGACCGGACGCATCTCGGATAGTTTTATCAGCCCCTTGTGAAAGAAGAAACTCCACTGCTGCAAAATGCCCCTGCATGGCTGCTACAAAAAGAGGTGTCATCGATGAATTATTTCCGTGGTTAATATTGACCCCGGCTTCACAAAGAGTTTTCATCACAGCCACATGGCCTCCGAAAGCAGCATGGTGAAGTGCGTTGCTGCCGTTTTTATCCAGTGTATGTACATTACCCCCTCTAGAAAGCAAATAAGACAACATCTCTGATTGTCCGCCCCATGCTGCGTACAGCAAAGCATTTACACCATCCCCAAAAGTTGCGTTGAGGTCGGCCCCCTTAGCTAAGAGGTACTCCACACAGGGAATGCTTCCGCTATATGCAGCAGCGATAATTGGGTTTCCGGCATTTTTAGAGCTACCGGCAATTATACCGAGGCCTTGTTCCTCCAGATACTTTAAACACGGGAGAGAGCCACCCTGGGCAGCGTAAATATGAAGACCTTGTCCCATGCCATCCTGTACCATCAACTCGTCAGGAGAAGAGGTCAAAGACTTCAGCACATCCAACCTTCCCCCCATAGCAGCCATCATACTAGGGGTGCGACCTAAATTATCACGACACTCCCGTGATAATCCATGCTGTTCTAACCAAATCATTGTGTTGCGAGCCCCTGCTAAAGCCGCTCCATGCATTGCATTTAAGCCTGCGCTTTCTTCAGTAGCTAAAACATCAGCTCCTCTCTCAGTCAGCTCTATTAATACAGGTAAAAATTCAGAATCTTCTTTATTTTCAAGACCGGAAATGAGCGCAACCGTCGCTATATATGGAAAATCCCGCAAAGTTTCCGTCCCCGCTAAATAGGACGTATAATGCTCCATCATTTTTCGTCTGGCGACTTCTGCAGCCGGGTCTTTACACGGCTTTTCCACCAGCGCGCGAATAGAGCTTATAGGGGTCGGCTTTTCGTTTGAGCAGCTACTCAGACCCACCGCCGCAAGGCACAGGGCTGAGGTGGCAAGGATTCTTTGGAAAATTATCTTCATCATACGTCTGCTACTGTCTTGCAAGTATTATTCATGGGATGCCTACTCCGGTGTCGGGAGAGTGCCGGAGAATACTCTTACCCAGTCCGCGTCCTGCCTCAAACGCAGAAACTCCACCTGATATCGATTATCCTTTACTGCGTGTCGGAATTCGATTAAGTTTGATGATGCTACAGTTCCTGTATCTATCAGCTTCCAGGTATCATCGACGTGATTATACCATACGAGGGCGAGCTTGAGGATATAGATACCTGAACCAACGTCAAAAAAGAGTAAATAAAATCCCGGAGCAATCTCACGGTAATTGCCGGGATACTTTGCCAAAGGCTGCAATTCCGGAATGCTCCGGCAAATGGATTGCAATCGGTCTTGCCCCGGAATGGGGGCTTCGCATTCCGGGGCTGCCTGTGCTAAAAGCGCAGACAAACACAGCAAGGAGATAAAGGCTCGCATTATCATGTTTTTTCTATATCTTACACATATACTAACACATTTCGCTGCCGAATCCGCAACAAAAAATTGCGAAAAGTGCAGATTTTCTAATAAATAGACGCGCGTGGCGGGCATTTTGTTGAGCGTTTCTTGCATTTTTGTTTCCGATGGCGCAAAAACTGAGCTCCGGCTTCGAGTTCGGGCTTGCGCCCTCCTTTCTACGCCGTGACGGGCAAAAAGCCGAGCGATTTGCTCGAAGTGGAGCCCTTGGTCTGCCGGGTGCGGGGCTTGGTCTTGCAGCCTGTCTGGGCGTAGATTTATCGAAGCCTGAGTGGTGTTTTGTGCGTTGGTTACAGTTCGGCCAGAATCTTGAGGAACTCGCTCATGGGGTACGCCCCGGTCATGCTGATATCCTTGTCCTAGAACACGAGGA
>CAJGCZ010000106.1 GCA_904501975.1 uncultured Akkermansia sp.
TCCAGCTTGTTCACGCTGCGCACAATGACTTATGTGTCCTTCATTATTCCCTTTGTGATTGCCTACATTGCCTGGGCTTGGCGTGCGCTGGATAAAGACCCCATCACGGCTGCCGAAACTGAAGAACACTAAAGTGATATGCGCAATTTGTTGGGCTAGGCAGCTGCGCCGCTGCGTGTAACAAGCCGTTCTATAACTTGCCACCTGCGCCGGAAACGCGGGTGGCAAGTTTTTTCATGTGTCGGACGAGGGAGAAAACGCCGTTCGTTTTGAGTTATGCTCTTTCTCAAATGGCCTATTTGCGGGCAAGAAAGGGATTCTGCGCGATTCTACCGTGAAAATGGCTTGCAACGGCATGTGTAACCTGTTAAGATAAGGCTATGAAATTCTTTGTCATTGCCGGTGAAAAGAGCGGAGACAAGCAGGGTGCCCTTGTCATGCAGGAACTCTTGCAGCGTTGCCCCGATATTCAGTTTGAGGGCTTGGGTGGTAATCGCATGCACGCGCTCGCTCCATCTGTGGAAGATTGGGCAGACCAAGCCGCCGTTATCGGTGTGGTAGAGGTGCTTAAGCACGCCCGATTCTTTGTGCGCCGCCTCAAGGAAATGACGCAGCGTATTGTGGAAGAGCAGCCGGATTGCCTGCTGCTCATCGACTATCCCGGTTTTAATCAGCGCTTGGCTGAGCGTGTGAAGGCTCTTTGCCCCAAGACCAAAATTGCTTGGTTTATTGCCCCCATGGTTTGGGCGTGGCACAAGGGGCGTATTCCTAAGTTGGCAGCCATGCTGGATTTAATGATGTGCACTTTCCCCTTCGAGAAACCGCTGTTTGAGAAGGCCGGATTGCGCACGGAGTTTGTGGGGCACCCGTTGGTGGACGATATTCTTGCCACTCGCCGAGTGGGGATTAGAGAGAAGAATCTCATCGGTCTTTTCCCCGGTAGCCGCCGTCGCGAGATTGATAAGCACTTCCCCATCTTCCTGAAGGTGGTTAAGGAACTGCAAACACGCCATCCCGAGTGGCGCTTTGAAACCGCGGCCAGCTCTGAAAAACTGGCTGATGTAATGCGCCGTATGGTGCGCCATGCCGGTATGGCTCCGGATTCTGTCAACATTCAGCTGGGCAGCTACCACGATTTGATGGACCGAGCCGAGGCGGCCTTGGTGACATCCGGTACCGCTACGCTGGAAGCCGCCCTCCACGAGCTTCCCTTTGCCTTGGTTTACAAGGTATCTTGGGGAACTTACCTGCTGGGGCGTATGCTGCTCACGATTAAGTACATTGGCATGGTTAATATTCTTATTGATAAGCCGGTGACCAAAGAGCTGATTCAGGGCGATTTCAATGTGGAGAACTGCATTGCCGAGCTGGAGAAGCTTGTCACCCCCGAGACCCGTGAGCAAGTGCTGGCCGGCATGAAGGAGTCCATGGACATGCTGGGCCATGGCGGTGCTGCCGGCAAAGCTGCAGATGCTCTGCTCTCACTCTTTGAGTGATGAAAAAGGGGTGGCTTAGTTTATGCGCTCTTGCTGCAGTGGCAGGGGTGCCGTCTTGCGGTGTCTTGACGCTCACCTCGCTTGCCATGTATGAAAGCACCATTTACCGCACGGAGAAACAAGAGCCTGCTGCTCCATATTGCTATCGCCGGGGGGACTGTGTTTATTTTCCGGTGAGTGTGACGTTTGCCCGAGATAAGAAGGCTCCCTTGGGGCTGGTAATACCACTGTCAGGCAGTGTGCGAGAGTATGAATTGCCACTGGATGAAGACGCCTATACCGAGACTTTTTACTTTCTTTTGTCGCCGAAAGATGCTGAACTTTTGCTTGGCATAACGCTGCCGGATCCACCCAAAGAAGCTGCCCCTTATATTGAGGCTGATGATTGGGATGAGGCTGCGGCTGTACCCGTACCTATTTTGCACAGAAAGTTGAAAGCCGGGTGGGTTATGAATAAAACATACACGCCGAACGGGCATGCTGACCGTATCTGCAAAACGAAACAGGGGGAGATAACCGTTGATATAAGCGGGGTGAAACCCTCTGTATCGGCCCATGCCCTATATAAATGGCCATTGGCGGCTGTGCTTGCAGTGGGGGTGGATGTGCCGGTGTTTGTGTTGAGTTGCGGTAGCTTGGTGATTTCTATGCCCTTTTATGCTGGTTACCAGTGCATATTCCATGATAAAACGCTGAGTGAAGGCCCATTTTATTGAGGCTGCTCTGTAAAACTTTTCCGTTGATAAATGGAAGTTTGTAGAAGTACGAGGGACGAATTCCGACATACGAATTTGTGAGTTCCGCGCCTTACGGCGCAAAGATAGCAAAGCTCAGCATAAGCTGCCGCCCGCGCTTTAAGCGCGGAACACA
>CAJGCZ010000107.1 GCA_904501975.1 uncultured Akkermansia sp.
ATTTCCTGAGCATTCATCAGGATTTACCTGACTACATCAGCATCGGCAGGAAACGAATACCGGCATTGGTCAACGAGGGCTCGCTGGCAGCGGAGCTGGAGCTGGGAGGGTTCTCTCCCTCCCGCTCCCTGTCGGTGAGAGTCCGGCGAAGCGACCTGTCGTCCACCCCGGCGGTGGGCGACTTGCTCTATTACGAGGGCGTGAGCTTTCGGATTGAGAGCATGAGCGTCAAGAAATCAACCCCATTCATCTCTCTGGAATGTCTGCAACAGTAACCATCAATTCAGCATCCCTCGACCGCAAGCTCGCCAAGTTTGCTATATTGGGGCAGAAGTCGCTGGAAGAAGCTCTGACTGAGGGAGCCAAGCGCTTCACGACTCAGGCGGTTCGCAACACCATGCCTATGGTGCTGAGCAAAAATCCCTCTGCTGTTAAAAGCGAATGGACTAACCGAGTAACGCTTCACTTTGAAACGCATCGAATCACGAAAAAGGGCTACCAAAGTGATGCTTCTCTTCGCCGAATGCTTGCCAAGAAAAAGAAAAGCTTAGGGCGAGAAGCCGCAGGTTGGAATGCCGCAGCAGACGAACTCAAGGCAACACGCATCCCTGCATGGGTAAAACGCCACGGAACAAGTGAGGGCGCATGCCGTATCACTCGCAAACGAGATCGCATCACCATCATCTTAACCAACTCCGTCCCGTACAATGAAGCCATGACCATGCGCCGGGCTGCATTCGTGCTAGATAAGGTGGAACGTGGATTTGACGGAAACCTACGGGCATTGAAACGGAAGCTCATCAAATCAATCCGATGAACACACACTCCCTTACCGAGACGACACGCCGCTTCCTGATGGAAGCCAAGCCGGGCTTAGCCATTCATACCCCTATCAGCAATGGCGAGCTTAACACGCCCTATGTTCTGCTGAGCTGCTTAGCCGATGACGAATTGATAACCGGCAACAACACATGGGAATGCTCGTTGACACTCGCTCTGCATAGTGCCGCTCTGGAAGAAGAGGAAACATCCATGCGAGAGCAATTCTCCACGCTCTGCGCTCTGCTGGGCAAAAAGACCACCCGCGAGGCAATCAACGGCATGGCGGCTGATTTCATTCTGTACAGCCTGAGTCTGCAGAGCATCGAAGAACCACAAACGATGGATAACGATTTTATCCAAACCTCCACCTTTCGGGTGGTGGTGCAATTTTAATCGCCATATATCGAAATAACAGGTATCTAATCATTATAAATATTGATATAAGAAGGATATTCCTTTTCTATCATCTTTAGCATTGCCTTATAAACAGGAATATCTGATTTGTATTTCATTTTTTGTATCTTCCCATTAAAATAAAGAAATGGCACATTAGAATCATTGGAAAATATGCTTGTATTCATCCAAGATACAGCATCTCCAATGTTAAGATGCTGGTTTAGTATAGAGTAATAAAAGTTCGTATAAGCAACCGCAGCCTCATTCCACCCAATCTTACGAGACGGGGCGATAAGGTGTCCGTATATTCTTCCTGGAAGCATACTTTCAAGAATTGATGCTCCTGCTCCTTCACAAGAAGATAAGCAAAGAACCATTTTTTCTCTTTCATGCTCCGCAATACTATAAAAGAGCTCTGCGAATTCCTCCCAGATTAATTTCTCTCCGGAAGAGAGTCGAACACCATTTAAATTTCCGTGGCCGCTCCAGTGTATAATGTTAATATCATATTTTGAAAAAGTTTTGCCAGCAACAGCAATCTTAGCAATAGCGTCGTTTCTATCCATTATCTCAAATAAAGAGTTTTCTATTTCCAAAGCAGATAGAAGCTTATTGAACATAACACCTTCTCTCAAATTCGCGGCTTTTTCGTCTGTGCCGAAATTTTCAAAAATGTGGACTTTTATAGATTTTGGAGTTATCTCAGCATTGTTCATGTTAACATTATACTAGCCAATACGACATGAATCAAGTTTTTTGACACGCCGACAATATATTATGGCTACAATTATCGGAACAGTCGGCGTATTCGGGTTCGATGAAGACCAGCAGGGCATCCTGTTGGAATCGCAGGACATCGACTATAAGCCGGACAGCAAAGTACAGCGAGACTATCGTGGTAAGAAAGTCGGCATCATTTTCTACGATGACCAGACCGATGTCTCCATGAAAGGTTACATCCCCCGCGACAACCCCACGGACATCAAGGTTGCCCAGACACTCGTGTTGGCGAATGCCGCACCTGACCATGGGCTGTCTACCGTTGCCTCTGGAACAAATGTCGTGACCGGGATTAAAATCGG
>CAJGCZ010000108.1 GCA_904501975.1 uncultured Akkermansia sp.
AGGCACAAAAAAGGAGCGGTCGTTACCATTTTTTCTTGGTTACGACCGCTCCCATAATAGCAGGGAGGTGATTTGAACACCCGACCAAAGGCTTATGAGTCCTCTGCTCTACCACTGAGCTACCCTGCCATGTGGTTTGCCGTTAAGGCGTGCAGAGAATATACACGAAATTACGAAGCTTGGCAAGCCTTAAATGAAAGAATTTATCATTTTTTTTGAAAATAGATAAAAAAAGGGAGGTTAAAGAGGGAATAAGGGACAAAAATGGGGCGCTGACAAACTTAGAATGATTATTAACAGACATTTGTTTTGACAGCGCAGCGGGTGGGGAGTAGAATGAGTGGGTATGAAACTGGTAAGCTGGAATGTGAATGGATTACGCGCCACGCTGGGTAAGGGGCTGGCGGAGAAAATGGATGCTTTGGCTCCGGATGTTCTGTGCCTGCAAGAGATTAAGGCTAAGCCCGAGCAGGTGGCCGATTTGTGGCTGGCTAGCTGGCCGCATGCGGTGTGGAACCCGGCACAGCGTCCCGGTTATTCCGGTGTGTTAATATTGTCTCGCGTGGCACCGCTGAGCGTGAGCACCGGTATCGGCATGGCAGAGCATGATACCGAGGGGCGCGTGGCAACCATGGAGTTTGAGGATTTTTACCTGGTGAACTGCTACACACCCAATTCGCAGAATGAGCTGGCACGCTTGCCGTACCGCCAAGAGTGGGATGCCGCCTTCCGTGCTTACGTGAGCGGTTTGGCAGAAAAGAAGCCCGTTGTTTTCTGTGGCGATTTGAATGTGGCTCACCAAGAGATAGACCTCGCCCGCCCCGATGCTAACCACTTCAGCGCCGGTTTCTCGGATGAGGAGCGCGAGGGCTTTACTCAGTTGCTCGGAGCCGGCTTTATCGATACCTTCCGCCACTTGCACCCCGATACCAAGGATGCCTACTCGTGGTGGAGCTTCCGTGGCGGCGCACGTGCCAGGAACGTAGGCTGGCGTATTGATTACTTCTGCGTGAGCGAGGCTCTGATGCCGCGCGTACAAGAGGCCGTTATTCATCCGGATGTCACCGGCTCGGATCACTGCCCTGTATCGGTTGTCATAGCCTGATGCGCCCAACGCTGCAAACACGCACATGAAGCGAGTGCTGCGCCGTGTGATGTTGGTTGCCGTGTCGGCAGTGTTGGCACTGCTGGCGGTGGCCTTCATCTTTATACTGCCGGCCCGTCGCTTAACGGTAGAGCAGGTGCCGGTGCACTTGCCTCATTGGCCGGCAGGGGGTGCCCCGGCGCGCATAGCTGTTTTATCAGATTTGCATGCCGGGCGCTATGATGGCGCTTGGGTGGATGCGATTGTGCAGCGCACTCTGGCCCTGCAGCCGCAGGCTATCCTGTTGCTGGGAGACTATTTTAATGCCTTGCACCACGGCAGCGGAATGCCCCCGCAAGAGCTGGCGCGCCGTCTCGCCCCGCTGGTAGCCCGCTGCCCGGTCTATTTTGTGTGCGGTAACCACGACCGCGGCCGCCGCGGATTTCAACTGCGCCGAGAACTGACCGCCCTTGGCATGGTGAACTTGGAGGGAAAGGACCGCGAACTGCGCTTTCCTAATGGGCAATCGCTTGTGCTGCGTGGTGCGGCATTTTGCATGGAGACATCCGGCAAGGAGCCTTTTTACGTAAAGCGCACGCTGCAAAAGCGCTTTAGCCGTGGGGCTATGCCGCAGGATAAGCCCTTGTTGGCAGCCTGCCACAGCCCGTTTTATTTTTTGAGGCGCCCGCTTTGGGCAGATGTTACCGTTGCCGGCCACACTCATGGCGGGCAGGTGTGCATGCCGGGCGGGTATCCCTTGGCGTCCTTGCCGTATTGGTCGCCCTCCCATACGCGCAGCGGCCTCAAGACCGGCGCCGCCGGCACCCCGCTTTACATATCGCGTGGCTTAGGCCTCAGCCAACTCCCTTTCCGCGCCTTCTGCCCGCCGGAAATTACCCTGCTGCTTCTCCTCGGAAAAGGAGAGTGAAGGTGCGAGATACGAATTCCGAAGGACGAACAGGGATTTACAATTGGCTCTGTTAAAGTTTTTAGTTGATAGCCCCACAAATAGCAATTTGTGGGGTTCATTGATGTGAGCGCAGCGAACGGAATTCGAGAGCCCCGGTGTGAGGGGCGGTATATGGTAGCCCGGGGTGTAGCTGCGCAGCAGCGTAACCCCGGGAAAGATGAAAAAATATTTTGGAACCCCGTTAGGGGTGGCATAATGTGAGGCTTCAATAT
>CAJGCZ010000109.1 GCA_904501975.1 uncultured Akkermansia sp.
CATCCGCAGCTACAACAGCCCCGGCTTGGTGCTCACCGGTGGCGAGCCCCTGTTGCAGGCTGCGGAGCTGGAGCAACTCCTCGCCCTGCTGCCGGCGGATATGTATGTGGAGGTGGAGACCAACGGCACCCTTGCCCCCACGCCCGCCCTGGCGGAGCGCGTGAACCAGTGGAATGTCTCCCCCAAGCTCGCGCACTCCGGCAATGACGCCGCGCTCAGCCTTTGTCCGCAGGTGCTGGCCGCCTTCTGCGCCACGCAGCGCGCGTGGTTCAAGTTCGTTGTTCAGGCGGAGGAGGATTGGCAGCCCATCGCCGCTCTGCAGCTCCCGCGAGAGCGCATCATCCTCATGCCCTGCGCTACCAATATCACGCAGCTCTCCGCTGCTCGCCTCCCCGTGGCGCAGCTCTGCCTCCGCCACCGTGTCCGCTTCGGCGACCGCCTCCACATCGCCCTCTGGAACGATACCCCGGGTGTTTGAGTGTTTTATTTCCCCCTCGTTTCAAAAAATACGCACACGCAAAACTTTTTCAATAAAAGCAACTACCGGAACGCCTATTTTAATGATGAACACGCTAAAATATATGCCTTGTTTTGATAAAATGATTAGAGGAGGCAGATTTCTTAATCTTTTGTGCTTTATCATGCTGCTTTGCTTTGGCCATACATTTGCAAGTAATGAAAAGCCCCCTGTAATCAATTTGAGTAATGCTCAATTTATTCCCGTTGGAGAAACAGGAATAATGTACTGCCCTTACATGTTCTATACTCCGGGCATTGACTATATTGTGTATGCGTTCAGTGAAAAGGAACCTTGTAGTATATACGTTGTTTATCCTGAAACGAAGAAAGTAACACTCTTAGAGAAAGATGATGCTTGCAATGTGTATGGTGGCAGTTATTGTGGGCATTGGATGCACGCCCGAGTTTCCGGTATAGATTTGGGAAAAGTATGCATGCTGCCGCGAGAGTTGGCTATCAGTGATTTGCACGAAAATTGGGATTTCCATTCTGTGGACGGCCACTGTTTGGCATCAAGATGGCGTTTTGAGTGGAAAGAAGGTGAACCTTTCCCGGATGAATTGTATCCTGTAGCAAAAACATTTGGAAATCAATATGTAGATGAGCCTTGCTATACAAAGTTTCCCAGTGGCAGTGAACGCGAGGTATGTGATGTTGTCATGTATGGAAAAATATACAGAGCCCAAGAAAATGAGCTGGTATCTGTTCATGAAAATGATATTACTGTTTTGGACTCAGTAGAAAATAAAACGCTGCGAAGATATTCTTGTATTCTGTCCTCTGACAGGTGCGTTTTTTTGTGGCTTTCTGAAGCTTCTGGTGAAAAACAAGAAGGTTTGATACAAAATCGCTGGACTGTTTTTTTTGTTAATGACAAAGGCGCCATAGAGAAAAAACAGAACCTCCCTTATAACATTAAGAAGAAATACGCCCATTATAAAGATGCTATTCACACACCCCAAGCGTTAGCTCGTGGCGTATTGCTCTTGGTGGAGTCTTCTACCTCCGAAAAAATATATGCTTATATCTCTCCGGATAATGATGAGATTGTATATTTGAAATCAGATGGTTATCTTTTCGCATTGCCTTTTATCTTCAAAAATACATGTTTGTTATTCCGGATCGATGAGGACTCACACTCTGCAGAATGTGGGGTTTATGTTATTCCTGCCTCGTCCTTAAATCTTTAGCTCACAGCGGATTTAATCCGCTGTGAGCCAAGTATGCTGAAGATGGTAATCAGACCGGGTAGCCAGCTATGCCTTTAATTTCAATGGGTATGTCGGCGTTACATTTTGTTATGTTGCCCTTCAGTGATTCCCAGTCTTCCAAGGTATCGTACATTCCCGCACTGTCACTATGTCGAAAATTTGCAATCGCGTAAATTGAATGAGTTACAGAAATCGAAGTGACTTCAATTATAGTGTTGGGTATTAAATTGCCACTATGCGCCAATTTGTCTAATTGATACATAGTTCAATGTTTTTATAAAACATAGTGTGGCTTTTCCGGGAATCTACGATACCAAGCACAGCTGGGCCCCCGGGGTGGAGCTGACACCGCAGCAGCTCGCGGAGCGCATCCGCAGCTACAACAGCCCCGGCTTGGTGCTCACCGGTGGCGAGCCCCTGTTGCAGGCTGCGGAGCTGGAGCAACTCCTCGCCCTGCTGCCG